>NZ_CP068046.1:639090-958636 GCF_016698665.1 Devosia rhizoryzae
GATGTTCGGCATCTATGGCGGCATCACCACGCCCACCGAGGCCGCCGCAATCGCCGCGCTTTATGCCCTTGTCGTCTCCGTCGTCATCTATCGCAGTGTCAGTGCGCGTGAATTCTACGCGTCCCTCCTGACCAGCGCCAAGACCACCGCCTCGATCGGCATGCTGATCGCCGGCGCGCTGGTGCTCAACTATGTGGTGACGATCGAAAACATTCCGCGCAGCCTCAGCGTTCTTCTGGTTGCCTGGGATCTCGACCCGCTGACCTTCCTGATCGCGGCCAATATCCTGTTGCTGATCCTGGGCTGTCTTCTTGAAGGCACGACGATCCTGCTCGTCATCGTGCCGATCCTGATCCCCACGGCGCAGGCGCTCGGCATCGACATGGTCCATTTCGGCGTCGTTGTCGTTGTCAACATCATGCTGGGATTGATCACGCCGCCTTTCGGTCTCCTGCTCTTCATCATGACGCGGATATCGGGTTCCAACATGCGCGAACTGGTACGCGACGTGTTTCCCTTCCTCCTGGCGTTGCTCGCGGCATTGATGCTCTTCACCTTTGTGCCCGAAACCGTGCTCTGGCTGCCGCGCACCTTTGGCTATGGGGGCTGAGGACAGCGAAATGAAACCCATCTACGTGCTCAACGGTCCCAACCTCAACCGGTTGGGAAAGCGCGAACCCCAAATCTACGGCACGACGACATTGGCCGAGGTCGAGGCACTTTGCCGGTCTGCCGCAGGCGATCATGCCGTGGTGTTTCACCAGACCAACAGCGAAGAGCAGCTGATCAACTGGGTGCATGAGGCTATCGACGACGGCGCCGGGATCATCATCAATCCCGCAGCCTTCACCTTCACCTCGCTCGCACTGCTTGATTCCCTCAAGATGTTCGAAGGCCCGGTGATCGAGTTCCACATCTCCAATATCCATAAGCGCGAGCCGATCTATCATCGCTCCTATGTGTCGATGCGCGCCGATGTGGTCATGGCCGGTCTTGGCGCCAAAGGCTACGCGACGGCCGTGCGGGCGCTGCTGGACCTTGTGGAGCAGCGGCAGGCCTGATCCCCTGCTTTCCGTGGCCATGAACTGTTATTGACGAGCCTGGCTTTGCACTGCCACCTGCCGCACCGCCTGCATGAAGGTGGTGGTGGCAAGGCTTGGCGTGGTGTCAGTGCGGGTGGTGAGCCCCACCGGGCCCAGGGTTTGGCTGGTATCGACCGGCAGCAGCACGAGGCGTCCCGCGGCGACCTCGTTGCTGACCACGCCTTCGGAAATGATCCAGATCGCGTCGGTCTGGCGGATATAGGCGTGGCCAAAGGCATTGGACACGGTTTCGATCTCGTCGCGCAGGTCTGAAACGCCACTGGCAAAGAAGATGCGCTGCACCACCGGATAAATGACGGAATCGGGTGTCGGCACCAGCAGCTGGTAGGCCTCGATCATGGGCAGGTTGAACCCGGTCCGGGCAAGGATCGGGTGGCCCGGGCGCACCGCCAGGACGATGCGCTCCGAATAAAGGTGTTCAAACGAAAGTCCCAGCATGGCCTCCGGTTCGGCCATGCGTCCAAGGACGATGTCGACATCGCCGGTTCGCAGCAGCGACAGCAGATAGCCGTTGGGCCCAGTGATAATGCGGGTGGTAGCGCCGGTTGCCTCGGCGGTGAAGTCGCGCACCGCTTCGGGCAGGATGCGGGCCGACACGGTGGGCAGGGCGCCGACGCGCACGATGGCGGTTTCCTTGGCTCCGCGCGCCGCATCGATCCCCTGGCGCAGGGCGGCAAGACTGGTCGAGGCATAGCGGAAAAACGTCTCGCCGAACGGGGTCAGCGCCAGCCGGCGCCGGGAGCGGTCGAACAGCTGGTTGCCAAGCAGCAGCTCAAGCTCCTGCACCGTCTTGGTCGCGGCGGGCTGGCTGATGCTCAGCGCCGCCGCCGCACCCGCCATGGAGCGCAGGCGGGCGACTTCCAGGAAACAGGCGATGTGACGGAGACGGATGCGGGGATCGATGATGCGGGTCATGGAAACGTGGTGCCTTGGCCTATAACTTCACGGTTATGATCGTCCTTGGACATATCATTTTACAGTTACCCTGCCAGCACCCTAAAATCCGGGCATGAATTTTGCGCGGATCAATGGCAATGTGCTGCATTATCGCCTGAGCGGCCCTAACGGCGCGCCGGCTTTGGTGTTTGTCAACTCGCTTGGCACCGATGCGCGGATCTGGAATGGGGTGGTCGACCATTTCAATAACCGTTATCGATGCCTTAGCTATGACAAGCGCGGTCATGGCCTTAGCGATGCGCCAGGGGGCGAATATGCCCTCGACGATCATCTCGACGATCTTGCCGGCCTGCTCGACCATGCGGGCATCGAGCGCATGGTGCTGGTCGGGGTCTCCGTCGGGGGCCTGATCGCCCAGGGTTTTGCCCTGCGCGCGCCCGAACGGGTGGCGGGGCTCGTGCTGTGCTGCACCGCGCCACGGATGGGCGATGCGGCGCTCTGGAGCGCCCGGATCGAAACGGCGCGGCGCGAGGGGCTCGAGCCTATGGCTGATGGCATCATGGAGCGCTGGTTCAGCCCCGCCTTCCGGCAGGAGCAGCCCGACGCGCTGACGGGCTGGCGCAATCTGTTCCTGCGCACCGATCCCGAGGGCTATGCCGCCACCTGCGCCACCTTGCGCGATGCCGATCTCTCCAGGGCGATCGCCGGCATCGAGGCGCCGACCCTGGTGGTTGCCGGAAGCGAGGACAGGGCGGCGCCGCTCGATCTGGTGCGTAATTGCCTGGCAATTGCCGGCGCGCGTCTCGAGGTGCTCGAGGGTGTGGGTCATATTCCATCCATCGAGCAGCCGGAGGGATTGGCCCGGTTGATCGATGGCTTTATCGAAAGGGTCGCCTATGGCTGAGACTTTGTTTGAAACCGGGATGGCGACGCGCCGCTCGGTGCTGGGTGACGCCCATGTCGATGCCGCCACCGCGCGCAAAACCGCGTTCGATGAGGATTTCCAGACCTTTATCACCCAGGGCGCCTGGGGCTCGGTCTGGTCGCGGCCGGGCTTGAGCAAGCGCGAGCGCTCCATGCTGACCCTGGCGCTGCTCGCCGCCCTGGGTCACGAGGAAGAGTTTGCCATGCATGTGCGCGCCACCGCCAATACCGGGGCCAGCGCCGAGGACATCAAGGAATTGCTGCTGCATGTGGCGGTTTATGCCGGGGTGCCGGCGGCCAATGGCGCGTTTCGGATCGCCAAGCAAGAACTGGCCAGGCGCGAGGAGGCTGGGCAATGAGCGGCATCATTCTTCCCGGCGCCGATGGGCAGCTTTTCCAGCGCGATCGCGCCTGGCATCCGGCCGCCGATACGCCGGGCTATAAATCGACCACCTTTCGCGCCCCCAGGCACAGCCTTCTGGCGCTGGGGCCGACGAGGTCCGAAATGAGCGGGCCCACCTTCGGGCACGAAACCTTTGGCCCGCTCGATAACGACCTGATCCGCAACTACAGCCAGGACGGCACCGACGCCATCGGGCAGCGCATGGTGGTTTATGGGCAGGTGCTGGACGAAAACGCACGGCCGGTGCCCGATACGCTGGTGGAATACTGGCAGGCCAATGCCGGTGGCCGCTATCGTCATAAAAAGGAAGGCTATCTGGCCGCGCTTGATCCGAACTTTGGTGGTTTCGGGCGTTCGCTGACCGACGAAAACGGGTTCTATTCGTTCCGCACCGTCAAGCCCGGCGCCTATCCCTGGCCCAATGGCGGCAATGACTGGCGGCCGGCCCATATCCATTTTTCCGTGTTCGGCCATGCCTTTGCGCAGCGGCTGATCACCCAGATGTATTTCGAGGGCGACCCGATGATCTGGCAATGCCCGATCGTCGCGACCATCCCCGACAAGGCCGCCATCGACCAGCTGACGGCGCGGCTCGATCGCCACAATACGGCGCCGATGGATGCGCTGACCTATCGCTTCGATATCGTGCTGCGTGGACGGCGCTCGACCATGTTCGAAAACAAGCTGGAGGGGAACTGATGCTGCACCCGACCCCGACTCTCAAGGAGACACCGTCGCAGACGGCGGGCCCATACGTCCATATCGGCATGACGCCGAATTTTTGCGAAATCACCGGCGTCTGCGATGTCGATCTGGGGCTGAACATGCTGGCCAACGATACGGCGGGCGAGCGGATCACGCTGACCGGTCGCGTGATCGACGGCGCCGGATCGCCGGTGGGCGATGCCGTTATCGAAATCTGGCAGGCCCAGGCGGATGGGACCTTCGCCGGGCCTAGAACGGGCGAGCAGGGACATGGCTTTACCGGCTGGGGTCGCCAGCCGACGCAGCCGGACGGCACCTACCGTTTCGAAACTGTCAAGCCGGGGCCGGTCGAGGGGCCCGATGGCCGCAAACAGGCGCCCCATGTGTCGCTCTGGATTGTGGCGCGCGGCATCAATATCGGCCTCCAGACCCGGCTCTACTTCGCCGACGAGGCGGAAGCCAACGCCACCGATTTCGTCCTCAACAAGATCATGGATCCGCGCCGACGCGAGACCCTGATCGCCCGCAAGGAAGAAGGCGGACGCTATGTGATGGACATCGTCCTGCAGGGCGAAGGCGAAACGGTGTTTTTCGATATCTAGCGCCGGTGTTCTGAACTGCAATGTTGCCTCCGGCACCGATGTCATCCCCGCGCAGGCGGGGATCCATCCTGAGATCTCAAGATGGGCCCCGGCCTTCGCCGGGGTGACGATCGAGTGCGAGGATCGAGCAGTGCAAGAATTTAATGTTGGAGCCGATGGCTCGGCAAAAATGGACGACCAATGACCCTTCTCTCCGCCCTCACCGGCGATCCCGAAATCGAGTCCGCGCTTTCCGACGCAGCCCAGCTGCGCGGGATGCTCCAGTTCGAGCGGGCGCTGGCCGAGGTCAGTGCCGAGGCGGGCTGGATTTCCCTAGAAGCCGCCACCGCGATCGGCGTGGCGCTGGACGGCTTCGAGCCGGACTGGGCCGCGCTCGAGGCGGGCATGGCGCAGGATGGCGTCGTGGTGCCGGCGCTGGTCAGGCAATTGCGGGCAGCAGTTGCCGAGCCGCATCGAGCGGCGCTGCATCGCGGCGCCACCAGCCAGGACGTCATCGATACCGCGCTGATGCTGCAACTCGCGCAGACCTTTGATCTTTACGATCGCCGGCTCGGCGCGCTGCTCGACCGGCTCGAAACCCTGCGCCGCAACTGGGCCGGCGTGCCGCTCATGGCGCATACCCGGATGCAGGTGGCGCTGCCCACGACATGGGACGCCAAGCTGATGAGCTGGGCGGAGCCGCTGAAGCGTCATCTGCGCAGCCTCCTGGCGATGCGACAGGGCCTGCTGGTGGTGCAGCTGGGCGGACCGGTGGGCGACCGCGCCAGTTTCGAGGGGCATGGCGATGCGATCGCTGCGGGCATGGCGCGACGGCTCGATCTCGGCGTGGCGGAGCCCTGGCAGGCGACGCGCGATCCGATCGTGGCCCTGGGCGGCCTGCTGGCACTGATCGGCGGCTCGCTGGGCAAGATCGGCGCGGACATAACGCTTTTGACGCAGAACGAAGTGGGCGCGCTGCTCCTCACGGGCGGCGGCGGATCCTCGGCCATGGCGCACAAGTCCAACCCGGTCAATGCCGAGGTGCTGGTGGCGCTGGCGCGGCTCAATGCCGGGCTGTCGGGCACGCTGGCTCAGGCGCTGGTGCATGAAAACGAGCGATCGGGCGCGGCCTGGACGCTGGAATGGCTGGTGCTGCCACAGATGCTGGTGGCGACCGGCGCAAGTTTAATTGTCGCCGACCGGCTGCTCGCGCAGCTGCGGCTGGGCGAAACAAAGGACAAGTCCAATGGATAAGACAGTGTCCGGTCTGGCGGCCGCGGTGGCCGGGATCGAGGACGGCATGGTGCTGATGGTGGGCGGATTTGGCGGCTCCGGCGCGCCGATCGAGCTCATCCACGCCTTGATCGATCGCTTTAAAGCGACGGGCAGCCCGAAAAACCTGAACGTGGTCAACAACAATGCCGGCAATGGCCGCATCGGCATTGCCGCGATGATCGACGCCGGCATGGTCGCCAAGATGGTGTGCTCGTTTCCGCGCTCGGCCGATCCGCGAGCCTTCACCGAAAAATATCTGGCCGGCGAGATCGCGCTCGAACTGGTGCCGCAGGGCACGCTGGCCGAGCGCATCCGGGCCGGCGGAGCAGGGATCCCGGCATTCTATACGCCGGCGAGTTATGGCACGGACGTTGCCGCAGGCAAGCCGGTGGCCGAGTTCGAGGGTCGCCATTACGTGCAGGAGCGCTGGCTCAAGGCCGATGCGGCGCTGCTCAAGGCAGAGCTGGCGGACACCATGGGCAATTGTACCTATCGCAAGGCGGCGCGAAATTTCTCGCCCCTGATGGCAGCGGCCGCAAGGCTCACCATCGTGCAGGCCACGCGCATCGTCCAGCCGGGCGGGATCGACCCGGAAGCGGTGGTGACGCCCGGTATTTTCGTCAATCGCGTCGTCGAGGTTGCCGATGCGAAACAGGAAGAGGCTCTGATGCGCGACGGGGTGGCCTACGCATGAGCGAGAAACTTTCCAACGCGCAGATCGCCTGGCGCGCGGCGCAGGATATCGAGGACGGCGCCTATGTGAACCTGGGCATCGGCTTTCCCGAAATGGTGGCAAAGTTCCAGCCGCCGGGCCGGCAGGCGATCTTTCACACCGAGAACGGCGTGCTCAATTTCGGCGAGGCGCCGGCGGTGGGCGAGGAGGACTGGGACCTCATCAATGCCGGCAAAAAGGCCATCACCCTCAAGCCGGGCGCCGCTTTTTTCCACCATGCCGATAGCTTTGCCATGGTGCGCGGCGGGCATCTCGATGTGGCGATCCTTGGCACCTATGAAGTGGCCGAGACCGGCGATCTCGCCAATTGGTCGACCGGCCCGAAGGGCGTGCCGGCGGTGGGCGGCGCAATGGATCTGGTGCATGGCGCCAGGCGCGTCGCCGTGATCACCGATCATGTGACCAAGGACGGCAAGCCCAAACTGGTCAAGCGCTGTTCGCTGCCGTTGACCGGGGTAGCTTGCGTGACGCGGGTCTATACCAGCCTTGCCGTGCTCGACATCAAAGGCGGTCGCTTCGTGCTGCGCGAAAAGCTGCCATCGATGAGCGTCGAGCGATTGCAGGCGGTGACCGGGGCGGAACTGGTATTGCCTGATCAGATCGGCGACCTGGTCGCCCCGGAGGTTTGAGATGACCGAGGTTTTCATCTGCGATTATATCCGCACCCCTGTCGGCCGCTTCGGCGGGGCATTGAGTTCGGTGCGCCCGGATGATCTTGGCGCCATCGCGCTCAAGGCACTGATGGCGCGCAATGGCGGGGTCGATTGGGAAGCGGTCGACGATGTGATCTTTGGCTGCGCCAACCAGGCGGGCGAGGACAACCGCAATGTGGCGCGCATGAGCGCTCTTCTGGCGGGTCTGCCGGTCGGGGTAACGGGCACGACGATCAACCGGCTTTGCGGCTCGGGCATGGATGCTGTGATCACCGCCGCGCGGGCGATCCGGGGGGGCGAGGCGGAACTGATGCTCGCGGGGGGCACGGAATCCATGTCGCGTGCGCCCTTCGTCATGCCCAAGGCGGAAACGGCCTTTTCGCGCCATGCCGAAATCCACGACACCACCATCGGTTGGCGCCTCATCAATCCGCTGATGGAGCAGCTCCATGGCACCGATTCCATGCCGCAGACCGGTGAAAACGTGGCGCAGGACTATGGCATCAGCCGCCAAGCGCAGGACGCCTTTGCCGTGCGCAGCCAGGAGAAGGCCGTGGCAGCACAAGCGAATGGCCGGCTGGCGCGCGAAATCACTCCAGTCAGCATCGCGCAGCGCAAGGGCGATGCGATAATCGTCGACAGGGACGAGCATCCGCGCGCCGGCACGACGGTGGAAACGCTGGCAAAACTCAAGCCGCTGTTTCCCAACGGCACTGTGACGGCGGGCAATGCTTCGGGCGTCAACGACGGCGCTGCGGCGCTGATCATCGCCTCCGAAGCCGCCGCCAGGCGCCATGGGCTGACCCCCATTGCCCGCATTCTTGGCGGCGCCACGGCCGGTGTGCCGCCGCGCATCATGGGCATGGGCCCGGCGCCGGCAACGCAAAAGCTCCTGGCGCGGCTGGGTTTGACCGAAGCCGATTTCGACGTCATCGAACTAAACGAAGCGTTCGCTAGCCAGGGTCTCGCCACACTCCGCCGTCTCGGCATTGCCGACGACGATGCGCGCGTTAACCGCAACGGCGGGGCAATCGCCTTGGGGCATCCTCTAGGCATGTCAGGCGCCCGCATAACGGGTACGGCCGCACTGGAGCTGTCTTTCACCGGCGGCAAGCGCTCTCTCTCGACCATGTGCATCGGCGTGGGGCAGGGTATCGCGATAGTCTTGGAGAGAGTCTGAACACAGGGCGCTGAGGCTCCATAGCTGCCGGTCCGCTTCCCATCCCATTTTGGTCCGATGGTATATCGGACTGCGCAGCAGGGCGAACCAACCTATCTGAGGCACTGAAATGAGCAAGCCGACTTCGGAAGAGTTCTGGGACAACCACTATCGCAAGCTTACCAGCGAACTGAGCGGACGACCCAGCGCGATCCTGGTTCAGTACGCCGGTGATCTGACACCGGGCCGTTCTCTCGACCTGGGCAGTTCAGGGGCGACGACGTGATCTGGCTTGCTAGACAAGGTTGGCTGGCCACAGGCGTGGATGTGTCACCGACGGCGGTTGCCACTGCTACGGGGCGGGCCGAAGAGGCAGGCCTTGGAGATCACGCCCGGTTCGAGCAATACGACTTGGCCGCGACCTTTCCTGATGGCGAGTTCGACCTCGTCACCGCATTGTTCTTCCAGTCAACTGTTGACTTCCCTCGATCGGCAGTACTCCAGCGGGCAGCCGACGCAGTTGCTTCAGGTGGCCTTTTGCCGATCGTCGAGCACGCCTCGGCGGCTCCATGGTCGTGGTCGCAAGATGCCATCTTTCCTACGGCCGAAGAGACACTTTCGTCGCTAAATTTGGATGCACATCATTGGACAAGAGTGTTCGTTGGCACACCAGAGCGGCTGGCCAACGGGCCCAACTCGCAAACAGCCATAGTAAAGGACAATGTGTTGGCCCTAACGCGAAGGTAAAGGGACGTAGCGGGTGAGGGTCGGCTCGCCGTCGATGATCGTGGGACGTTGAAATAACGGGCGCCGCCGGAAGGCCGGAGACGTCTAATGCGACCAAAAGAGTTTGAGTCGATCCACCCCTGCAATCCGGGGATCGGCAAAAAGCCTAGAGTCGGCCTGACCACGTTTCAAGAGTCGAATGTTGACCTCCGACCGCCAATCGTGAGTCGATTTCCACCATTTGGCCGGGTTTCTCGAGTCGATCCGCTGCCGTGGCGGAGGCGAGCTCGCGATGAGCCACAAAAGAAAAGGCTCGTCCTGTTGTAGGGACGAGCCGGGGGATGCAGGCGCAAGCCTGGTTACCGAAGATGTGGATGTGCGCGTCCTGCAAGAGACGACGACGCTATGCCAATCGCCTCAGCCGACGGAGTTTCAGGCGGATGCATCGGCGATCAGCATTCATGTGGACCGGTCGAAGAGCAAGACCGGCAAGCTGCGACAGCCCGATCACTCGCTAAAAGGCCATGGCTGGCGCAAACTCGTCGGAGTTCTCCTCACCATCTGCGACCAGGGTACGACCGGGACTCCAACCGGGCTCCTCTTCGAACTTCAGGATGACGCTGACGCCGAGTCGATTGAGGACGCGATAAAGTCGGTCCGAGCTGAACTCCTCGAAATGCCCGCGGACCATGCTGGAAATCTTGGGTTGAGCTATCCCGGTGATCGATGCTGCCTGCGCTTGAGTCAAGTTGCGCTCTCGAATGACACTGGCGATCTTGGCTACGATACGTGCCTTCGCCAGCTCCTCTTCAGGATTTTCCAGGCCGAGGTCCGCGAACACGTTCCCGGTTCTGTAGGCGACAAGCTTCTCGTCCATCATTTTCTCCTGTACTTCGATCCGAGCATTTCGGTCGTCTCTTGCAATCCTACCGCTTCAGCGTATTCGGCTTTCATCTCCTGGATGACTTTCTGGCCTTCGGGTGAAGCACGGAATTCCTTCAATCTCTTCAGCCGCCTGACGATCCTCTCGATATCCTTCTGCGGCGTGCTGATCCCAGAGCTGGATTTCTTGACGAAAACGTCGATAACCCAGATGCCCTCTTCGAATTCAACGGTCGCTGCCAACCTGTAGGTGTTACCATCGGCTCCGTTGACGACTACCTTCGTGAGATGCGCGATCCTGTCGTCCTCGCCAAACCTCTTTATGTCTGGGCTCTCCTGCTCATCACCGTGCTGCAGCAGACTTAGCTTGTACCCGAACTCCCTTCGGACAGCCCTGGGAAGGTCAACGAGCTCGCTGATCGATGGCGTCAACCAGCTCAGGGGCTTCTGTACTCCCGGCATATTTATACCTTTTACGGGATAAGATCAAGTTCCTTGAAGGTTAGGGCTTTATCTGGCGAGACACCACGCTTGCCGCGTACCAGATCGGAACGTGCCAGCGGTATCAGCCCACCCCTTCCTGCGCACTGGCGATGCTTTTGTCGCTTCCGGAGAGCCGGACCGCCAGAACACCAGGCCCAAGTCGAACGGGTGGTCATTGCACCACACGTACGAGCCCGCATCAGGACGATCGCGTCCCGCCGGCATGCCTTCGGGGCTACGTGTGTATCGTCGGTGACATCCGTGGCGATCGCGTACTCGAAGTCGAGCTGCTGGTGTTCACCATTATCAACGCTCACATGCTTCCTCGTCCGAGGTCGGCGGTTCTTCTTGCGAAGGAGCAACGACTCAATCTCCTCAGCTGACCCGGCAGCGTCGATGTCGGCCTCAAGGAACATGTCGGCCTGGTGAGCCTCATGGGCCATGACCTTGGCCTCGGCTCGCCGGCGTTCGAGTTCATCCATTGCAGCTTCGCGTCCAGCCATGCTGGTCATGCCGCGTCCTTCCGCAAGGTGGCGAGCCAGCCCGTGACCTGTTCTCGGTCATAGAGGATGCCGCGGTGCTCGCTGAGTTCGGCCACGGGCTCGATACCGCCCTCGGCCAGCTTGCCTCGGACCCAGCGATAACCCACGCCGATAAGGCGAGAGGCCTCGGCGGTGGAGATATAGGTCCGGGCGACTTGCACGACGTCGGCGCGGCGCAGGTTGCAGACACCGGACCCGTGCTCGGGCAACAGGTCGGCATCGATCATGCCGATCACCGTAGCCACCGTGATCCCCAGGATGTCGGCTGCCTCGGCACGTGTGACCATCGGCTCGACGTCGTCGCTGGTGCCAGCCTCATCGGCGACGGCTGCCACCACCTCCTCGAAGGAAGATGCCGCGAGCTTGACCAGGGTGGCGCTCAGGCGACCCGCCACCTCGAACACCGCCAAACGGCCTGCCAGCACGGCCTGGACGAGCGCAATCCACGGCTTTTCGCCAGCCGGCATCCGGTACATGGCCTTGCTGAGCCGGATATGGAAGCTGCCGGTGGGCCCGCTGCCGATCTTGGCTTCGATGTCGCGGATCAGGGCATCCACGGTGGAGCGGCGATATTGGTTCTTGCCGACCACCGTCAGCAGCACCGGCCCCGTCACCTTCTCGATCAGGCCCGCCTGCGCCAGCTGCGCAACGGCCCCGTTCGGGATGCCGAGGCGAAGGCCAACCGACGAGGAGCTTTCCAGATCCGCCCGCAATGCCGCAAGTGCCGCGATCTCCTCCGCGACGAACAGCACCGGCCCCTTCTTCGTCCCAGGGGCGCGATGGTGCGTCAGCTCCGGTGTCTTGGCCAACCGTTGGAAGAGCTTCAGGCGAATGCCGAAGCGTTCGGCGGCCTGCTGGGACGTGATCAGGTCGGTGCGACCGCGGTGCTCGGTCCGCCGCACGGTTACGCCGGCGGAGCTCGTCGCCATGTTGCGAAGGACCGCCTCCCGAACCACCTTGCGCACATTTTCGGTCAACGTCCGGTCCACAGTGAGCGCATAGACCTGTCCGAGTTCGGCCTTGATGCCGTAGAAGCCCGGGCGATCATGAGATGTGGCACGAGCCCGTTCGCACAAGCTATCGAAACCGATACGCCAGTCCAGGATGATCCGCCCGGCTTCCGCCAAGCGTTCGGGGGTGAACAGACGTTCGTAGTCGCTACGCGTGGTGGGCTTCGCCGGAGAGGTGACGGCCCTTTTCGGATCCTGATCGAGGACCCCGACGATGGCCATGCACAGGTCGAAGATCTCGCCGCGGTCGAGGCCGGTCAGATCATCGTCCAACGCCGGAGCGAACCGTTCCCGAACCGCCGGGTCGGGGTCGACCAGCCCGGTGACGAAGTCCAGTGCCGCGATGTCCTCGATCTCGACGAGCGGCTGCGGGAAATCCCGGAGGTCGACCGCGGGCTGCACGAAACCCAGGTCGTCATTTCCCGCACAGCGGTCGCAGAAGCACACGCCATAGGTGCGGGAGAACCCCAAGGTGGCGCCGCATACCGGGCATTCCGAGATCAGCAGCTCCTTGGTGCAGGGATCGAAGCCGATCGGCCTGAGTTGCCACATGGCGCGGATATAGGGCGCTTCGGCAAGCCCACGGGGCGAGACGCGGCGGACCGGTCCCTCGCGGTGCTTGGTGCGAATGGACGTGCCGAAGAAAAGGCAACGGCCATCGTCTGCAATGGGGTGGGTGGCGCGCCGCAGCGACGCCACCTCCGTTCCCAGCAGTTCGGCGAGGCCGGCGGCACCCACCTCATCGAGACTGGCTGCAATGCTCGCCGGGTGCAACGTCTCGATATCGACGAGGGCCAGAACCTCCGAAGGAAAGCGGCGACCGTTGGCCGACGTCGCCCGGCAAAGTGCGCCGGCCAGGTGCTCGTCCTCAGCGATGCGTACTGGGATAGGGAGCCTTGGCATCAGACCAGCTCCAGGCTCTTGGTGGCCGCATGGAACGGGTTCTCGGCCAGCTCGCCGCGTCCCACGATGATGATGTCCACGGCTTCCTCGAGATCCTTGCGGGTGAGCACCTTGTTGCCGCGGGTGAGTGCGAGGATGGTCGCCTTCTCGACGATGCGGCAGAGCAGACCGAGGCGACCCCGCGATGCTACATAGAGCCGGCTGGGGATGTCGTCGTGGACGAGCGGGGGTGGCTCCTCGAACAGGCCGGTCTCCTTCAGCTTGAGCGCCAGGCGCCCGCAGAAGGACATGAAGTCGAGACGTTCCTTCTCCACCGCCCAGCGGGGAGTCTCGAAGTCGATCTCGTCGAGGACTCGACCCTTGAACTGTGTGCTCGCCATCACGAGATCGCGGGCCTGCAGGATGCCCATGAAGACCAGGGGGACCGACCCGCGGATCATCATGACCTTCAGGGTATCGGCCACGTTTTGGTCACGCGAATGGTCGAAGACGATGGGGTCGCCGGTTTCGGTGATCTTGATGCGCTTGTTCGCAAGGTGCTGCACTTCATCGATAATCAGCAGCTCGACCTCCAGCTTGGCGATCAACTTGTAGACCCTTCCCCAAAGCGTGGGCTTGGTGCCCTTGTCCGGATCCGGGTCCCCGAGAGCGATCAGGATATCCGTGGCCAAGCTCTTGGGGGTTGCCTGGGCGGACAGGGTCACGTGCACGACCTTCTTCTGCTTGCGAGCCAGTTCGTCCGTATCCATGGCAGCCAGCGACGGGTCCTCCACCACGAGGTGCGGCAGCACGGTATTGTGGATGTAGCTGCTCACCGTGTGGCTCTTGCCCGAATGGGACGGTGCGAAGATGCAGAGGCAACGGCGAGGCTTGCCATTGTTCTTGGTCTTGGCGTGCGCCAGGCGGACGGCATCGAACTGCTCGTGGGCCTTGGCTAGAGCATCGTGGGTGATGTGCAGGGACTCGAAGGTGGTCCAGACAGCGCTGGTGATCATGGCGATGTTGGAGGGGGAGACGATCTTGTTCATGGTGTTTACTCCTGATCTGCAGCTGCGAGTTGGCGCAGGAAGTCCATCGGGTCGGAAAGGGCGAAGTCTTCGGTATGGGACGGGGCTTGGGACGCGAGGGCGACCACCGGAAGCCCCGGCGGTCGGGCCTTGCCGGGGCTGTCGCGGGGCTTTTTCTCCCGTTTGGGCTTCCCGCGATCGCGCCCGATGGAGGGGATGCGGTCGTCGGTCCTGTGGATCGCCGCCGTGTCGTGGCGAACGTCCGCACTTCCGTCAGGCGTCGCCTGCACTGCCTCCTGGATGACACGGTCGCCCGGGACCAGACTGGGGGCCTTGTCGATCTCGGCTGCACGCTTACGGGCCTTGCCGAAACCTTCGATCGGCAGTTGCGAGCGGATCATCCGGTTGTAAGCGGCCCTCGCCGCGATCATCGCGTCCTCATCGTGGAAGGCGATGCTCTGGGCGGTGGCGAAGGCTTCGACCGCCTCGACCACCTTCCAGCTGGTGCCCTGCGTATAGCGGGATTTCACATTGGGCATCCTGACCGACTTGCGGCGGTCGAAGTCCCAGATCATCACGTAGCTGGCGTCGACGCGGTCGCACGTGACGTAGACGTCGACGTTGCCCGTCTTGTGGAAGGACCCCTTGACGTGCTTCTTGCGCCCGTACTTGAGCAGGCGGTTGAGCAGCTCGGAGGTGATCTCGGGATCGTGGAAGCGCTGGCCATCGACGGCCACACCCTGCGGGGTGAGGACGCACCGCTTACCCTGGCCGAGAAGACCGTCGAACAAGGCAGGATCGTCGACGGTGGCCCGTGACTTGTTCTGGATCCCCTGGGCCCACTTCTGCGCCGGGGCACAGCCGATTTCCGCGTTGGGCTCGAGGTGGCGAACGTGTACCAGGTGGTGCCACATCAGGTATTCCAACTGGCGGATCGTGTGGGCCGAGTTGACGCGGTTATCGATGCCCAGCTTGGCCCGTAGTTGCGGGGTCAGCGGGATGCCCCCCGGGAGGCGGTGCCAGACATGCTCGTTGAGGTCGTCGAACGCCTGCTCGACGACGGCTTTGAACTGGGGCGTGCGGACGGGTGCCCAGATCACCGAGATGCCGGCAGCTTCGCAGGTCGCCTGGAAGGACATGCCGACGAATTCCCAGCCATTGTCGACGATGATGCACTTGGGCTTGCCCCAACCATCGCAGGCGCCCTTCACATCGCCGAACTCGTCGACCAGAAAGTCCTTGAAGCGGATCACCTGCTTGAGGCAGAGGTTGACCGTATAGATGGAGGGCGGCTCGTAGGTGAGCACCGCGCCCAGGCGCATGCGGGTGAAAACGTCCACCGCAAGCGTGAGGGTGGGCTTCTCGACCAGGAGGATGTTGCCGTCCGCGTCCTCGACCAGGGCCCAGCAGTCCACGATGGTGTGGTCGAAAGCCACGTATTCGAGCGGACGGGTCGCCTCGATGTGCTTGCCGCGACCGCGGAAGCGGGCGTCGGCGGCAAGCTGACCGTAGCGCTCCTTCCAGCGGTACCAATCTTCGGCGAGGTTGATCCAGAGACGAACACATTCCTTGGACGGCTTGCGCAAGGAAGGAGGCACCGGCAGCAGCTTGGCCTTCAGGTCGTTGATTTCGGTGTTGATGGCGTCCCAGAAGTCATTGCGGACCTCGTGCAGCGGCTTCTTGTCCGGGTGCCAGTAGGCCTGCACCATCTTGTCGGCCTCGCGGATGACCGCGGGGTGCCACCGGCGGAGCTTGTCGTGCTTGCCGTAGTCGTAGAAGAACGCGGAGAGCGGGCGGGACTGGAAGACCCCGCACTGGTCGATTGCTCGCAGCAGGGTCGGTGCCGAGGGGATGAAGGTGACGCCGTTGCGGCGCGCCTCCGCCTCCTTGGACTGGATGAAGTCCCGGATGCCGGCATGGCCGCGGGTGAGCAGCGGCTTCTCGTCGGCCTCCACCACGAACCAGCGGACATCCTTCGCATGGTTGAAGATCTCGACCTTCTTCAGACGGCGCGACTGCTCCGTCACGGTGATGCCGGTTTCCTCGGGATCGAGCAGGTTGGTCGGGTCGACATCACCGAGCTCGAGCGGGCTCTTCCGGGTCCGCAGCTTCACCGGAACCCGCACGGCCCTGCCGTCCGAACGCATGCGCTTGAAGAGCGGGACAGCGACGGTGAAATCGGGTCCGTCGGCACGGTCGAAGACGAGAAGACCGCGCATGTCCATGCGGACGAACCGGGCAGCCCAAGTCTTGTCGGGGCCTTCCTTGATCCAGTAGACGTCGTCCTTCTCGAGGTCGAAGTCGATCCTGGGCAGGTTCATGCCGTTGAAGCTCATCGACGCATAACCCCATAGAGGTCCTTGCCGTCGCCGACCAGGCGGACACGGGTGTCGGGACGCAGGTCGTTGTCGAGACCGATGTGAACGACGCGGCGCACGTGCAGGGCCGCGGCCTTGGCCATGCCGATGGGGCGACCGCCCAGCGCACGAACCAGGCCGGCAAGATCGGCGTAAGGTGCGGCCACGTGTTCGGCGGCCACCCGCACATCCTCGGCATCGACCGAGGTGTCATGGTCTAGGCCGATTTCACGGACGGAATAGGCTATGTCTTGCATGGCGATGTCGGACTGGCGAATGGTGACGAAGCCCCAGCCGAGCCGGTGGTAGACTTCCCGCGCCAGAGTCAGCTTGGCCTTGTAGTCACTCTCGTCGGCACGACGGTCCTTGTCGGTCTTCACCTCAACCAACATCACCATGTTCACGCCGTCCGCCATGTGCGGGCGCCATTCCGCAACGGCCCGGTCGAACGGAACATCGTTGAGCAGCATCTCGCCGAACGCGCGATCGACTTCGATCCGGGCATCGGGGAAGTATACCCAGTGCTTGGCGCTGCCCACGACCTGCATCTCGAGCCGGTGGGGCTGAGCCAGGAAGCGGTGCACCGCCGTCGCCACCTCGCAGAGCTGCATGAAGGGATACTCGCCCTCCATGCTTTCCCATGGCGAACTGCGGAAACCGGCCTTGATCATGTAATGGCGACCGGTGGGCTTGCGGTGCCGCCCGTTGATGATGGTGCGAACGGGACCGCCATCGTCGGCAACGAAGATGTGGGCCACGACCAGTTCGCGGTCCATGCGGAGTTGACGACTCAGATCAAGCCGTTCTTTTTTGCGTGGCCGACGCGACAGGGCATCGGGCACGGGAGTGTCGAAGGCGATGTTTTCGGTATCGCCGGGGAGTTCGGGCATGAGTTCTCCTGCTCACGCCCGGAGAAAGCTTGACGCGGCGATGCGTCCAGCAGATACTCCTGGGCGTGGTTCGGGCCGTAAGGCCGGTTCCATGGCCACGGGCCGGAAGGTCCATGGTGTTGCGTTTGTCGGCCGTGAGGCCGGTAGATGCGTCGGCTGCGAAGCCGGTTCGATGGCGACGGGCCTTGCGGTCCACCGCCGTGCTTGAGACGTGCCCCGGTGCTTGCAGGCTTGGAGGGGTCGTCGTTTGTTTTAACGCCCTGGAGAAATCCGGGGCGTTTTCATTTTCTGGTATTCTCTTCGGACTACGCTGCCGTTCGAATCCGCCATCATCATCTGCGGAAAAGCTAGAGCTTGGAAAGGCCCTCCGCGATTTTTCTGGTCGACGAATATCGGCAATGGTCGAGTCCTGACTCCACCTTATTCCAGTTTCTTAATGTTCTACTTTAACTGCTTCGAGCGTCGTCCGACGTCGATCCAACGGCAAGAGCCAACCGTGCCAGTCGGGCCCGTTGAGGGTTCAAAGGCGATTTCGCCAGCTAGTGTCGTGATTCGCCGATCCAATGTTGACACCCCAAAAAATGTTAATTCCAGCTGTCCACAGGTTTAGTGCAAAATCGTCCTTAGTTGCCAAAAAGCCACACTATGGTCCGTCCCAAGACGGTGATTGGGAGTGAATCGGGGCGCCTGACGACCCTGCTTCGACCTCGATAATGGCCAGAATGTCATCTCGGCTGACAGTTCTTCGCGCCAGCAGTTCGTCGGCCAGTCTTCCGAGCGCCTCCCGATTCGCGCTGAGAGTTTTCAATGACCTATCGGCCAAGATGCCCAGCCGTGTCTCGACTGCACGGCAGGCGATCGGGTCGCGCATGAGGTGCAGCATCACGTCTTCGGGTTCGCAGCGCCAACGGGGTGTGCCGTCGACCAAACCAAGCGTCAGATAGGCGATCGCCAAGGTCTGGACGGCCAGGGCAAGGTCGCTTGTGGCGGACCCACCCGCACCCGAACTGGGCGAGCCGTAGATGAGGATCTCGGCTGCGCGTCCTGCCAAGAGCATCTCCACCCGGTTCTCGAGTTCGACAATGGTCTCGATCGGGGTTCCCGACACGGCGATCTGGGTGTGACCGCCGCTATTGTCGCCGGCTCCGCCCGGTTCGATGGTCACCAGGTTCAGGCGTTCCGGCATGTGAAGTGCCGCAAGGATGGCATGGCCGGACTCGTGGATGGCAATGCGCCTAGCCACATCGGGGGGCGTTTCCCTGCCGGGCATAAGCACGGACTTGAGGTCGTCGAGCGTGATGTCCCTGTCGGCGCGACGGGCCTTGCGCCGGGCCCTGCGGACGACGTCCATGATGTCCGCACCCGTCATCGCCCGGCTGGCGCAGATCGTAGCGACACCACCGAGGTCGGCTCCCGGCAACGCCGAGCCGAGATGGTGCCGGAGGATGCGCATCGCGCCATCCGGTCCGGGCGGCCCCAGAAAAACCGCTCGCTCGAGGCGCCCATTTCGCAGAATGGCGGGCGAAATCGCATGGAGTCGATTCGTCGCTCCGACTACGATGACACCAGCCCTTTCGGCGACGGCACCGTCCAATGCAATCAGGAAATCCGCGACGACCGGAGCCCAATAGTCCCTGTTCTTGCTGTCGGTGGCATCAAGATTGGGCACCTGGTCCAACTCGTCCAGGAAGAGCAGGCATGGGGCGGCGCTGCGAGCACGCTCGAACAAATCCCTCTGGGCACGGATGACGGTATCGAGGTATCCGGTCGTACTGGCGAACAGGTCGGCAATGCTGCCGATGACAACGGGAATGCCGAGATATTGGCCCAATGACCGAGCGTATGTGGTCTTGCCCGTGCCCGGCGGGCCATGGAGGACAATACCGCGATCGACGTCGGCCCACCCGATCCGTCGTGCGGCGACGTCTGCCAGGTCGATCTTGAGGTCCTGCGCCCAACGACGAGCATCACCGAATTCGACAGCCTCCTCCATGGAGGGGAGGACCTCGTTTCCGCGGGTCATGCCGGTCTTGTTGGCGATCGCTTGGCTAAGCTTCTCGACGACCACGGCGGCTTCCGCCTGGAAGGAGACGAGCGAGCAAATCTCGTCGAAGTCGAGTGCGCCGACGTTGAGTGCATCGAGGCCGCGGGGAACCGGACCGGTGCAAACGCTCCGAAGGAAACTCCGCAACAAGGCAGGGTCCGGAGCTGGCACGGTCGCCGTCACGGATGCCACGGTGCGCAGCAACGGTGGAAGGGTAGACGGCGTGACCGCCACCCCGACCACCACGTGCCCGGCTTCCAGATGGAACTTGACCGCCTTGCGGTCGTCCTTAGCCGCCTTCGGGCCGCCGGGGTAAACCGAGTGGACCGAGTCGTGCAGCTCCGCGATGGCCTCGCCGATCGGCTCCTGCCATTCCGTCGAAGGTACGATGACCACCAGGTGCCCGCTCGTGCCCTTGGCCAACGCGTTGCGCACCGACTTGGGGAGAGTGCGCTCGACCACGAGATCGGCCAGCCGCTCCTGGATCGTGCGCTCGTCCTTGGTGTTCTTGATCGTCCTCATCTCATACAACTCCTTTGGGAAAACCAAATCGTCGAGCTCACCCATGCTGTTTCCTCCCGGTGCCGCGCGGCTCGAGCAGGTAGTACCGGCTCATCGTCCTCGCCCAGCGTTCGTCCCCGTCGACGGCGAAAAGCTCGGAAGTGATCGCAGGGCGATGGTCCGCGATCCTCGGATGTCGTTTGACCGTGCCGACCAAGGCGATGCCGGAGCGCGACAGCACGCCCCAGTCCCCGAGCGTGGGCGCCTGCGCCAATTGCGCGGCAGACGGAGCGTGACCGGATGCAAGCAGGCGAAGGTCGGCGGCCAAGGATTCGAGTCGATCCGCGGTGGCGAGGGGATCGGCGCCGAAGAAGTTCACGGCCTGGTGGCGCCGGCTCATAGCGGCTGCACCAGGTGCACTTCGGTGGCGGGAAGGATCGGCTTGTCGAGGTCGATATAGAGGCCGCCTTCGACGACCAGGGCCATTATGGCCGAGACCGGCTCCTCCCCGCGTACCATCACCGCCAGGTCCAGCAAAGGTGCGCTGCCGCCGTTGTCGATCAAGTGGGCCAACAGCTTCATGCGGTCGGTCAAGCCGATCTCTGCACCTTCGGCACCGGCGATCATCATGGCGTTGGTTAGGCGGGGCTCGCGGCGGATGAACGATTCCGGCACCAGCACGACCGTGTGGCCCATGGTTGCGGCCAGTGCCTTCAGTTCGAAGAAGGCATGCCTGCCATGGCCGCGCCAGGCCGCGTTGCAGACGCAGACCAGATAAACCTCGCGGCCCGAGATGGAGACCTTCAGGGCTGTGAAGTCACCGGGTCCGATCATGAGATCGTCGGCGATGCCTTCGATGACGGCGTCGCCTTGCAGGCTTCTGATGGCCGGGTGGACAAGAACCAGGGCCTCGGCGGACCGGCGCAGGGAACGGCGGCGTCGTTCGGGAACAAGGTCGGCTTTAGGCGACCATGGCGAGGGGCGTGCAGCATCGGCTTCGAGCATGCGAGTACTCCAAGTTGCAGGGTGGGGGCGTAAGCGAAGTTGGCGCGGCGGTTAGGTTTTCGACCGGGCCATTATCTTGTAGGGCAGGCCATAGGCCTCGAGCATGTGCCCGAGGTCCCGGACCTTGAAACAGTCTGGGTCGAAACCCGGTGGCAACAGCAGGATCTTGACGTTCGGGTCCTCCAGGGAGAGTTCCAGCTCATTGCGGTCGAAGCCGGCACGATAGACCAGTTGGGTCAGCAGCGGGCTTGGAGCGGCGGTGATCGGATCATCTCGACGCATAGGTGTCCTCCGGCTCCGCAGGAGCGGGTCCATCAACAAAGGGGGTGAGGTTCGGGTGGCGGTCTATGCGCGGCAGTCGGCGCCAGTCAGCAAGCGCATAGCGCGGCAGCCTATAGGATCGCCGAAGACTGGCCCGCAACAAGGGTGGTCGACGCCCATCCCCTGCGGATCGCGTATAAGCTCGAGCAGGACTTCTACCCTTTTTCCCGACGAGCTTTCGTCACCCTCGCGATCGAGCATGACGATGACGGGCTGGGGAATGAGGACGCAGAGGCGACCGCAAGCCTCCATCGAAGCCCTCAACCTTTGGAGCCGGTCCATCGCGTTGCGCCGGTACCACAAGCGGCTCGGGACCCCGACGATGGTCACGGGGCCGATGACGTCGAGCATCGCCTGACATGTCGCGAGGCAAGCGCCGTCCAGCCCCACCGAGGTCGCGAAGTAGCTGACGAGCGGATCCGTTCCGACCAGAGCTACGCCTGGTGTTCGGGACATGGAGTCGAACAGGATGGACGAGAGTTTCCGCCGAACGTCACGATGGCGAAGCTGGCGGGACTTCTGATCGTCGTGACGGGAATCTTGGGAACGCACGTACAAGGACACGGAAATCTCCCCCTGCATGCATGAGCAGACTGAGCGCGATGGTCAATCGAGGACGTCGTGCAGCAAGTCGGCACGCGGGGGAAGGTTTCTTGGGGTGCGATCGGCACCGTCGCTTCCAATGCTATAGTGACTAGAGGAAATCTCCGAAGATGTCAAGCGCAGATGTACATTTTGTGCAACGACGCCGTTTCTGGTTAACTAAGTGCTACATCTTTCGATTCGGAACCGCGGCCTCATGGAAGAGCGAAGACATCCCAGTCCGGCCCAGATAAGGGCGGCACGAGCGCTCCTGGACTGGAGCCAGCAGCAACTGGCGGCGCGTAGCGGCATTGGCCGCCGCACGGTTGCTGCCTATGAGATCGGCGGCGACCGAGTGACGGAAGCAAGCATCACCGGCATGAGCGATGCGCTTATGGACGCGGGCATATCCTTCAGCGGCCCCGATCAACCCGAAGGGGTGTATCGGCAGGGGAGCGGTGCGAAAGACCGGGACGGTGACTGAAGCGGCGCCGCCTTTACGGCGGGCCGTGTCTGCCTAGCCTTGGTCGATCAGTCGTCGCACTTTTGCGAGCCTGACATCAATGCCTTCCTCTGTGGCCAACGTGCCGAAAAACCGCCCGTCCGACGTTACCAGCTGGATCGAGGCCTGATGCTCCATCGTGTAGTCGCCCCCTTCGACCGGCACCTTTTCGAAGAAGATGTAGCGGTCCTTAGCCATGGCGGAGACCTGGTCCAGGTTTCCGGTCAGACCGGTGATGCGGGCATCGAAGTAGTCGACGTAGTCCTTCATGACCTCGGGGGTATCTCGCTCGGGATCAACGGAAACGAAGACCACCTGCAGCTTCTCGGCGTCCGGGCCCAGCGCCTCGAGGATGCCGGACATCTCGGCCAAAGCGGTGGGGCAGACGTCGGGGCAATGGGTGAAGCCGTAGAACCATGCCGAGGGCTTGCCAAGAAAACTGGCTTCCGAAACGGCAGCTCCATCCTGGTTCACCAGGGAGAACGGTTTGGCGTAGAACGCCTCGCCGGCCTCCGCCTGCTGCCGGCCAGTGCCGTAGGTCAGGTAAAGGGTGCCTGCTGCCGCGACCGCCACAAGGGTCCAGAGCACGGCGCGCAGGGTTCGCAGTCCCGATGCCGGCTTTTTCACCGGGCGTGGTCCCCGTGGCTGCTGGCGGCGGATTCCGCCGAGCGCTTCTCGACCTCGAAGACTACGTCCACGCGTCCGGCATTTTCGAACACCAGCGTGGCCCCGATCTCATCGCCTGCTACATAGCGACGGTCCGGATCGAGGAACATGGCATGGTTCCCGTCCCCGAGCTCGACCGTGGTTCCGGCGGGTACGGCGAGACCATCGGTGATCTGCTGCATGCGTGCGATCCCATCGGTAACGGACGAGCGGTGCAGTTCCACCTTCCTTGCCGCTGCGCTCTCGATGGCGACCAGCCGGTCGTCGCTACCGCCCCTGTTCGCGATGGAAAGGTAGCCGCCGAGCACCGGAGCGTTCGGAGGTGCCTCCTCGATCATGGGATGATCGACATAGAGGTCACCAACGGTGAACTCGTGCGCAGCGGCGGGGATCGCGGGCCCTAGCAGGAGCAAGGTGGTCAGGAGCGTCTTCATGTTCGTCTTGCCTTGATGCTGGTTTCGAAATCGCCCGGAGGCTAGTGGTGCAGGCCGCGTTCGGACATGTGACCGGATGATGCACTCGCGCGGCATCATTCGGTCGCTGCGGCGGGGGCCGCGGAAGGCGGGATGACCTCGTTCCGGGGAGCTTTGTCATGCAGCATCGGCGTCAGCACGAACCAGCCGACGATCAACACCACCGAGCCCCACAACCCTAATTGGAACAGCATCAAGGCGATAGGCGGCCTGTACCGTTGGCTCATGCGCGGCCACCTATGCCTTTCCACCCGAGCAACCGCATTGCATTCGCGGTGACGAGCACCGTAGCGCCGGTATCCGCCAGGATCGCCGGCCACAGCCCGGTGATGCCGATGACGGTGGTGACCAGGAACACTGCCTTGAGACCCAGGGCCAAGGTGATGTTCTGGCCGATGTTGGCCATGGCCGCCTTCGAAAGGCCGATCATGTCGGCGATATCGGTGACGCGTCCGTGAAGTACGGCGGCATCGGCGGTTTCCAGCGCAACGTCGGTACCCCCTCCCATCGCGATGCCGATGTCGGCCGCGGCCAAGGCAGGGGCGTCGTTGATGCCGTCGCCGACCTTGGCGACGACGCGGCCTTCAGCCTGCAGCTGGCGAACGATGGCCTGCTTGTTCTCGGGAAGCAGACCCGCACGCACTTCGATGCCGAGGTCGGAGCCGATGGCCCTTGCCGTGCGCTCGTTGTCGCCGGTGAGCATGATGGTGCGGATGTCGGATGACTTCAACACCGCCAGGCCGGCCTTCGCGTCTTGACGCGGTTCGTCGCGAATTCCGAATATGCCAGCGATCTTTCCGTCGGCCAGAAGGATCGACACCGTCTTGCCTTCGTCGTTGAGGTGGCCGATACGCGTGCGAACGTCCTCCGGTATGGACGTCTCGTTCCCGGCAGCGTCGGGGGATGCCAGCAGCACCTGGGTTCCGCCCACGTTGCCTGCAACGCCCTTGCCCGGGATCGCCCGGTTGTCGAAGGCAGGCGGGATGGGTGCGTTCGTCTCCTTCGCCTTCCTGACGATCGCCAGCGCGAGCGGGTGACTGGATCCGGTCTCAATCGCCGCAGCCATTGAGAGCAGGTTCGTTTCGGTGGAGGCGAGAGGGATGATGTCGGTGACCACCGGCTTGCCCTCGGTGAGGGTGCCGGTCTTGTCGAGGGCCACGGTGTCGATGCGACGCAGTTCCTCGAGCACGGCACCCCCCTTGAGGAGGAGGCCGCGACGGGCACCGGCGGAAAGCGCAGCGGCGATCGCTGCAGGGGTCGAGATGACCAATGCGCAGGGGCAGCCGATAAGGAGGATGGCAAGGCCCTTGTAGACCCACTCGCCCCACGAGCCGCCAAGAAGCAGCGGCGGAACGACCGCCACCAGCGCTCCGACCACCAGGACTGCAGGCGTGTAGTATTTCGAGAACCGGTCGATGAAGCGCTCCGTAGGTGCCTTGGATTCCTGCGCCTCCTCCACGAGGGCGATGACCCGAGAGATGGTGTTGTCCGCAGCCACCGCCGTCACCCGCACCTTTATTGCCGTGTCGGTGTTGATGGTGCCGGCAAAGACTGTGTCGCCGACACCCTTGCTCTTGGGCACGCTCTCGCCCGTTACCGGTGCCTCGTCGATGGCACCACGGCCTTCTACGATCTCGCCGTCCGCGGGGACGCGATCGCCAGGGCGAACCAGGACGACCTGCTTGATGGCCAGGCTGGACGCCTCGATCTCGCGCACCTGTTCTCCATCGACCAGCAAGGCTGTCTTGGGGACGAGATCCGCCAAACCCTTGATGCTTGCCCGTGCACGGCTGGCCGCGAAACCTTCCAGCATCTCGCCCACGAGGAAGAGCAGGACAACCGTAGCCGCTTCCTCAGTGGCACCGATGATCACCGCACCCACCGCGGCGATGGACATGAGCGTCTCGATGGAGAAGGGACTTCCTGCCAAGGCACCGGCAATCGCGCGGCGTCCGATGGGGACCAGACCAACCAGTAGGGCGACGAGGAACGCCCAGTGCCCTGCCTCTGGGAGAACCTGGCCGACAAGATAGGCCAGCACGAGGGCGATGCCGCAGGATATGGTCAGCATAGCCTTCCGGGTACGCCACCAAGGAACCCCTTCCTCTTCTTCCCCGTGCATATGGAGGTGTCCGCCACCGGCAGAACCATGAGCATGGTCGTCGCCATGCTCGGTTGCGGGTCGCGCCGTGGATGCATTCTGCACCTGGCGGGTGGGGTAGCCCAAGTTGGAGACACGTCGGGCAAGATCGGCGAGATCGGCGCCGTCCGAGTGCTTCACCGACATGGTGCCCGACACGACGGAAACGGATACGTCCTCGACTCCTTGGATGAGGCGTGCCGCGGTGTCCACCTTTGAAGCACAGCTGGCGCAATCCATGCCTTCAACACGGAAGCGTGTGGTTCTAATCCTTGCGTCCATCGGCAGCGACTCCTTGAATTCTCCATCATTGCCGTACATCCTCCAGTCACTATAGGAGCAAGCGGAAATGAGTCACGGCATCGCGATCGGGAAAGTTTCGGAGGCAACTGGGGTCAAGATCCCCACCATCCGGTACTACGAGCAGATCGGGTTGCTGCCGGCTCCGCCGCGCACCGAAGGGAACCGCCGGACCTATGACCGCAAGGATGCCGAGCGCCTGACCTTCATCCGGCATTCTCGCGAGCTTGGCTTCGAGATCGACCAGATCAGAACACTTCTCGACCTGCAGGATCGCCCGTATCAGTCCTGTGCCGACGCCGACACCATCGCCAAGGCTCGTCTTCTCGAAGTGAAGGACAAGATTGCCAGCCTCAAGGCACTCGGGGCCGAGCTGGAGCGGATGGTGGAAGGCTGCTCGCACGGTCGGGTCGAGAGCTGCCAGGTCATCGAGATCCTCGCCGACCATGGCAAGTGCAGGCACCACCAGCACGACGCCTGATCCGTTCCCTCACGCGTGTCCAGAAGCAACCATGACCACAGTGTTCTTTTCCTACTCCCATCGTGACGAACTGCTCCGCGATCAACTGGAGACCCAGTTGGCCATGCTTAAACGCCAGGGCGTGATCGAGACTTGGCACGACCGGCGCATCGTTGCTGGGGAGAAACTCGACGGTTCGATCAGTGCGGAACTCCGGAGTGCCGAGATAGTGCTCCTGCTGGTGAGTCCCGACTTCCTGGCATCGGACTACTGCTACGACAAGGAAATGACCGTCGCCCTGGATCGGCAGGCCAGAGGTGAAGCCATCGTCATCCCGGTCATCCTTCGACCCTGCGAATGGCACCATGCTCCCTTCGGCAAGCTGCGGGCCACACCTTCGGACGGCAAGCCGGTGACGCAATGGCCAGACCGGGATGTGGCCATGCTCGACGTGGTCAAGGACATCAGGAAAGCGGCGGGGCGATTCGTCAACCCGGCTCCGTCCCACCCGGAGCCTGGAAGATCGGTTTCGTCCACGACCGCGGTTGCGTCGCACCCAAGGTCCAGCAACCTTCGCTTGGCGAAGAGCTTCACCGATCGGGACAAGGACCGTTTCAGGGTGGAAGCCTTCGAGTTCCTGGCGAAATATTTCGAGAACTCCCTGCTGGAGCTGGCCCAGCGCAACGACGGCATCGACGGCGATTTCCGGCGGATCGACACCAACCGTTTCACCGCGGCGGTCTACCGAGGCGGGAAGGCCATCACCCGTTGCACGATCTTCATGGGCGGCGGGTTCTCAACGAACGGCATCAGCTATGTCGATGGGGAAACCATGGAGTCGAACGGCTATAACGAGAACCTCAGAGTGGATGCCGACGAGCAGTCGATGTTCCTGCGCAGCATGGGCATGCGCTCGTTCGGCGGCCAAAGCGAGGAGCACCTCACGCTCGAGGGAGCTGCCGAAATCTACTGGTCCATGTTCATTGCGCGAATGCAGGGTGACAAGTAGATGAACCGCTCCTTGGAACGGGGCGTCCAGACCATGAACAGGGCGGATGAAAGGAAGCCGGGACAATGAGCACGCAAGCCCAGATCATCACCGAATTGGGCGTCGCTCCGGCGTTCGATGCGCCTGCCGAAGCGAAGCGACGGGTGGCGTTCCTCAAGGATTACCTCGTGCGCTCCCGACTTGCCACCTATGTCCTGGGCATCAGCGGCGGCATCGACTCCACCACGGCGGCCTTGCTCGCGCAGCGTGCCGCCCGTGAACTTAGGGCGGAAGGGCATGAAGCTCGGTTTGTCGCGGTGCGGCTGCCATACGGGGTGCAGGCCGACGAGAAGGATGCCCGGGCGGCGTTGGCGGCGATCGATCCTGACCAGACCTTCACCGTGAACATCAAGCCTGCTGCTGACGCCATGTGGCAACAGATCCGTGCAGCCGGTTTCGAGCCCGAGAATGAGGGACGGGAGGACTTCCTGCTCGGCAACGTCAAGGCGAGGCAGCGGATGATCGCCCAGTTCGCCCTGGCGGGAGGTCTAAAGGGCCTCGTCATCGGCACCGACCATGCCGCCGAGGCGGTCATGGGCTTCTTCACCAAATTCGGCGACGGGGCCGCCGATATCCTGCCTTTGGCCGGCCTGAACAAGCGGAGGGTCCGCGCCATAGCTGCCCACCTCGGCGTGCCGTCGGAGCTGGTGTTCAAGGTGCCTACAGCGGATCTCGAGGACAATGCTCCTTTGCGGCCCGACGAAGACGCCTATGGGGTTACGTACGACGAGATCGACGATTTCCTCGAAGGCAGGGCGGTTCCCGATTTCGCCCGCGATCGGATCGTGAACGCCTATCGCGCGACCGCCCACAAGCGAGCCCTTCCGGTCGCCGCCAACGCCCCGGCCTGACGGTGATGTCTACGGTCGGAGCGGGTCCGAAGCGGACTTGGCGGCCTGCACGTCGCGCTGGCGTTCGGGCCAAGTGCTCTTGATGTAGTCGAGCACGGCGGCGATCTCGCCGTCGTCGAGCACCGCACCGAAGCCTGGCATGTCGGTCTCGTAGCCGGGCATCATGGCCGCCGGCCCTTCCTTGACGATCCGGAACAGTTGCCGGTCGGAGTGGTGCCAGGTGTGGCCGGTCGCGTCGTGGGGCGGTGCCGGCAGGCGCCCGGTCGGCAGCCGCCGCTTCCAGTGCGGCTGACCTTCGAGGTTCGCGCCATGGCAGCTTGCGCAATGGTCGACATAGACCTGCCTGCCGGAAACGTCTTCGGCAAGGG
This sequence comes from Devosia rhizoryzae, assembly GCF_016698665.1. Lineage (NCBI taxonomy): Bacteria > Pseudomonadati > Pseudomonadota > Alphaproteobacteria > Hyphomicrobiales > Devosiaceae > Devosia > Devosia rhizoryzae. Next base: position 667,585 of record NZ_CP068046.1, read on the forward strand.
CCGCCCCCTCCGCTCCCGCCAAGGCGACCGCGATCAGAACGGCGAGGTGTTGAGCGCTTCGATGACGCGACATTCAGCGACGACCCCTTTCCGGCATTCGGCGACCATCCGCGACAATTCTGCTCGCAGGCTCTGCAACTGCGCCAGGCGGCGTTCGACCTCGTCCAGTTGAGCCTGGGCGATTCGGCTGGCATCGGTGCAGGAGGCCTCGGGCTGTTCCTGCAAGGCCAGCAAGGTGCGAATGGACTGCAGGTCGAAGCCCAGGTCCCGGGCGTGGCGAATGAAACCGAGGCGGCGGACGTCGGCTTCGCCATAGACGCGGCGCCCGTTGCCCTGGCGGGCCGGGAGGGGCAGCACGCCCGCCCGTTCGTAGTAGCGGATGGTCTCGACATTGACCCCCGCGTTGCGGGATAGATCCCCTATCTGCATTTCCTGCTTGCTCCTGTAGTGACTACAGGTTGTAGCCTCTGCACCAAATCGTCTCAAGAAGGAGCAAGGGCATGAGCGCTGCTGCCGAAACCGTACGCTACCAAGTCACCGGGATGGACTGCTCATCCTGCGCCGCCAAGATCGAAGGGGCCGCCCGCAAGGTTGAAGGCGTTCAGGACGTAAAGGTCTCCATCGCATCGCAGGTCATGACGCTGGAAGTCGACGACCCGAGCCGCCGTCTGCCGGTGCTCGAGACCGCCGTGACCGATCTGGGTTACCAGCTTGACCGCATCGGCGTCCGCAAGGATTCTGGCTCCGAGCATGACCACGACGAGGACGGTGACGACGACGACCACATTCCGGACCTTTCCCATGTCACGCCGGCCTACAAGCGGGCCCTCTGGATCGTCGTTCTGCTCAACGTCGGATACGGCATCGTCGAGATCGCCGGCAGCTTCATCGCCGGCTCCCAAGCCCTGCAGGCCGATTCCCTCGACTTCCTCGGCGATGGGCTGATCTCGTTCCTGGGCCTGATCGCCGTGGGCTGGGGCCTTGCCGCCCGTGCCAAGGCGGCCCTGCTGCAAGGCATCTTCCTTGGCCTTCTGGGACTGGGCGTGGTCGCCTCCACCGTCTATCGCGTCTTCATCGAGCACCAGCCGGAGAGCCTCTTGATGGGTGGGTTCGCGTTGGTGGCCTTCGTCGTCAACGTGCTGGCCGCAGTGGTGCTGATCCCGCACCGCAAGGGCGATGCCAACATGCGCGCGGTGTGGCTGTTCTCCCGCAACGACGCCATCGGCAACCTCGCCGTGGTCGCCGCCGCGGGTGCGGTCTGGTGGACCGGGTCGCAATGGCCGGATCTGATCGTCGCCTTCGCCGTCGCGGGCCTTTTCCTGCAATCGGCCTGGTCGATCATCCGCGATGCGAGGTCTGACCTACGGCAGGCTGGCCGATGAGCAATCGCGACTCCTCGCTCTTCCTCGTTCTGGGCGTCATCGGCGTGGACGCCTCCACCAAGGAGGCCGCCCTGATGTACCTCGACGGGGCTGGCGTGCCGGTGCTGCCGGTGTTGAACCTTACCCTGGGATTCAATACCGGCGTGAGCTTTGGCATGTTCGCCGCGGACGGGCCCGGGGGCTGGTGGGCCATCGTCCTCGTGACCCTCGTGGTGTCCGCAGTGGTCGCCTGGCTGTGGCACAGGAGCCGTGGACGACTCGAGCGCTTTGGCTACGCCGCCATCCTGGGCGGGGCACTGGGCAATCTCGTCGACCGCATTCCCGATGGCGCGGTCACCGACTTCATCGACCTGCACGCGGGCGGCTGGCACTTTCCCACCTTCAACCTGGCCGACGTCGGCATCACCGCCGGCGTCGTCATGCTGCTGATGGCGACCATCACCGGCGCCTTCGCGGGCCGTACCGCCCCCGGTGCCGGGCGCCCTTAACCCATCAAAGGGCCGCCATGGTCGAGAGCGGCGCGACGGGGCAGGTTCCGTTGGGATCGAGCGGAGCGGCGCCCGTGCGGTTGAACACGTAGCGCTTCTCGCACACGTCCACCGCCGGCAACTGCAGCGTGCGGTCGAAAATGTCCGTGCCCTCCTTGAGGTTGCGCCAGAAGGGGACATGGGGGCTGGCGGCGTGCCGCGCGAGATTTGCCTCCGTCATGCGGAATGGCAGCAACTGCAGCTGCACGGACCGATTGCCGCCCCTGAAGCTCTCGCGAACCATGGCGTAGAGTTCCTTGATGCCGTCGTCGGTCATGGCGTAGCAACCCACCGACTTGCAGTCGCCGTGGATCATCAGGTAGCTGCCGGTGCGGCCCCAGGCCTGGTCGAATTTGTTCGGGAAGCCGACGTTAAACGACAGGAAGTATGTCGACTTCGGGTTCATCAAGGCAGGAGTGACGTCGTAGAAGCCTTCCGGCGACTGGTAGTCGCCTTCTTGGATCTTCGGTCCGAGCGCGCCCGACCACTTGCAGATCGGATAGGTCTTGAGCAGTGCGTACTGGCCGCTGCTGGTCCGCTTCCAGACCTCGAGTTCGGAACTCTCCTTGAAGACCCGGATCATCATCGGTTCAATTGGTGAGGAGCCGATAGCCGCCATCTGTTCGACCAGCGCCTTAGGCAGAGGGACGTTGTGGCGATTGTCGCCAACGAACTGGCTGCAGCCGGCCAGCACGACAGCGGCGATGACGAGTGCGGTGGCTTGGATGAATCGAGCGAGCATGGGGAGGTCCGGTTCAGTTCCTGGCAACCATAGGCAAGGAGGGTTACCCCTTCGTGAGCCTCACCCTCCGGACTTGGGAACAATGTCGCGATCGTGTTCGACCTTGCCGGCCAACTCCATCTCGATGGTGGCGTGCTCCACGTCGAACTGGTCGTGCAAGCTCTCCTTGAGCGCCTCCTTCAGGTCCGTGGCGGCGGCGAGATCGTTGCGATCGGTCGCAAGATGCACTTCTATCGCCGTCCGGCCTTCGCTGATCTGCAGACATGGAGATGATGGACATCGACGACGCCGTCCGCGGCCCGCAGATGCCGCACCAGGCCGGCATGATCAAAGCCCTTGGGAGCACTGTCCATCAGCACCGCTATCGATTCGCGGATCTCCGTCGAACCGTGGACCAGGACGTAGACGGCGATCAGGGCAGTTACGGCGGGATCGACCCAGGATGCCGATGGTCCCCAGATCATGATGGCCATGCCGCTGGCGATCACCGCAACGGTACCCAGCGCATCGGCGATCATGTGGAGGAAGGTGCTGCGGACGTTGAGGCTGCCGAGATCTTTGCGGAGCACCCACGCTGCGAGCAGGTCCTCGATCAAGGCGATGACGCCAACGATCAGGACCGTGGTAGGGACGACTTCCACCGGTTCCAGGAAGCGGCTGCCGGCTTCCCACAGCAGATAGAGACCGATCATGATCAACGTCGTGAGATTGATGAGCGCGCCAACGGTTTCTGCCCGGGCATAGCCGAAGGTTAGCCTCTCGTTTGCGACCCGCTGGGCGATGCGCCAGGCAATATAGGATACCAGAACCGAGCCGGCGTCCGACAGGTTGTGCGCTGCGTCCGCGATCAGGGCGAGCGAGCCGGAGATGGTCCCGCCCATCACCTCTGCGACAGCAATGCCGAGGTTGAGCGCCAAGGCCACGAGCAGCCTCCTTCCTTGCCCTTTGTCCCGGTCCGTCGTTGCTCCGTGCGAATGTGGCATTCAAACCTCACTGACTGATACAGCGTAGATGCTCTAGCCGCTGGAGGAGCAAGCGACTTGTCGCACCATGTCCTTCGCCGTTGCCGTCCTGCTGCAACGGTGCCAGTGTGTGGTCATGAAGAAAGAAATCTTGGCACTGCTGCTGAACGGATGGGTGGTGACCTCGACCGGGTCAGAACTGCCGGTTGCAGTCGTAGATGGTCTGGTGATCGAGGAGGCCTGGGTGCGCGCGCAGCCCGGTGGTGCCGAGATCTACCTCGTCATCAACAACCGCAACATCACCGCCATAGGCCCCGTGCAGATCGACGTTCCCGGGGCAGCTACGACCCGGGTTACGAGGCCGGACGGTAAGGAGTTCGAGCCGACCCTGCCGCCACATGCCGAGCTCTACATGCAGCCGGATGGCGTTCGCGTCGAAGCCTTGGGTCTTTCGGTCGCCGAGAGCGTGCCGGTAAGAGTCTCGTTGGGCGAAGCCGAGATCGTCGTCAACGCAACCGTTCTCGGTATCGAGGATCCGCTGCCGGACCACCACGACTACGTTCACTCCTGACTTAGCTGTCGCACGATAGTATCGACGACCACCTTCGAGTCGCTGCTCGCGCCCAGGATCAATGCGATGCCCTGTTCCGCTGCCACGGCCTGCCGAGATAGTGTAGTCCTTCCGTTCCGGCAGGGACTTCGATCCGATCGTCCGCATGCCGGTATCCGACTGCCCAGATGACTGTCCTGACATCGGCTCGGCTTCCGTTCGAGAAGAGTGCTGTCTTCCCGGCGGCTTCGACGAGTCTGGGGCGGATACTCACGCCATGACTGCGAAGAGAGGCAAGGCTTCTGCCGCGATCCGGAAAGGGATCTGTTCGACGCATCAGGCGTCCCACCGGAGACGACGCTGACGCAGAAAGCAGACCCAAACGGTCCAACAGGGTCCATGTGCCGATGCCGAACAGGCGCTCCGGAAAAAGCCGCCGGGTTTTGCCAGTAGCTATCAGCACTTCATGAGTTGCCCCAGTTCCATCGCGATGTCCCGCCCGGAGGCGCCGTCTCCCACAACCAGCACTGGTCCCTTGCCGACGCTCAGGGGCGAGCGATAGCTGGCCGCCGTCAGTTGCTTGACCCCTTGGGTGAAGCCTGACGAGATCGACGGGACAGCAGCCTGCTGGAATGCGCCAGTGCTTACGAGGACGGCCCGACTGTTAATTACGGTGCCGTCGTCCATATGGGCAGCGGACTCGACGGATTCAGACTTTCCAAGGCGAACCACCCGAGAGCCGCTCCGGATCGGCAGCCGGTTGACCGTGGCATAGCGATCTAGGTAGTCGGCAAACTCGAGGCGTCCCGCGTATCCTTCCGGATCGCCTCCGGGATCAAGCCCAGGAAGAGCACTCAATCGTCTTGGCGTGAACAGGGTCAAGCAGTGATACCGGCGTCTCCAGCTGTTGCCGATGCGTTCCGAAGCGTCGACAACCAGATGGGATACACCGGCCTTCGCGAGGCGGTACGATGTGGCCAGGCGGCCTGCCCGCCACCTATGACCAGTACGTCGGGGTTGCTCACCATCCCATGATGAATATGAGACCGAGGATTCGGTGACAAGGACGGTCATCGAGCGCCTGAAGCGGCCACCTCGCTGGCGACGAGTTCCGCCAAGGCTTGTGGGTCCGGCTGCGCAATCGGCTTCCCATTCACGAAGAACGTCGGCGTCTGCTGCACGTTCAGAGCTTGGACATCCGCCATGTCGGCATTGATGACGCCTGTCATGCCTGGCCGCATGGTGTCCTGCCTCGCCTGCTCGACGTCAAGTCCTGCTTCACCCGCGATGCTCCAGGCAAGCTCGAGATCCGGTGCGCCGTGGGCGGCCCATTCCGGCTGGCGGGCCAACATTGCCTCGAGGACAGGAATGAACTTGTCCTGCAGCCGTGCCGCCTCGAGGATCTTGACTGCGGTGTCGGAGCCATCGTGGAACGGAGCGTAGCGGAGCACCAGCTTCACTTGGCCGGGGTGACGGTCCATGACCTGCTTGACTATAGGATAAAACGCCCGACAGGCCTCGCAGCTCGGATCGAAGAACTCGCTGATCGTCACCGGCGCGTCCTCGGGACCGATGGCCGGTGAATGCGGGCGGACATACGGGACCCCTTGGAACGTTGCTACCACGGGCGATGTGGGTTGAGCCGGTGCCGGACGGTAGAACCAGGCAGCAGTCCCGAAGACGGCGATTGCGATGAGCGCGACCGCAACAACGGCCAGGCGTTTGTTCATGGACTTTTCCTCACGAAGGGCAAGAGCAGGAGCGAGATGCCGGCAAAGGCGACGGCGGACAGGTACGGGATCGGAAATCCCATGATCAACATGCCGGCTCCGGAACAGGATGGACCACTGACTGAGCAGGGCACGATGGGCGAGGGGATGAGACCCGACAATTGAAGGGAATGGTATCCTGCGATGATCAGACCGATCGTCGACAGGGGCAGCGCATATCGCCAGGCGCCGCGATCGCCCCGAAAGGCAGCGACTCCGAGTATCAGCACCAGGGGGAACATGGCGATGCGCTGGTACCAGCACAGGGTGCATGGCATCTGACCCATCACCTCGCCGATGAACAACGCCCCCATCGTCGCGCTCAGCGCCAGGAGCCATGCTGCGAGCATACGCGTCCAATATTGAGATCGGTCCGACATGAGTTCTCCTTCGACGGAAAGGCGTACGATCTACAGTGGCTAGAGGAGCAAGGGAATTTTCGTCGCAACCCTCTTGCTTCCCTAGCCACTGTAGAGTGCAGCCTCCATCCTCAAGGAGGAACAACGGTGAAAATAGGAGATATCCCCCGCACCCCTACGGTGCTGCTTGCCACGACGTTCACGGCCTTGCTCCTAGGAGTACGCTATTGGTCTCTCGAACTCGCGACGATGCTGGTCTTCACCACCGGGTCTGTCACCGGCCTGGTGTTTTTCGTGCTTCGTCCGGCCACGATCGAGTTCGTTGAGAACAAGTGGCCGTATATTGTCTGCCTTGTTCTGTTTGTCGTTCATCGGGTCGAGGAATACCTATCTGGCTTCTTCGATGCGCTCGCCCGGCTCACTGGGGTCGACAAACCCCGGATCGAGCCCGAGGGAGCCCGGACGGCTCTGTAAAACCCCTGGATGTCCTTCTGGGCAGGCAATGGCAAGCCAAGCTCCATGAGAATGGACCGATATGGCTGGCAAGGTCACCTTCGAGGCATAGGGCCATGGGTACCGGCGAGAAGCTGACGGTGCCTATCGCCGGGTTGGGCTGCGACGGCTGCGTCGCGGCCGTGGAGAATGTGGTGAACCGCCTACCCGGCGTGGCCTGTGCCGGGGTGTCGTTGTCGGGGGCCAGCCTTACCTTGAGGATCGGAGAAGGTTTCGACCACGAGCAGCTGGTTCGCTGCCTGGATGCTCTCGGGTATTCGGTATCCTCCGCGCCAGCCATCCGTCGATGGACTATTCTACATGCCCGTGCAGCTGCAACAGCTGGTGAATTCATTTTCCATCTACTGGCGATTCAGCCCCCTAGATCTGCGAGGATGGCGTCATCGTTGCTCTTGCTGTCCGCGGGTGCAATGCCAAGCATTGGCGCTGCCCGGGCGATGATGCGACCGGAAACCTCGCCGGCGTTCCAGCCGGCGGTGTTACCCGACTGCGGAGTTTCCGGCTCCGCCTCGTCGATCAGGATCAACATCACGTATCGAGGCGCTTCCATCGGAAAGGCCGCCACGAAGACATTGAGGTTTTTGCCCTGTCCGTAGCGTCCGTCGACGACTTTCTCGGCGGTGCCCGTCTTGCCTCCGACCCGGTAGCCGACAGCGATCTTGTTCATTCGCGACCCGGAGCCGACGATGGCGTTGAAGCGGAGAAGCTCCCTCATCTGGGCGCTGGTTTCTGGTTTTATCACTTGCGTTGCAAGCGCCAGCGCTTCCTCTTCGGTCCTGGGGTAGAACGTTGGCTGCAGCAGTCTGCCGCCGTTCACGAATGCGCCCAGCGCCCGAGCCATGTGCAACGGCGAAATGCCGAAGCCATGACCGAAGGACGCAGTGGCCGCGACAACTTCCGAGAATTGGTCTGGCACATTCGGCGGTGCCTTCTCGGGCAATTCGGTGACCAGTGGCGCATCGAACCCGATGCGGGTGAAGAAATCGCGGTACCGATCCTCTCCCATCGCTTGCATCAGCCGAATCGTGCCCACGTTGGACGAGTAGCGGAAAATTTCGGGCACGCTCAGGATGCGGTTCTGGCCCTTGAAGTCGTTGATGGCTTGGCGCCCGAACCGGACCGGGAAACGAGCGTCGAAGGAGTCTTCGAGCGTGACCGCGCCGCTGTCGAGCGAGGCGGCGAACGAGACGGTCTTCACGACCGATCCCAATTCGAAGTTGCCCGCCGTCATTCGATTGAAGCTGCCTTCCTCAAGAGCCGATGCCGGAGAGTTGGGATCGAAATCGGGAAGTGATACCATCGCCATGATCTCCCCCGTGACCGCGTCCATCATGACCCCGCCGGCGGCGATCGATTTGTAGCGGCTGATCGCGTCGACCAGTTCAGTACGCATGGCATGCTGCACCCTCATGTCGATCGAGAGCCGGATGGGGCTTAACTCTTGGCCGCGGGCAAGGCCGAATGCCTGAAGCGCCGCGACCCCTGCATCGTCGATCCCTCGCTCGATCCCTGCTATGCCTTGGCTATCGATGTTGACCGCGCCCAAAACATGGGCCGCATCCGATCCGCCGGGGTAGAAACGCTTGCTCTCCGTCAGGAAGTCGATGCCCGGTAGCCCCAGGCGCATGATGCTGTCGCGGACGGACGGGGTAAGCTCCCGCTTGATCCATACGAACCCACGGTCGCCGGTGAGGCGGGATCTGAGCCAGGTGGCATCGATCTCGGGCAGCACGCCTCGTATCTTGATTACCGCTTCTTCGACGTCCACGATCCGCCGCGGTTCCGCGTAGAGGGATGGGACGCGTATATCCACTGCCATGGCGATGCCGTTGCGGTCCAGGATCGGCGGCCTCGAAGCTTCTATTTCGCTCACCGTCCTTCCTTCTATCGTCATCTCAGTGCGGTGCGTCCCCAGTTGGACCAGTCGCGCACCGATCACGACGAAGCCTACGAAGACCAAGAGCATGGTGATCGCGAGCCGTCGTCGCGTGACGGATTCGCGCAGGGTGTTCGTCCCCCGAATGACGAGGGCATCGTCGGCAGTATACAAGGTATTCATCCGAGCTGAGGGGCGCGTCAGCGCCGCCGTTGAGACAAGGCCGCCATGCGCTGCGTTGCCGACTCAGATGTATGAAGGAGGTCTATCGGGAGAGTAGTCGCGACGGTCGCCCCGGTCCGGCACCGCATGGGATGGCCAGCGGATGACGATGCCGATCGAGGCGGAATGCGTCGTTGACCGACCGGCCTCATCCACCGTCAACTTGTGCGGGCAATGGGCATGGGAGTGCTCTACGGCTTCGTTCAGGTCCACCCCAAGGTCGGTCCCAATCGTGGCATGCTCGGTGACGCAGCGGTCGTGGCTCGACGGGGATGCACCGATGGGAACGGCGAAAGCGGCAGGTGCCATCGCGAGCAACGCGAACGCCACGCACAGCCTGACCATCCATGTGGTGCACCACCGACCCATGGCTCTATCTCGCAATCGAAACGTTAACTCCTGGTTACCGAAAGGCGTCCCTGGACGCGCGACCAAGCCTCGTGACTATCCTCCTCCCGTTTCATTAGAGGATGAAGTCGAGGAGAAGCTTCACGTTGAGGCCGGCGATGACGAGGGCGATCAGAACCGCCAAGGCCACGAGCCACTTCGGTGCGACGAGTTCTCCCATCTTCCTCTTGTCCGCGGTGAACATGACCAGCGGGAAGACCGCGAAGGATAGCTGCAGGCTGAGGACCACCTGCGTCAGAATAAGGAGCTGAGCGGTACCCGATTGTCCGAACCAGATGGTGACGCCAGCGGCGGGCACGATCGCGATGATACGCGTGATGAGCCGCCGCAGCCATGGTGCCAACCTGATATGCAGGAACCCCTCCATCACGATCTGCCCGGCCAAGGTTGCCGTCACCGTGGAGTTGATGCCACAACAGAGCAGGGCGATACCGAACAGTGTCGGTGCTATGGCCAGCCCCAGCATGGGCGCGAGCAGGTTATGGGCCTCGCCCAACTCCGCCACCTCCGTGTTGCCGGCGACGTTGAAGGTCGCGGCGGCAAGGATAAGGATAGAGGCATTGACCAGGAGGGCGAACATCAGAGCCACGGTGGAGTCGATGGTCGCGAACTTCAGTGCCTCCCGTTTCTCCGGCAAGGTATCGCCGTAGTCGCGCGTCTGGACGATGCCGGAGTGAAGATAGAGGTTGTGCGGCATCACCGTGGCCCCCAGGATTCCAAGGGCCAGATAGAGCATCTCGGGATTGGTCACTATCTCGGTGGTCGGGGCGAAGCCGCGGATGACGTTACCCCAATCCGGGTCCGCCAGGGCGATCTGGACGATGAAGCAGCCCGCGATCACGGCAAGCAGAGCGATAATCAATGCCTCCACCCAGCGAAACCCCAGTTTCTGCAGATAGAGGATCAGGAACACGTCTAGTGCGGTGATGACGACGCCGATCTCGAGCGGGATGCCGAAGATCAAATTCAGACCGATCGCCGTGCCGATCACCTCGGCGATGTCGGTAGCGATGATGGCGATCTCGGCGAGAAACCAGAGAACGTAGCCCACCGGCTTTGGGAAGGCGTCGCGACAGGCCTGGGCGAGGTCGCGTCCGGACGCGATAGCAAGGCGGGCGCACAGGGATTGCAGCACGATGGCCATGATGTTGGATACCAGCGCCACGATCAGCAGGGTGTAGCCGAACCGCGAACCGCCAGCGATGGACGTTGCCCAGTTGCCCGGGTCCATGTAGCCAACGGCAACGAGGTATCCAGGCCCGAGAAACGCCGCCGCCCTGCGCCAGGTCGAAGCGCTTTGCTTGACCGCGATCGATCTGTGCACGTCCGCTAGCGATGCATTGCCACGTGACGCGCGCCACCCGCCGAACCCCCAACCAGCGTCCATTTAAGTCCTAACGCTTCTGCAAGCCATTTGCATATGCTTGTTGCGAATGGTTCGCAAGAGATATCGGATGTGTGCGGCAGATCCGGGTCTATGACCTACCGTCACTGCCACAAACAACGAAGCCCGCCGAAGCGGGCTTGATGATTGCGGTGGTTGTCGGGTCAGGCGGTGGCTGGCAGGTTCTGCGTCGCCGAGTCCACTTCTTCAAAGGAAGGGCGGACATCGGTCATCAGCGCCTTGCGGGCGAACTCGATCGCCATCACCGGCGGCTGTCCCGAGATATGGGCGAGGAGGCCGGTCTTGAGCGACAGGAAATACTTGGACTCGGCCTCGTAGGTGCCTCGAAGCGACTGAGCCATGGGCCCGAACAGGCCATAGGCGATGAACACGCCGAAAAAGGTGCCGACGAGAGCGCCGCCGATCATGTGGCCCAGCACTTCGGGCGGTTCGTTGATCGCGCCCATGGTCTTGATCACGCCGAGAACGGCGGCGACGATGCCGAGGGCCGGGGTGCCGTCCGCCAGGGATTGAAGCGCACCTACCATTCGCTCCTGCTCCTGATGATGCGTCTCGAGCTCCTCGTCCATCAGGGCTTCCATCTCGTGGACGTTGTTGGTGCCCATGGTCACCATGCGCATGTAGTCGCAGACGAACTCGACGGCATGGTGGTTCTTGGCGAACGTCGGGAAGGCGTTGAAGAGGCTGGAATTCTTCGGATCCTCGACATGGGGCTCAATGCCGAGGATGCCTTTCTGCTGGATCAGCTTGTACATCGCGAACTGCATGCCAAGCAGTTCAAGGTACGCCTTCTTGTTGTAGGCCGGACCCTTGAAGATCTTGCCCAGCATCGAGAAGCTGCCCTTGAGGACGGCGCCTTGGTTGCCGATGATGAAGGCACCGATCGCGGCGCCGAGAATGATCACGTACTCCCACGGCTGCACCAGCACCTCGAGATGTCCACCCATGGCGGCATAGCCGCCGAACACGCAAAGGAGGATGACGACAAGTCCGGCAAGGAGACGCATGGATCACTAGTGAGGTTGGCCTGAAGCCTGTGGGGACCGGGAATGCAGGCGTACTTCGCAGTCTCCGCGAGTAACCTTAATCTACCGTAAAGGGCCGTTGCCGCATGGTGTCCCGATAGTCAGCGTCGCAGGCCCTCCATGAATATCACCTTCGATCCGTTTCATATGCACGCAGGGCTTGCGGTGTTCTTCGTAACCCTTGCCGTGATGCGTAAGACAGGCTCGACGCTGATCCCCTTGCTCTCCGTAATAGTCGTGGAGGTCATACTGCTTTGGCCTGGGCTCACCGGTCCGGAGTCGGAGGGCAGGATAGCACTGAATGCGTTTCTGTCGGCGATCATCTGGCCTTTTGTCATTTCCGTGCTGGGGCAGATTGGCTTCCTCGAGGCGTTGATGACACCACGCGAAAGCCCGCGTCGATAGCGAAGCCCTCGCCTCGTTTTCGCTAAGGGGTTCGCTGCTAGGTTATGAAGGCCGCTTTGGTGAACGCGGAGTGCGTTTCAGTAGCAAGGGCCAACCAGAAGGCGTTCACCTAGGTTCGGAACAAGCTCACTCGTCCTTCGCGGAAGACCTACTTCCGTGGAATATCAAGCTGCAGATGCAGTCGGAATTGCGAGAATGCCACGGGAAGGTCATATTGCTCGTGTCGAAGCGAAGAGTGTCACGAGAGATTCGCGCTTGAAGCTGCTCTGCTCCATCGTCAACACCACGGCCCTGATCATCGTCCTCCTTATGGGCGCGATCTCGGTGCATGCCGACGAAGGCGCACGTTCAGGCCATACTCATTTCGAGGTGGCGGATATGAGCTCACATGGCGCATCCGAAGATGACCACCCCGGTTCGGGTGAGACCGCCATCCATTGCGGTGCTCCCATCCTTGCCGCTGAGCCGGTGAGCGTTCATTGCGCCTTGCGGGCCGACAATGTGGTCTACTTCGGCGACGACCCGGTCACCGAGCTTTCGCTGTCGGTGGACGCGTCGCGGCCCCCACGTACCTGAGCCGCTTTTTCGGACGGCAGCCGCGCCAGCGGCGATCAGGCAACGTGGAAATCCAGAATGAAAACGAAACTATCCCTCCTAGGGCCGCTGGCCTTCGGACTCCTGCTGACGGGCGCCATCGCGGCGTTGGGGCACGGCGGCGCCACCGGCATCGTCGGCGAGAGAATGATGGGCATGATGATGCTCGGCGAGCAGATCAAGCTGATGGGGCCAGTCGTCGAGCAGCCGTCAGCCGGCGATGTTCAAACGCTGAAGACGGCATCCGAGATGATATCCATGCATGCCGGGCGGGCGATGACCGACCTGTTCCCGGAAGGCAGCCTCGACGCGCCGAGCGAAGCCCGCCCCGAGATATGGGAGCGATGGCAGGAATTCTCGGCCTATGCGACCGAGCTCGGCACGCTCGGTGAGGAATTGGGTGCCTCCGCGGCGGCGCTGGGAATGCCCGCTCTACCCGACCCCGTTCCAAACCAGACGTTGGCTGCGGTTCCCGAGCCGGTTCTATCGGAATGGGAGCGGATGGACTTCGAGTGGTTGATGGGCATCGCGCCTCAGCAGGAGGCCATCATCGACGCCGTCGCCACCGGTTCGATCGCGACCCCGGAGCCGGAGCCGGCGGCCCGACCGGTGAGCCAGGTCTACGCCGACATCGCCGCCACCTGCGCGGCATGCCACGCCGCGTTCCGGCGGTGACCCATGAATCGTCTTGCCCTTCTTCTGGTCGCGGCCCTGGTGGCCGCCACCGGTACGGTCCTGGCGCTCGAGAATTGGCCCATGCCGGCTGCACCAGCCCTTGCGGACATGGTCGGCGACCCGAAGCGCGGTGCCTATCTTGCCCGGCTCAGCGGCTGCATCACGTGCCACACGACCCCTGGTGCAGCGCCGCTCTCGGGAGGACAGGGGCTCGTCTCCAAGTTCGGGACGTTCTTTGCCCCAAACATTACCGTCGATCGCGCAAATGGCATTGGCGAATGGACCTTCGCGCAGTTCGTGCGGGCGGTTCGGCAGGGTATATCGCCCGATGGGGAGCCCTACTATCCTGCGTTTCCCTACGAATTCTACGCCACCCTGACGGACCAGGACATGGCGGACCTGTGGGCCGCGGTGCAGCAGACGCCTCCCTCGGACAAGCCGTCCCGAGAGCATGAAGTCGGTTTCCCGTTCAACATCCGCGCCGGGGTAAAGCCCTGGCGCACGTTCTTCGAACGACCGGTGCAATATGCCGTGGATCCCGAAAGAACGAGCGAGTGGAACAGAGGCCGGTACCTGGTCTGGGGGCCCGCGCATTGCGCAGCCTGCCATGCACCCAGAAACATGATCGGTGGGCTGCCTGACAATATGGAACTGGGAGGTGATCCCCAGATGCAGGACGGAGGAAGATCACCATCGCTCACGGCAAAGGACCTGACAGCACGTGGCTACACCAAGGGTCGCCTATTGGAAGCCCTGCGGACCGGCATCACGCCGGATGGCGACGTGTTCGGCGGATCGATGGCGGAAGTCGTGCATGGAAGCACCAAATTCCTGCTGGACCAGCATCTGGAGGACATCTCGACCTATCTTCTCGATCTGGGTAGGCAATAGGTGCTTGGAACATGTTGATCGCAGGAACCGTTCGCATTCGGGGGAGTTGGTCCTCGATGCTCCGACATGAATACGTTTCGGCTTCCAAGGCAGGTATGCGCGCGATGATGGCGATAATGTTCGCCGTCGTCCTGAGCATGACCCTGCACCATGGCACCATGGCCGTCGCAGCCGAACAGCCCACCGGTCATGCCTACTCCATGGCGGGACACCACGGCGCCGAGGAATGCGTCGGGGTATGCGGCGACGCCCACGAGCTCCTTGTCTGCTGCGGCATGGGTCTTTGCCTGTCGGGGCTTCCCGCCGCTCCCCACACCACGGTTCCGATCGAGCTGCAGGCGAATTACGCCTCCGAACCTCGAACCATCGAACCCCGCCGGTCGACCGACCGCATAGACCGACCGCCGAAGTCCCTTGATCGAGCTGCCTGAAAACCCTCAACTCGTTTAGGAACAAACAAATGAACATCAAGACCACTCTCCTCGCCGGCGTCGTTCTGGTCGCCACCTCCGCCTCCGCCTTCGCCCAGGATGCGATGGCCGGCCACAACATGGCAGCGATGGGCGGAGACGCCGCGATGGGCGCCGAGCTGCCCGACATCTGCAAGTCTGCCGAAGGGATGGCGGGCGACATGTCCATGGAAATGAACCATGACATGGACCAGGCCCACATGGACCTCATGGCCGGCATGGACGCCACTAACAAGCAGATGATGGACGCCATGATGGTCGAGGACATCGACGTGGCGTTCGTCTGCGGCATGATCCCGCATCATACCGCGGCCATCAACATGGCCAAGGCCGAGCTCGAGCACGGCGACAATGCCTGGGCCAAGGAGATGGCAACCAAGATCATCGAGGCTCAGGAGCAGGAGATCGCCGAAATGGTCGCCTGGCTCGAAGGCGAAGGCGCCAACGAGTAGTCGGAACCCGGAAGTGCGCCTATGGCGCACTTCCATCCCTAAGGTCGGTAACGCCTGCATAAGACGCCGGTGCTAGAAGCAGGCATGCTCAACACTCTGAAGACCGCGCTGACGCAGCTCCTGCACCTTAGCCGCGACGCGCTTCATATCCATCTCGGCCTGGGGATATACCTCGTCGCCATGCTACTGCTGCGTCGCGGCCCCACAAGTTGGTTGCCGTGGCTCGTGCTGTTGGCATTCGAGCTGTTCAACGAGTTGCTCGATACCTGGCACCATGGACAGATCCAGGTCGATGTGCTCGGAAGCACCAAGGACATCCTGAACACCATGCTGTGGCCGACCTTGCTGCTGATCGCGGCGCGTCTCTGGTGGGTCAAGCGCGGAAGGCCGTCTACCGACACCGGCCTGTAAGCGAGCCTTTCGCGAGCTTACGGTGATTTCTCCCTCTCGGTCGCAGCGATCGCTCAGATGTAGACCAGTTCTGACATCATGCCGGCTGCCATATGGTAGAGGTTGTGGCAGTGGTAGAGCCACCGTCCCGGATTGTCGGCATCGAAGGCCACGGTGACCGTGCCCATGGATGGCACCAGTACGGTATCCCGAACCGCGCCTGCCAGAGGACGCCCGTCGATCCCGACCACCTGGAAGTGGTGGCCATGCAGGTGCATTGGATGGGCCATCATGGTGTGGTTCATCAATTTCAGCTCCACCCTTTCTCCGGCCTTCACCTCGAGCGGCTTTCGTCGGGTCCAGTCGCGATCGTCGATCGTCCACGAATACGGCGCCATGGATCCGGTCAGCATCACGGAAAGGGTACGGTCTGCCACACGTGCCGAAATAGGCTCGCGGGAACGGAGCGCATGTTCGAGTGAGAGATCGACGGCGGCCTCGAGGTCGTCGACCTCACCGGCCAGTCGCGCTGTCGACGTGCCTGGCGCGGCAAGTATCATACCCGTGCGAGCTCTACCGCCTTCGCGGCGCGCAAGCACCGGGACGGTGGCGCCGGCAGGCACTTGCAAGACAATGTCGAGGCGCTGCGCCTGCGCGATCGGGAAACGCGAACCGCTGACCGGTAGGACCTCGTTGCCGTCGACCGCGACGACTTTGCCGGTATGCGGGCTCAGATCGATCCAGAATGCCGTGGACGCAGCACCGTTGATGATGCGCAGGCGCACTTTGCCATTCCTTTCGGTCTTTACGATCTGCGGATCGTCGAGCGTTCGGTCGTTGGCGAGAAAGGCGTCGTACTCGACATCGTTGAGGTCCATGGTGCCCGTAGCCATCATCGCATCCATGTCCATGGAGCCGCCATGGTCCATGCCCGACATCGCGCCATGATCCATTTCGCGGGCTCGAAGGCCCGCGAGAATTTCTTCGGCGTTTTTGAAGGAGAAATCGTTCAGCATCACGACGACATCCTGGACGTCGTCCCGCAGCTCCGACGCTGATTTGACGATGAGCGGCGCAGTCAGGAGCGCCTGCTCCTGGAGCTCATGGTGCGAGTGCATCCAGTGGGTCCCGGGACGGGCGGCGAAGTCGAAGGCGCGCCCTTCACCTGGCGCCAATGGTGTTACGTAACCGGTCTCGGCGATGCCGTCCGCTTCCGGGGCAGGCACCTGTCCGTGCCAATGAACCGTGGTCGCCTCGGCTAGGTCGTTGACCAGGTCCACGTGGAAGCGGTCGCCTTCGACCAGGATGCCGGAATTACCTGCCGTGTCGGTCACACCGAATACTTGGGCGCCGCGACCGGCGACCTCGATGCTCCGGCGACCTACCGTCAGTCTGGTCGCCGGAACCGCCGCGAAGGGCTTGCTGCCACCAAGGAGAGCAAGGGCAGCGCCTGCTGCCGTCGTTGCAAGGAATGAGCGGCGGTTCATGGTCATGGTGGTCTCCTTGGAAGAATGACCATCGTGCGCCTTGCCACGGTGGCAGGGTCAAGCCCTCGCTTGCTTCCGTATAGACCGACGAAGGCTAGGGGGAAGCGGCGGAGCGAGCGGCCTGGCTGGTGCGCTCACGCTCGGGCCAAGTGCTTTTGATGTAGTCGAGGATGGCGATGATCTCGGGCTCGCTCAACGTCGCCCCGAAGGCAGGCATATCCGTCTCGTAACCGGGAGCGATCGCCGACAGTCCATCCCTGACGATTCGCAACAACTGCTCGTCGGAATGATGCCAGGTGTGGCCGGTGGCGTCATGCGGCGGCGCCGGAAGCCTGCCGTTCGGCAGCCGCACCATCCAATCCGGTTGGCCCTGCAGCTCTACGCCGTGGCAAGAGGAGCAGTTGTCCACGTAGAGCGCCTGACCATCCATCTGCTGCGACAAAGTAGGGGTGGCCAGGAAAGCCGCAAGAGCCATCCATCTCACTTCAGGAAGTCTGACCACGATCGGCCACCATCGACGCTGGAGAGCAAGCGACTCTCGGCAGTCACGGCGACCAGCAGCTCTGGTTCTGCCGGATCGAACGCCACGTGCAGCAGCACTTGGTCGGGCAGGGCGGCGACGGGCTCGAGCATCGAGTCCCGGAGAGCGAAGAGGCCTTCGCCCGCGACGAACGCGTAAAGTCGACCTTCGGGGGAGACCTCGACCATGGTCACCGGACCGCTCTTCGCGGCGATCGGAGACCACGTGACCCCGGCATCGAGGCTCTCGTGGAGGCCGAGCATCGTCCCCGCATAGAGATGGCCGGGGTCGCCGTCGGCCGCAGCCAGATCGATCAGGTCGTCGGGGCCCGGGCCGGATAACCTCCAGGTCCGTCCGCCGTCGCTGCTCACCTGGATGCCTCCGTAGGAGCCGTAGATCACCTCGGCGTCCGCAGGGCTGACAGTCATGGCATGGAAGTCGACGGGTTCGTCGTTGGCGCCATGCGAGAGGTGCGACCACGTAGCTCCTGCCCCATCGGCACCGATGATGCCGATGTTCCCGCCGACAATCGGATGGCCGCTGGCGAATAGCCTCCCGTCGCGGGAAGCGGTGAAACCCATGAAGTCGTCTGCCTGCGCGGAAATCATGCGAGCCATGCCGGTGGGATCGACAGCGAAAAGGCCGTCGTGGGTGGCGAGCAGCACGTCTTGGCTTCCGGGGGGCAGCACCACACCATGGATATGTTTGAGCTCGCGGCCAGGAACGGGCGGGACATGCTGGGACGCCGCCACCGCAGCCGTCATCGCCAGGGCAGAGATCGTCGCGGTTGCAGCTCTCAATTAGATCTCCTGTGCAAACGGGCGGGCGTAAGCCCGCCCAGCCGAGTCAAGCCTGAAGCTGACCGGTGTAGCCTGCCTCGTCTATGGCGGCGGCGAAATCGACCGCTGGCTTGTCGCTGCTAATCTGCACCAGGCGCGTACCGAGATCGATCTTGACCTGCGCAGAGGCGTCGACGCCCTTCACGGCTTTTTCGACCGTTGCCGCGCAGTGTCCGCAGGTCATGTCATTCACTTGAAAATCGGGCATCACGGAAACTCCTTCGTTGTTCCTTCCCCAAATGTGGGGTCTCCAACGGTAGGAAGGTCAAGGGCAACAAGCGATTCTGCTCAAAACGTGTGGCCTCAACCTTCAGCGACGCATGGAGAGCTGCGTCGACGATCGACAAGGGTCTCTGCGGTCAGCCCAGAGATCTATAAGTCTCGGCAGCGCCGATCAGATCCAGATCCTTGCCCTTGGTGCCCGAGATCACCGGAAAAGTTGAATAGACGAGCTTGATGAATCCGTCGAAGCCCAGCTTCCTCGTTTCCGCGATCACGTGGTCTAGGATTTCCCGTTCGCTGCTCGACAGAGTCACCGAGAGGTCCTCGTCGACAAGCTCTATCCTTTCGCGGCGGTTGCCGAACATGGTGTGTTCCTTCCGGACCTCGAACGCTGGGTCCTCGAGAGCCATGTTGTGGATGTCGTCGACATACGGACCGTAGTGGTTGAACCTCCACCTGATGTCGGTGATCGGCGCGCCGTGATCCAGGGCTGCCTTCCAATCTGCAAGATAGACCATCTTCGTCAGCCTGGCCTTGGAAAGCTCGTCCTTGTGCGGATAGTTCTTGGCATAGTATGCCATGACGCTTCGAAGGTCGGCCATCAGAACCCCCTCGTCTTCGCGAACCTGAGTTCGGGTTCGCGGATACGCATGCTCTCGAGGAACCGCGAGGTCTCCTGACCCCAGGCCCCGGTGCAGCGCTCCCTCAGATCCAAGTCATCGAATCGGTGCGGCGTCTCGCTCTCGAAGACGATAATGGCATTCCTCTCCGAAGTCGCGGGATGTTTCAGGACGTGGGCCGCTATGGAACGCGATTGCATCCGCAAGGCGTTGGTCACTCCGATCGGCAGCCGCCACGTCTTATTGTTCTGCTCCCGATATCCTGCCAAGTCGGCCTTCGGGTCGGGCAGGTCCGCCACGCTCGCGAACCCTTCGGCAGAATTCCAGGCGGCCCCGATCACGCCTTGGTTCGCCGGATATACGGTCCGTCCGGGTGCCGCATATTCGGGGCGTTCGGCGTACCGCCCCACCATGGTGAACTGGCCTTCCTCGAACCGGTAGACGCTGATGCGGTCGGCGCCGCCGAACTCCAGCTGATCTGCGATCATTCGCAGCTTGGTCGTCCAGAGCTCGAAATAGTCCTTGCCGAAAGCCGCGACGACACCCTCAAGCCGAGACACCTCATCCTGCAGCCTCTCGCTTCGGGTTTCGAGATCGGGCGCTCCCTTGAGTCCCATCCAAGTGACCCAGCCGATAAAGATCGTCGCTGCAACTGCAAGGAAACGGAGCCAGGGGTCCTGCTTGCCGTCCGCAACCACGCGGATCAAGTCGACCGCGAAAAGCAAGCCGATGGCGGACATGAAAAGTAGGATCGGCAGTCGCCGCCTGTCGAGGAACGCGCCGAAGCGCTGGAATATTCCGCCCGTTTCCAATCAGAGTCCCTCGACTTATCTCGTCTATCTAAACGAGATTTTCTGGAAATCCGAAATTCTTCGACGTTGTTGGGATCGACTGCCAACAGGATTCAGTCGATCCCGGCTGTATGGTGGTCAGGCATGGGTCCGGTCGGGCGGGATGTCGGTCACGCCGAACCTCGGCTTGCGCTTCGTGGGCGGCGCGGGGGCTGCCTCGGCGAAGCCCTCTATGATCGGGCAGTCCGGTCTGCCATCTCCATGGCAGTTGTCCGCGAGGTGGCGCAGCGTCTCGCTCATTGCCTGAAGGGCCTGCGCCTTCTCGTCGAGGACGCGGATGTGCTCCAGCGCTATGGCCTTGACGTCGGCGCTGGCGCGGGAGCGGTCTCGCCATAATGCAAGTAGGTCGCCCATCTGCTCCGCGGAGAACCCCAGGTCGCGCGCCCGGCTGATGAAGCGCAGCGCATGGACCTCGTTGTCGGAATAGACCCGGTAACCCGAACCGGTCCGAAGGGGTGCCGAGATCAGGCCGATCGATTCGTAGTAGCGGATCATCTTGGTCGAGACGCCGCTGGCCTTGGAGGCTTCGCCGATGTTCATGATACGGGTTCCACTGGGTTGAAGGTGATGGTTTCCGCCGCGGGGTGGGACGCGGCAGCGGATGATTGCAAGGGCGGAGCGAACCCCCTGAGGCGCAGGGCATTCCCGAGCACGAAGACGCTGCTCAACGCCATGGCGCCCGCGGCGAGGACCGGAGAGAGCAAGGTCCCGTTGACTGGATAGAGCAGGCCGGCGGCTACAGGGATCAGGATCACGTTGTATCCGAATGCCCAGAACAGGTTCTGCTTGATGTTGCCTATCGTCGCCTGGGAAAGGGCGATCGCGTTGGGAACACCACGCATGTCGCCGGACATCAGCACCACGTCGGCGCTCTCGATGGCGATGTCCGTGCCTGTCCCGACCGCCAGGCCCACGTCGGCTTCCGCCAGGGCAGGTGCGTCGTTGATGCCGTCGCCAACGAAGGCCACGGTGCGACCGCCAGACTTGAGCCTTCGGATGGCCGCGACCTTGCCGTCGGGCAGCACCTCGGCCACGACCTCGTCGATGCCGAGACCGGAGGCCACGGCGTGGGCGGTCCGGGCATTGTCGCCGGTGATCATCGCGACCTTGAGGCCCAAGTCATGCAGTGCCCGGATGGCTTGGCGCGACGTTCCCTTAACAGGATCCGAAACCGCGATGACGGCAGCCAGTTGCCCACTGATCGCCGCGTAAAGCGGGGTCTTGCCCTCATAGCCCAACCGGGACGCTGTCGTGTTGAAGGCGGCAACATCGATGCCAGCCTTGGTCATGGCACGGTCTGCGCCGATGAGGACCGATCGTCCATCCACATTTCCGATGACGCCGAAACCGGGTTCCGCAGAGAAGCCGTCGACGGGACCACGCACAAGCCCCTCCGCTTCGGCAGCGGCAACGATGGCATCGGCGATAGGGTGCTCTGACTTCGCCTCGACGCTGGCGACGAGACGCAGCACTTCCAGCCGCTCGAACCCGGTGGAGACTTCGATGTCGGTGAGTTCGGGCCGGCCCTCGGTCAGCGTGCCCGTTTTGTCGAGTGCCACCAACTGAGCCGAACGCAAGGTCTGGAGCGCTTCCCCCTTGCGGAAGAGGATGCCCAGTTCGGCGGCACGACCGGTACCGACCATGATTGAGGTCGGCGTCGCGAGCCCCATGGCGCAAGGGCAGGCGATGATCAGGACGGCGACCGCATTGACCAAGGCGAAGGTGAGGGCCGGCGACGGGCCGAAAACGAACCATGCGGCGAAGGTGAGGAGCGCCGCACCGATCACAGCCGGTACGAACCACGCCGTCACCTTGTCCACCATGGCCTGGATCGGCAGCTTCGAGCCCTGTGCGGCTTCCACCAGCCGTATGATCTGGGCAAGAACCGTATCGGCCCCGACCTTGGTGGCCGTAAAGCTGAACGCCCCTGTCTTGTTGATAGTGCCGCCGACAACCTCCGAGCCCGCCGACTTGCGGACAGGCACCGGTTCGCCGGTGATCATCGATTCATCGACATAGGAGTCGCCGTCGATTACCGTGCCATCCACCGGCACGCGGTCGCCCGGGCGGATCTCGAGGAGATCGCCGGCAACGACTGTCTCCAGAGGCACCTCCGAGGCGACGCCGTTCCTGACCAAACGAGCTGTCTTGGGCTGAAGAGTGACGAGTCGCTTGATCGCCTGACTGGTGCGCCCCTTCGCCCTCGCCTCCAGGAAGCGCCCGAGCAGGATCAGGGTCACGATCACCGCGGCGGCCTCGAAATAGACGTTGCGGGTACCTTCAGGCAGCCAGCCGGGAAGGAACGTGGCCACCACCGAGTAAAGCCAGGCGGCGCTGGTGCCCAGGACGACGAGCGAGTTCATGTCCGGCGCGAGACGGAAAAGGTTGGGAATGCCCTTGCGGAAGAACCGCAGGCCGGGACCGAACAGCGCGGCGGTGGCCAGAGCGAACTGAAAATAGAGGCTGTTGGCGTGCCCGACATCCATCATGATCCAATCATGAATGGCCGGGATGAAGTGCGACCCCATCTCCATGGCGAAGAGAGGTATGGTCAGCACCGCGGAAACCGCGAGCGAGTTCCGGAGGCCAACGAGTTCAAGGGCCCGACGGTCCTCCTGCTCCGCGCCGGGTGAAACCGTTGCGCGCTTCACGACATCGTAGCCGCGAGCGCGTACCGCCTTCTCGAGCTGATTGCGGCTGACGGTGCCCGCTGGATGCGTCACGACGGCCTTTTCGGTGGCGAGATTGACAGACGCCGATGTCACCCCGGGCACGGCGGCCAAGGCCTTCTCCACCCTGGACACGCACGAGGCGCAGGTCATGCCCTCGATCTGCAGCTCGGTCGTCTCCGAACGAACAGCGTAGCCTGCCTTCTCGATGGCCGAGACCACACCCTCCAGATCCGGCGGGCCCGCGAAGTCGACCGTGGCCTTTTCCGTGGCGAGGTTGATTCTGGCCAAGGCAACGCCCGGCACCGCACGGACGGCCTTCTGCACGCGGGAGACGCACGAGGCGCAGGTCATCCCTTCCACCTGGAAGTCGAGCTTGGCGGCGGCGGTACCGACCGGGGTCTGAAGATCGGATGCGAGCGACATTTCAACAGTCCTTCTGATCGACTGTCGACATAGGTAACCCTTCCAACGATTGGAAGGTCAAGAGGCCTTAGGATTAGATACGGCAGGCAGAAGAAGTGAAGGCCCGCCTGAGCGAGCCTTGCTTGAATGATATCGAACCTGGCTCATGCGGTGGCGGGGAGGTTCTGCGTGGCGGAGTCGACTTCCTCGAACGACGGGCGGACATCGGTCATCAGTGCCTTGCGGGCGAACTCGATTGCCATCACAGGCGGCTGCCCCGAGATATGTGCCAGGAGACCGGTCTTGAGCGACAGGAAATACTTGGATTCCGCCTCGTATGTGCCCCGGAGCGATTGGGCCATGGGGCCGAAGAGGCCGTAGGCGATGAACACGCCGAAGAAGGTACCGACCAGGGCGCCGCCGATCATGTGGCCCAGGATCTCCGGCGGCTCGTTGATCGCGCCCATGGTCTTGATCACGCCGAGAACGGCGGCGACGATTCCCAGGGCAGGGGTGCCGTCCGCCAGGGACTGCAGGGCGCCCACCATGCGCTCCTGCTCCTGATGGTGGGTCTCGAGCTCCTCGTCCATCAGGGCTTCCATCTCGTGGACGTTGTTGGTGCCCATGGTCACCATGCGCATGTAGTCGCACACGAACTCCACGGCGTGGTGGTTCTTGGCGAAGGTCGGGAAGGCGTTAAAGAGGCTCGAATTCTTCGGGTCCTCGACGTGAGGTTCTATGCCGAGGATACCCTTCTGCTGGATCAGCTTGTACATCGCGAACTGCATGCCGAGCAGTTCGAGATAGGCCTTCTTGTTGTAGGCAGGACCCTTGAAGATCTTGCCCAGCATCGAGAGACTGCCCTTGAGGACCGCGCCCTGGTTGCCGATGATGAAGGCGCCGATCGCCGCCCCGAGGATGATCACGTATTCCCAGGGCTGCACCAGCACCTCGAGGTGCCCGCCCATAGCGGCGTAGCCGCCGAACACGCAGACGAGGATGACGACAAGACCGGCCAGGAGACGCATGGATTACTCGTGAGGTTGGCCCGAAGCCCTGTGTAACCGGGATGCAGGCGTCCTCCGTACTCTCCGTCAGTAAGCTTAATCTAGCGTAAAGGGCATCCGTCGCATGGTGCGTGGGCATCAACGACGGGGGCCGCCATGAACGTCACCTTCGATCCTTTCCACATGCATGCGGGTCTGGCGGTGTTCTTCGTCACCCTTGCTGTGCTGCGCAAGACCGGATCGACCTTGATCCCCCTGCTTGCGGTCATCGTCATGGAGGTGGTTCTGCTCTGGCCCGGATTGACCGGTCCGGAGGCGGAGGGGCGGGTGGCACTGAACGGCTTCCTGTCGGCCATCATCTGGCCCTTCGTGATCACCGTGCTGGGCCAGCTCGGACTCCTGGAGGCACTGGTCACGCCGCGAGAGCGTCCCCGTCGATAGCGCCGGCGCGTATTCGACCTCGATACCTATTCAAGAACGCTGGGAGCGACGCCAACGCAGGCAACCCGCCCAGCGCTCCAGCACGACGTTCAGCGGCGTTTCCGATATCGCCCAGAGAATGTGCCGCCCCAGGATCACGTCCACGCCTACGTTCGGTAATGTTGGCCTTGCCGCGTCGCCTACGAGGAAGTCGACTTGGAGCTCGGCGTCCCGCGCCTTTTCGATGGCTCGCTGGATCATGGCGGGCGAGAAGTCTATTCCCGTAACCTGATGTCCTGCTTCCGCGAGCAGTAGGCTCAGGCTTCCCGTTCCGCACCCCACGTCCAGCACACTGCGCCTCTCGGGCAGCAGCCGATCGAGCAGTCTTCGCCAGCCGTCGCGAACCAGTGGATCTTTCAGCCCGTGGTCGACCGCCTGGTCAAAATTCGCTGCTTCGTTGTCCCAGAACGCCTTGGCCTCGATCTCCGCCTCCTATGGCTGCGCCTGCCTGCCACTATTGGCCAGCAGATGAACGTAGGATCGTAATGATATTTGTCCGGGAAAATCGCGCCAGATCGGGCGCACGGTTTTGTCGAAACGCCCTGCCCGGGCTGCTCGTCGTGGCACACTGCCGGTTGGCCATGACCTATTGACCTTGCCACCGTGGAAACCTTTACGGTGGCAAGGTAAACCGTCGCCGGCGTCCGCAGGCGGTGATGGTCCGACATCACCCGGCAGAGCCGACAAAACCCTGACCAAGGCATCGAGGAGACGACCATGACAGACCATGCTCAACATTCGGGACCAGGTCATGCCACCCATGGGGCAGGCGGTCACAAGGGGCACGGGCGTCCGTACCTCATGTTCTGGATCAACATGATCCTCGGCTTGATCGTCATGTACGTCGTCATGTTCTCGATGATCGACGGGTGGCCAGATTTCCGGAACAACGTAAACATGTTCTACATGGCCGTGACCATGTGGGCGCCGATGGGCATATTCATGCTGGCGACGATGCCGGGCATGTTCCCGAACCGCAGGATGAACATCGTTCTCTATGTCGCCCTCGCTCTGCTCACTGTGCTGTCCTTCTGGGGAACGAGGAGCCAGGCCTTCATAGACGACCGCCAGTTCGTCGACAGCATGATCCCGCATCATTCCGGAGCCATCCTCATGTGTCGCGAAGCCGACCTCGAGGATCAGGAACTCGTCTCCTTGTGCGCGGAGATCATCGAGGCGCAGCGCCGCGAGATCGAGCAGATGGAAGCCATCGGCGCGAGGCTGTGATCGCGAGGTCCTCAGCGCTCGGCCATTGCGTCAGGCTTTCGCATTGTCGCCCGATTTCTCCATGATAAGCGGATGCCTCAACCGGCCATGCCCCGTTCGTGGAAACCAATGTCGATCGCTCAACTCGCCCGTGCGCTTCTGCCTGCATTGTGCGCTGCCATGATCATGGTCCTGTCGATGCCGGTGAACGCGACAGTAGCGCTCGACGGTTCAGTGGTGGTGGACGCCTATGGTCACCAGCATCACGACGACTGCGGCAACGAGCCTCTTCACGCCATAGGGTGCTGCACGGTGGCACTATGCGTGCCTGAAGGAACGGCAGGGGCAGACGAACCCTATGCTGCAAGGCTCGACCACGGCCTCCATCTCGATTCGATTGCTGCCGTCGCAACTGTGTTCAGCGATCTTTTCCGTCCTCCTCGCATCGTTTGAAGCTGTGGCCCGGGCTCCGGGCCGGCAACTCCAACGATGCAGATCACGGAAGACCGAAATGAAGAGAAGAGATTTCCTGCGGCTGCTGCCATTGGGCGCGGCTGCCACGTTGCCCATGACGCAGCCCGCCCGGGCGCAGTCGCTCTGGGACATGATGAACCAAAACCGCACCCTGAGCGACGCCGAACGGGAGGCCAATAGCGCCGCCGCGATCCAGGCGATCGACACCGTCGAGCCGATCCTGAGCTACGACACCGCCAACAACCTCCAGATGGCCATCGCCCAGTACGAGCCGTTCGTGGCGCGGGGTGGATGGGAGCAAGTGCCCCAGGAGACCTATGGGGTGACCATGGGCATCGACCGGGACGGGGTGGTGCAGCTCAAACGACGTTTGCTCGCCTCCGGCGACATGCCGATGGTCGAGAACGTCGACGGCAGCTTCGACGCAGCTACCGACGCTGCCCTGCGCCGGTTCCAAGCCCGTCACGGCCTCGGTGTCACCGGCCAGGTCGACGAGGCCACCTGGTATGCCTTGAACGTTCCGGCGGAGACCCGGCTGCACCAACTTCGCCTGAACCTGCTGCGGGTGCAGAACATGGCGTCTTCGCTTGCTGACCGCTACGTGGTGGTCAACATTCCTGCCGCCTTTATCGAGGTGGTGGAGGGAGGGATGGTCGCGAGGCGACACACCGCCGTCGTGGGCCGGATCGACCGGCAGACGCCGATCCTCAAGAGTCGCATCCACCAGATCAACTTCAACCCGTATTGGAACGTGCCAGTCTCGATCATCCGTCGCGATCTCATCAAGTACATGAACGAGAACCCGAACTACCTGACCGAGCAGAAGATCAGGATTTTCGACGGCAGCGGCAACGAGCTGCAACCGAGCCAGATCGACTGGCGGACCGAGGAAGCGGTCAACTACAGTTTCCGGCAGGATCCCGGTCCGCAGAACTCGATGGGCAACGTGAAGATCAACTTCCACAACCCGCATGCGGTATATCTGCACGACACGCCGACCAAGGGTCTGTTCGGCGAGAACGCCCGCTTCTATTCCTCGGGCTGCGTCCGAGTGGACCAGGTGCAGGACTTCGTCGGCTGGGTGTTGCGCGACAACGGCGACTGGGGCACCGCCGAGATCGGCAACGTCTTCGCCACGGGTGAACGCAAGGACGTCGAGGTGCGAAATCCCCCGGAGCTGCACACGACCTATATCTCCGCCTGGGCGAACCGAAGCGGCGTCGTTAGCTTCCGCGACGACGTCTACGAGTTCGACATGGCAGGGAAGGTTGATTTCCAGGTCTGAGCGTTGGTTCGAGCCAAGTCGAAGTGATGCCGTTCGAGCGGTCCGGGTGGCACTGACGCCAGCCGGGCCGCTGCAGATGGATTAACAATCCTGAAGACGTTGGAAAGCTTCACGGATGAGGTCTATCTCGGGCAGAAAGTCCGGAAACCTAGCCTCCACTTGGTCAAGGCGGGCGACAGCTTCCTGCACGTGCTTCCAGGCCTGGTATCCGGCACCCGCGAACCAGGACCGCATCAGCAGACGGGCATCGAAGATCGATTGGTGCGCTTCTTCCGCCGTCATTCCACGCCTCGTCCCTTTGTTCACCATGGCACAATGCAGGATACGGCAATTTCGCAGATCGGATCACCCCGATTGCTCTGTCCATGGACAACGACACACGATCGGCTTGCGACCGTGCGCCCTTCCGTTCACATCATGTGGGGCGAGGGGACCGCACCGATCGCTCCCAATCCCATCCAGACGGCCATGGCGATCATCATCAGGTTCTCGGTCAGCGAAACGAACCCGAGCGGCACGTTGCTGGACCCGCCGACGCAGGCGCACTTCAGCTCCCGCTTGTCGATGTAGACCGCCTTGAACACGGAAGCCGCTCCCACCGTGCCGACGAATAGAGCGATGGGCACGGACAACCAGGTCAGGGCACCCGCCACCATCAACACGCCGGCCATGCCCTCCGCATAGGGGTATATGTAGCTGTACGGCACCCACCGCTTGGCCAGGAGGTCATAGTTGAGGAACATGGTGGCGAAGCTCTCCACGTTCTGCAGTTTGAGCAGGGCCAGCACCACCATGGAGAAGCTGATGAACCATTCGGCAGCGCGCAGGGTGAAGGGGTTGCCGCTCACCGCGTAGCTGGCAGCCATGGCCATCAGCGCGGTCACCGCGAACAGCACGACCACTGGGCGATAGGTGGTGGCCCTCGGATCGACAACCGTCTTGCCGAGAAAACGACGCGTGTCGTCGTAGCCGCCGATTCGCCGGCCATCGATGAAGACCTGCGGCGTCGTCTTGACGTCGTGTTCGGCCTTGAAGGCGTCGGTCTCTTCGCGGGTCGTCAGATGGTGGTCCTCCACCTCGTAGCCGGACCGCCTCAACAGGTCCATCGCTTTCAACCCATAAGGGCAGGTGTGGCTCGGCATGACCATACGGTGTATCACGGCCTTCTTGGCGGGGTTGGTGAGTTCGATGGTCGACATCTCGTGCTCCTTCCGATCGATGTTTTCCATGTTGTGCACCCTCCAACGATTGGAAGGTCAACACCCATATTCAACTTCGCCGAGGAGCAAGAACAAAATGCCTGAACTGGTGCGGGCGGCGCTATGGCTGGGGAATGGCTGCGTTCCGGTCATCGAGATCGCGGTCGTGACGATGCTGGGGTGCTGCATATGTCGGAGTGTCGCTTGCGAGCGGCACGATGACCCTCCGACCAGTCCCGAGATGGACGTCGATGAGGTCCGGTCCATGGTGGAAGCCCAGGGGTATCTGGTCGGTGTTCCGACGGTACCGCTCCGAACTACCGGAACGTCGTGCCCTGGTCGCTCATTCTAGCCGGTCAAGTTTCCTGCGGGTCGAACGTTACCGGTCTTTCGCCGGACCTGACCGCCCCGAGGAAGCAGCGGCCAGCCAGAAGGCGGCGACCATCAGCAGCGAGAGTGCCAGCACGGCGATCATGGTTCCGGAGTAATCGCCGGTAGCCGTCCAGAGGGCGGCAGCCATCAGCGGTGCAACGGCCCTGCTGACGTTCATCGGGACCACCAGCGCGCCGTTGATGCTCCCGTAAGCCTCCTTCGATACCATCTCGGGTATAGCGATGCCTCGTAGGATCGTCATTATCCCGTTCGCCGCTCCATAGATCACCGCCGTCGCCGCGACGACCACGAACTCGGCCGGTGCCCAGGCGAACAGCGCCATGGCGATAGGGAAGAAGATGACGACGAACGATCCGATACGCTTTCCCGATGCCTGTCGCCCGAGAGCCATGATGGCGATGCGCCCGGCCACCTGGGCCGGTCCTATCAGCGACATCGCCGCCACCACCGCGTGTTCGCTGAAGCCACGTTCGATCATCATGGGGTAGAAGTGCAGCAGCAGGGTCGAAAAAGTCGCGGCATATGCGGTGAAAGAAACAGCAAGCCACCAGAAGGTTGGATTGACAAGCGCTTCCCTCAGGTACGACCGAGATGCGTTTGACCCTGCGGCTTCCGTCACGGTCGCATCCCGCGCGGGATCGATGACCAGCCAATAGATCGAGGCGCATAGGACGAGGTTAACAGCTGCCAGGACCTCAAGGGCCCCGCGCCACCCGAACTGATCCATAAGCCATTGCACCAGGGGCACGAAGACCGTCGAGGCGAAACCACCCCATAGGGTCAGTGCGGTTATGCCGTCGCGCGCACCCGAAGGGCCGGCCCGTCGTGCAACCACGGCGAAAGCAGGCTCGTAGAGCGTCGCTGCCTGAAGGGCACCGACCCCGCCGGCTGCTGCATAGAAGAGAACGACGTTGTCGGTAAGCGCCCACAGGATGAGTAAGGCACTCGCGATCACCGAGGACACGGTCATTACTATGCGACCATGCCCGCGATCTATCGCCTGGCCCACCGGTATGGCGAGTAGGGCCGACAGGAGCGCGCCGGCGGTCGCCGCCCCGTAGATTAGGGCCTTGTTCCAGCCCAGATCCGCTTCCATGGCCTTCGCTACAAGTGGAAAGCTGTAGTAGAGCGACCCCCAGCTGGCGATCTGGGCCACACCCAGGCCGGTGATGAACCAGCTCTTCCCGGACAGCGGAACCGACGAGGCAATGTCGGCCATGCTGCACTAGATCGACTTGAGGCCAACCCGCTCCCCGAGTTTGGCGGCGGCTTCTTTGCGCTCGCTGTAGCGGGAGGTCAGGTAGCCGGCGACGCCGCGGTTGATGAGCGTGAACTTCACCAGCTCTTCACAAACGTCGACGACTCTATCGTAGTAGGATGACGGTTTCATGCGACCGTCCTCATCGAATTCTTGGAAGGCCTTTGCCACCGAGGACTGGTTGGGGATGGTCACCATCCGCATCCAGCGTCCGAGAATGCGCATTTGGTTGACGGCGTTGAAGGACTGGGAGCCACCCGACACCTGCATGACCGCCAGAGTTCGACCCTGCGTGGGCCGAATGGCGCCGCCAGGGAGCGGTATCCAGTCGATCTGCGACTTCAACACCGCGCTCATCGCGCCATGACGTTCCGGCGATGTCCAAACCTGGCCTTCAGACCACAGCATGGCCTCGCGCAGTTCCTGCACCTTGGGGTGGGTATCTGGAGCATCATTTGGCAGCGGTAGGCCATTTGCGTGGAAGATCCGGACTTCGGCACCGAATGCCTCAAGGAGGCGTGCGGCTTCCAGGGTCAGGAATCGGCTGTAGGAGCGTTCCCGCAGCGACCCGTAGAGCATCAGAATGCGTGGTTTGTGGTCGAGGGCAGGAGCGACGAGCTGGCCGAAGTCGGGAACCTGGAAGGCTGCAGGCAGGACGTTTAGCAAGTCAGACAAGCCGCTTCCCTTCGGCATCGATGATGACCTCGCCGTCCTCCTTGGTGAACGGCCCGATATCGGGGTTCTCGAGGATATCGAGCACGACTTCGGATGGCCGGCAGAGGCGGGTGCCCACCGGGGTCTCCACGAACGGACGGTTGAGCAGGATCGGCTGCGCTTCTATGGCTTCGAGCAGGTCCTCGTCGGTCTTGGCCGGGTCACCCAAGCCCAGTTCCTCGTACGGGGTATCCTTCTTGCGGAGGGCATCACGCAGGCTGATGCCGGCGGCGGAGACCAGTTCCAAGATGCGTTCGCGGCTTGGCGGCGTCTTGAGGTATTCGATCACCGTCGGTTCGACGCCGCTTTGACGGATCATGGCCAAGGTGTTGCGGGACGTGCCGCAATCGGGGTTGTGGTAGATGGTGACGCTCATTCGGCGGCCCTCGTTTCTGTGTTGTGTCGAACGGCTGCGCCGCGCTCGTACCAGCCCTTGCTGCGGTTCACGATCCATACCACCGAGAGCATCACCGGCACTTCGACCAGCACGCCAACCACGGTGGCCAACGCGGCCCCGGAGTTGAAGCCGAAGAGGGCAATGGCAGCCGCAACCGCGAGTTCGAAGAAGTTGGAAGCGCCAATCAGTGCCGAGGGCCCGGCGACGCAGTGCTGCTCCCCGGAGACCCTGTTCAGGAAGTAAGCCAAGCCCGAGTTGAGGTAGACCTGGATCAGGATGGGCACGGCCAACAGCAGGATAACCGTGGGCTGGGCGATGATCTGCTCGCCCTGGAAGCCGAAGAGCATGACAAGTGTCAGCAGCAGCGCCGCGATCGAAATCGGCTGCAGGACGGCCAGCACCCGGTTCATGGCGTCGATGCCGCCATTGGCAAGCAGCCAACGACGATAGAGCTGGGCGGCGATGACGGGCACGACGATATAGAGGCCGACCGACAGCAGCAGCGTGTCCCAGGGAACGGTTATCGCCGATAGCCCTAGCAGCAGGCCGACGATTGGGGCAAAGGCGACGACCATGATGGCGTCGTTCAGGGCGACTTGAGACAGGGTGAAGTGCGGTTCGCCCCGGACCAGGTTGGACCAGACAAACACCATGGCGGTGCACGGTGCCGCGGCCAGGATGATCAGGCCGGCGATGTAGCTGTCGATCTGCATCTCCGGTAGCATCGGGCGAAACAGCCAACTGATGAAGAGCCACCCCAGCAGCGCCATCGAGAAGGGCTTGATCGCCCAGTTGATGAAGACGGTGACGCCGATGCCGCGCCAGTAGGAACCGACCTGCCGCAGGCTCAGGAAGTCGATGCGGACCAGCATGGGCACGACCATCAGCCAGATGAGCACTGCCATAGGGATGTTGACCTGAGCGTACTCAAAGGATCCCAGACCCTGGAAGACGGCGGGGAAGAAGTGGCCGGCGGCGATGCCAACGACGATGCAGATGGCGACCCAAATGGTCAGGTAGCGTTCGAAGATGGACATGGGAAACCTAGATGGCGCGGAACAGCATTAACGCGGATGAGCAGATGGAAGAGGCCTGGCGCGTCCTGAGGATTGCGGAAGGTGCGTCCTCACGGTCGATGACCTCGAAGCCAAGATGCTTGAAGAAGTCGGCTGCCGTGGTGGTCAGCAGGTACGCTCGCGTGCCGCCGGCATTGGAGATCTCACGAAGCATGCCCTCGGCTACTGTACGCCCGGCGCCAGAGCCCCGGCTTTCCTGCGGCACGACAACGGATCGAAGAAGTGCGTCCTCGCCGTAGAGCTCGAAGCCGCCGAAACCAAGGAGTCGACCCTCCTGCTCGAAGCGGAAGAACGACCGATCGGGATCACCAACATCGTCGGTGGGAAGCCTTGCTTCGGTGAGAGCGGCGAGGAACTTCGGATCGTTCCCCGGTATGGGGGTCGAGCTGATCATGCGACCTTGGACGACTTGGTGGTCGTTCCGTCCAGGGCGCCAATGCCTTCAAGCTTCGAGTTCAGCGCCATGCGGTCGATGCTGGCGAGCGGCAGGTTGATGAAAGCGCCGATCCGGTTGCGCAGATAGCGCATGGCATCATCGAAGGCGGCACGTTGCTTGAACTCCGGTCCGTCAACCGCGGCGGGGTCTTCGATGCCCCAGTGGGCGGTCATCGGCTGACCGGGCCAGATTGGGCAGACTTCGCCGGCAGCGTTGTCGCAGACCGTGAAGATGAAATCCATCTTGGGTGCATCCGCAGCGGCGAACTCATCCCTAGCCTTCGAGCGAAGGCCATGGGTGGGAATGCCGACCTTGGTCAACGTCTCCAGCGTCATTGGATGAACCGACCCCTTGGGCATCGAGCCCGCGGAGTATGCTTGGAAGCGGCCTTGCCCGACATAGTTGAGGATCGCCTCGCCCAAGATCGAACGGGCGGAATTGCCGGTGCAGAGGAACAGGACGTTGTAGACGCGGTCAGGCATGGCTCGACTCCTTCGGTGGGCAACAAGGGGTGAACTCGGCGACGAGCGGCTCGCACAGCTCCGGTCGACCACCGCAGCAGTCTTGCACCAGAAAGCTCGCAATCTCTCGAACACGATCAACGACGGCACGATAAACGATCGAACGACTGTGACGCTCGGACTCGATCAGGCCGGCACGGGTTAGTACGCCCAGGTGCGACGACATCGTGTTCTGTGGCACCTCTAGGCGGCGCGCGATTTCCCCTGCCGGTAGACCTTCAGGCTCGTGTTCCATGAGCAAGCGGAAGGTATCCAGACGGGTCGACTGCGACAGTGCAGCGAAGACTTCGATTGCATGTGTTGATTCCATATATCCAAAATTATGGATTTATCATTCGCTGTCAAGATGAGGTTTTTGCCGCGTCTTATGCAGGGCGTGGAAGCGGGCCCTGTCCAATCCTCACCTCTTTCGAAGTGTGACCAGTTCTCTGCCCAAGGCTTCTAGGGCAACTTTCAGGAGCTTCTCACATCGCTCGCCGTGATTGAAATGGGGTCGGTTACCTGCTCCTGCTGCTCGACGTGCGGCCCAATGCCGGGACGACATTCGGCTACGGATGTTACGCCCTCGTCATCGCCGCGGCGGCGGTGCTTTGCGTGAGCCTGACGGGTTATCTGGTCGGTTTGACCGCGAGGTTGTTTACCAACGACCCGGACGAGCAGATCGCCTTCTTTCACCGTTAGCAAGAAGGAACTCAACATTGCGGCAGCACTCGTTGTCGCCTCGAGACTGCCGAGCGGGCTGGCTGTGCCGGCGGTTTTTTTTGCGGTGATACAGACGATCACGTCTCCCGTTGCGGCAAAGCTATTGGCTCAGGGTGCCAACCAGGCATTGGTACGGCCCGGCGAATCCTCGGCTTAGGGTGCCCAGGTAAGTTCCCAGCCCTTCCAAGGCTTGATGCACTTGCCGGAAGTGCTTTGAGGCCTGTCGGATCTGGCCAAAGCACAGGTGCTGCAGGCCGGCGATACTTGCCGTGACACCACAACCGGGTGCGGGGTTGCCGCCATCATCGGCCAGTCACTGCTGGCAAAAAGTCACTCCCAATGGCTCGATGATGGCATGTCGACGTCAATATAACACGTCACTGCAGTCACAGGTGTTTGGACTAACTAAACTTTCAGTCGCCGCCAAATTGGTGACAAAGATGGTGCTCTGAGGATATCCGGACGGCAAAAACGGCAAGTCGACGTCATTTCATGGCGACTCGCCATCTCTTACGGTCGAGTGTTGGTGGCCTGAGGCTAACAGTTTCGCAATATGGGCAAGGCTAAAGTGCGTTTCAGCCTTGGAGTTCTGCCATGCCCCGTCGACCAGCGTTCGAGCCCGATGTCACCTTGGGAGATCTTCTGGTGCTGGCGCGCCTCGGGGCACTGGCCCACGGCGACGAGAGGATCTTCGCGACGGCTGAGCTCAAGCAGCAGACCGGAGCCAGTAACACCCGGATCAGAAACGCCATGCTTCGCATCGCCGAAGCGCTCGGTCCGGTTGAGGTCGAAGGCAAGAAGCGCCGGACCCAACGCCCCAACGCCAGGGGGCGGAACATCGGCGGTGCAGCCGTTCTTGCGAACCTTTTGATTGAGATCGCCCGTGATGATGCCACTGATCAGGATCGCCTTCATCATGAGATCCGGCAGCTCCTCGACCACGTCGATTACCAGTACAAGCACGGCACATTCAGGAAGTCCTCGTCCCCACCGCGATTTTGAGGAGGATTCCCGCTGTCCGCCCAGGAGGTCGTTTCGTCTTGGGGATACAGTTCGTCAGTGTTTGCGTGCAGCGGGGTCGACGCGTAGCCTCGATCCATGAGCCAGAGTCGACATGAGCCGCTGGGACGAAGAATGGACCGCGTACTGTTTACAAGGCCGCTGTTCGAAACGCTGCTGTTCGAGAACGATTATGGCCGTGAGGACCGCAGGGTAGTTATCGCCTTAACCTTCAAGGCGGTCGTGCGGTACCGTTGGAGGCAACTGTCCTCCGCTCTTGGAGAGGCGTGCGACATACTTCTATTCCGCATCGCGGCGAGAGGTCGCGTACCTCGCAGCGGTATGACTCCGGTCCTGCCAGTCGGCGATCTCCTCTGGCACCAGGTTACCGATTGGGGAGTGGCCCAGCGCGTGCGCCGGACGTTCGGTCGCGTCGGGAGACGGAGCGACTGCACCACACTGTACTGCGGGTGGCGCAACGAATTGACGCCGGGTGAGCCGCTGCCCGTTTTCGTTCTCCTGGATGGGTCCTCCAGGGTGAAGGAGGTGGTTTATGCCGATATGGGCGAGGACGATATTGTTGAGGCGTTGACGCTCGGCACCGGCTCCCACCTGCGTCCCTGCGAATCGGATGTCATACCGGCGATCGGGGCGCTGGCCCTTCACCTAGAGGTAGAGAATGTAGACGTCGACCGGGATTGGTCGTGACCGAACAGTTTACCGCCACCACACCCATCGGTTTCTTGAACAAGGCGGAAGCCTACCGTGCAGGGGCACAGCTTCTTGCTCGAGAACTGAAGGGCGTAGGCGGGTGGTCGGGTGATCCCACGCGCTACCTGTACTACCACGGCATCGAGCTCTACATGAAGGCTGCGCTGATATCGGCAGGCAAAACCGAGGACCAGCTACGGCGCCTAGGCCACGGCTTCATCAAACTGGCCTGTGCGTGCAACCTTGTAGGGTTCGGCCTCAACGAGCCCCAAGACCTGAACGTCCTCGAGATGATCGACACCGACAGCAACTACATCAAGGCTCGGTATCATCAGGTCGGCCCCTTTCGGGTGCCCACCGTGCAGGCCCTTGATGGGACGGCGCACGAGATCGCCTTCCTTGCGGTTGCGATGGTGCGCAGGTCTGGTCAACCGGTGCATGCGCCGAGGCCCGCCTTGCCCATGGAATACCGATTCCAGGCAAGCTGAAGCCACCTCCGTATCGTCATGTACCGACCCAGGATATCGAGACCTGGAGGTTTAAGGTAGCAACGGCGGTTGTGGATTGGGGCTCCCTGCGATTGCGTGGATAGCTGTGTGTGCTTAAGTCTGATGTATTCGGCTGGATCGATGAAGATGAAGCCGTTCCGAGCTGTCTGCTTTGGAGGACGACTACTATGCTTCTGGTCGGTGCCCATGTGACCAACTTTCGGTCCGTCGACGATAGCGAAGAGTTCGACTTGGCTCCGGTGACGTGCCTGGTCGGCAAGAATGAGGCGGGGAAGAGCGCTGTCCTCTTGGCTTTGGCCGCCTTGAACCCCCATGCATCCACCCCGGCGCGCCTGGACAAGGAGCGCGATTACCCCCGCCGTCTCCTCACACAGTATGCAGAACGCCACACCGACGAGGACGCGGTCGCTATTTCGACCACATGGCAGTTGAGCGCTGGGGAACTCGCCCGTGTCGCAGCTCAAGTCGGCAAGGGGGTGGTCACCGACGAGAAGGTCCGCATCTTCCGGCGTTACGGATCCAAGCAGCCCGAAGTCGAAGCCGATATCGACTACAGCACCGCAATCAAATGGCTGTACGGCAGCTTTCAGCTCGACGAAGCCGAAGTCTCGGTCATCGGCCCGGTGGGCACCACCTCGCAGCTCATCGAGAAGTTGAATGCATTGACGTCGCTGTCGGAACGCCAGCAGCTTCTGAAAGCGCATCTGGCCAAGCACGGTTCCGTCAAGACGCAGGTCGACAACCTGATCAGGAGCATGTTGCCGAAGTTCATGTACTTCTCCTCATATGACCGGATGGACGGGGCGATCCAGCTGGAACAGACCCGGAAGTTGATCGCCAACGAGACCATCGACCAGGAGCAGCACAAGGGAAAAAAGCTCTTCGCCGAGTTCTTGAGTTATGCCGGCGTGTCGATCGAGGACATCACCAACGAGACCACCTACGAGACCTTCAACGCCCGTCTCCAGGCCGCTTCCAACAATATCACCGACCAGATCCTGGAGTACTGGACGCAGAATCCGGATCTCAGCGTCAACGTGCGCGTGGAGCAGGCCCGGTCCGGCGACCCCGAACCGCTCAATGCCGGCACCATCGCGTGGGCCCGCATAAACAACGCGCTGCATCGCGTCGATACGCCGTTCTCGGAGCGCAGTGCCGGCTTCGTCTGGTTCTTCTCTTTCCTGGTCAAGTTCGCGCAGGTCAAGGACGAGGATACGCCTGTCGTCCTTCTTCTCGACGAACCCGGCCTGACCCTACACGGCAAGGCGCAAGCGGACCTGCTTCGCTTCTTCGACGAGAAGCTGGCGCCGCACCACCAGATCGTCTTCTCCACCCACTCGCCCTTCATGGTCCCCGCTGACGATCTTGCGTCGGTGCGCATCGTCGAGGACCAGATCGAGATGAAGGGTCCGCGGCGCTTACCCTTGGGAACGAAGGTCCGCAGCGACGTGCTGTCCCGCGATCCGGACACCATCTTCCCACTCCAGGGAGCTCTAGGGTATGAGATCTCCCAGTCGCTCTTCGTCGGTAAGCACACGCTGCTGGTGGAGGGGCCCGGGGACATTCTCTATATCCAAGCGCTTTCGGACGCGCTGAAGCGACGGGGTCGCGTCGGTCTCGACCAGAAGTGGACCATGTGCCCGGCTGGCGGTATCGACAAGATCCGCCCGTTCATCTCGTTGTTCTCGGGCAACGAGCTGCAGGTCGCGGTGCTCTCGGACGAGGCGAACGGCGACAAGCGCAAGATCGATGACATGAAGCGCTCCGCCGTGCTTAGGGCCGGACATCTCTATACCATGGCCGATTTTCTCGAACGTCCTGAAGCCGATATCGAAGATATGTTCGAGCCGGAGGTCTTCGCCTCGATCCTGAACGGTGCCTACGGCCTGGAAGATGCTAATAAGATCACCAAGGACCGCCTCGCTTCCACGACCCCGCCGACCGCGCGCCTCGTGAAGCAGGCTGATGCGCTGTTCGCGTTGATGCCGGCGACGGTGGCGGAGTTCGACCACTACACCCCGGCATCCTGGTTGATCCGCAACCCGAAGCTTCTCGACGGCAAGGGGCAGCCCGTGACGGCCACCCTAGATCGCGCCCAGAAGGTCTTCGACGTCTACAACAACCTGCTGACCTAGACTGGTGAACTATCTCGGCTGAGGCTTAGGGGACGAGATCATCAGGATGGCCGACAGGGCGGGACGTAAACAGTGCGGTGAGCGGTACTTAGAGAATTTACAGGGAGGAACTGAACTTGAAACGACTGGTATTTTGCTTCGACGGGAGCTGGAATCGTCTGGATGCTCCGAATCCGACGAACGTCCTTTTCACTGCGGAGAGCGTTCTGCCTTATGCCGGAGACACTGCTCAGGTCATCTTCTATGACGAGGGTGTCGGCACCGAAGAGGGCGAGACGTTCCAGGGCGGCATGTTCGGGCAGGGTCTGGTGAAGAACCTGAGCGACGGGTATCGCTTCCTGATCTTCAACCACACGCCCGGCGACGAGATTTACGTCTTCGGCTTCTCGCGTGGAGCCTATACGGCTCGTTCTTTCGTCGGCCTGCTCGGAACGTGCGGCATCCTCAGCCGGCATAGTGCCGGCAGGGCGAACGACGCGGTCGAACTCTACAAGCGACGTTCCGACGATCCTGCATTCAAGCAGGAGGTGATGGCGTTCAGGCGGGACTGCTCGCCGGACATCTGTGTCTCGGACGACGAGGACGAATGGCGTGCAGCCAACGTGCCGGGCTACAGCGCCGGCACGCTTCCCAAGCTGAAGGTGAAGTACCTCGGCGTCTGGGATACCGTAGGTGCCCTCGGTATTCCGGGCTATATCCTGGGAGCTGGTCGCTTCAATCGCGAGCATGAGTTCCACGACGTCAGCCTATCGTCGCTGGTGGAAAGCGCCCGACACGCCGTTGCGATCGACGAGCGCAAGAAGGATTTCGCTCCTACCCTGTGGGACAACATCGATCAACTCAACCAGTCGGTCGGTGCCGATCCGACATCCGCGGACGCCCCTTACCAGCAGGTTTGGTTCCCCGGCGTTCACGGGTCGGTCGGGGGCGGAGGGTCGCGTAGGGGCCTGTCCGATCAGGCGCTGGACTGGATCTGGGACGGTGCACGGAGGGCCGGCCTCGATCTGGACAGTTCCCCGTCTTCCAGGATCTATGAGTTGATGCCGAACCACCTCGAGCACCTTGCGAATACCGAGGACAAGCCTGGATTCAACCCGATCGGCATCATCCTTGATCGGTTGCCCGAAGCCGATCGCATGCCGGGACCCGCCGCGTTGCACGAGGTTAGCGTCACGGCTCAGCGTCGTTGGAAGGAACAGGCGGAACGGCTGCCAGAAAAGGAAGCATATCGCCCCGCTACCCTGAAGCAGGTGGCCGCACAACTGGATGCGCTTGACCCTGACGTCCTCGGTGTCGGCGAAGAAAAGGACATCGGACCCTTCGATCTCTACCAAGTGCAGAAGGGTGATGGCCTCAGAAAGATCGCGCAACAGGTCTATGGCAAGGCGGATATGTCCGATCTCATCCTTCAGGCCAACCGCAGCAAGATCGTCGATCCCAACCGTATCTACGCAGGCCAGATGCTTCGCGTACCAAAAGTAACCGGATAGCGCTGGTGCCGGAACGGAGGGAGACGAACAGCAAGACCGGAGTCGCGAAAATAGCGCGACTCAGGTCTGGGCGGTGCGGCGACCCAGAAATTTTCGACCCTCGTTGTTTTTGCAAAAATCGACTCAGGTTTCTGGTCACGTCACGACAACAAGCTGCTCGCGCAAAAAATTTGAGAGCCGCCCCATTGAAGGAGCGACTCTCAAATCAGTGGCGCATCGACTCACGACTTTTGGTCGATGCCCGGTTTTCCGGGGTCAAATCGACTCAACATTTTTTGGTCGCATTAACGCCCGCGATTTGTGGTGGGCCCAGAGGGACTTGAACCCCCAACCAGACCGTTATGAGCGGTCGGCTCTAACCATTGAGCTATAGGCCCTTTAGGCGTCTTTAGCAGGGTGGGGGGCGGTGTCAAAGGGGAAAAGGAAAGGCCCGCCGAAGCGGGCCTTGGTCAGTTTAGTTGCCGAACTGGAAGCTGAAACCGGAAGAATTGTTGTTCCAGTTGTTGCCGCGGTGGTGTCCGCCGCGATCGTCCCACCGGTCACGATCCCGATCACGGCGCCAGTCATTGTCATGATGACGCGGCGGGCGAACGGTGGGCGTGGTCCCGAAGTTGATCGACAAGCTCACCGATGGCTTCGTTGCGCGAGCACGCACTTCCTGCAGGTAGCGGGCAGAAACCCAACCGTCCGGACCGCGCTTTTCAATATAGCACCAGCCGTCGCGGCAGCCGGTGACTTCAACCAGCTGGTTGCGCTGGAGGGTGTCAACACGGGCATAGCCGGTCGACGGACCGCTACGAACGTTGACGCTGCCCGTGGCAACAGCCGGGGCGGCAAAGGCAGTGGCGGCGGTGGCGAAGAGAACCCCGGCGCCGATTGCCAGGTTCGTCAGAGAGCGACGAAATTTCATGATCATCTCCTGATGGTGGAAGACCTTCTGGTCTGATGACCGCGTTATGGGCCTTCCGACCTGAACCGGGGGTGAATTGGGCGTTCATGCCTTGGCGCAATGAAAATGGGTCATTCGGACGCTTTTCGGAACAGCATGCCGAGCTTCGCGCAAATCGTTGGTGGCCACGAAAATATTTTCTCCCAGGCAGGGTCGGCACGAAAGACCACGCCTTTCAAAACACTACT
The DNA here is from genome assembly GCF_016698665.1 of Devosia rhizoryzae. Classification (NCBI taxonomy): domain Bacteria; kingdom Pseudomonadati; phylum Pseudomonadota; class Alphaproteobacteria; order Hyphomicrobiales; family Devosiaceae; genus Devosia; species Devosia rhizoryzae. Next base: position 708,944 of record NZ_CP068046.1, read on the forward strand.
TACTTGATAGTCTTTGATCATCAAATCCTCTGGGAGGCTCCACATGAAACGGACAGCCAAGCTACTCGCCTACACTGCCCTTGCCGCATCGCTTGCCGTCGGCTTTACGGTCACTGCCCGTGCGCAGGACAAGACGCTGATCAACGTTTCCTACGATCCGACGCGCGAACTTTATCGCGAGTTCAACGAGGCCTTCGTTGCCCATTGGCAGGAAACCAAGGGCGAAAGCGTCGCCATCCAGGTCACCCACGGCGGTTCGGGTTCGCAGGCGCGTACCGTGATCGACGGGCTCGAGGCCGATGTCGTGACGCTGGCGCTTGAAAGCGACATCAACGCCATTTCCGATGCCAACCCGAACCTGATCCCGGCCGATTGGCGCGGCACGCTTGAAAACAACAATGCCCCCTATACCTCGACCATCGTGTTCCTGGTGCGCAAGGGCAACCCGAAGGGTATCGCCGACTGGGGTGACCTGATCGATGACGGCGTCGAAGTGATCACGCCCAATCCCAAGACCTCCGGCGGCGCGCGCTGGAACTTCCTCGCCGCCTGGGCCTGGGCCCGCGATGCGAATGCTGGCGACGAAGCCAAGGCGCAGGAATATGTCGCCGAGCTTTATCGCCATGTGCCGGTGCTCGATACTGGTGCGCGCGGCGCGACCACGACCTTCGTGCAGCGTGGCATCGGCGACGTCCTGCTCGCCTGGGAAAACGAAGCCTATCTGGCGCTAGAAGAACTCGGGCCGGATGCGTTCGACATCGTGACGCCGTCGATCTCGATCCTCGCCGAACCCCCCGTCGCGCTGGTGCCCGGCAATGCCGAGCGCAAGGGCAATACGGAAGTCGCGCAGGCCTATCTCGAATATCTCTATTCGGATGAGGGCCAGGCCATCGCTGCCGCAAACTACTACCGCCCATTCCGCCCGGAAGCGGCAGCCGAAGAGGACAATGCCCGCTTCGGCGAGGTGAACCTCGTCACCATCGAGGACTTCGGCGGCTGGCGCGAGGCGCAGCCGAAGTATTTCGGTGACGGCGGCGTGTTCGACCAGATCTACTCTGGTCCGACCCAGTAATCTCGATGCGGCCGGTTCTGAGAAAGAGCCGGCCGCAAACGTCTTTGCCACCCCGCAACAAGGAGCATGAGATGGTTTTCTTTTTCGGAATTCTCGATCCCGGTAAGCAGCACGGCCAGCGCGCCGAGGAAGCGCCTGCCAAGGTTCCGTTTTTCGGCGGCTTGCCCGATCTGGCGCAGGGTGCCGTGCCGATGACACGGCTCGAACAGGAAGCCTGCTACCTCAACGGCAAGGCCCCGGAGCCGGAAGGGCGGCAGGACGTGCTGTTTGGGTCGAACCGGAACTAACCTGCAGCAATGAACGCCGATTGCGTTTGCGTCTGCCTCGGCAAAAGGATTTTCTATTTCCACACCAAAGGTTGCCGATTGCACCCTTGAGAAAGTCGACTGTCTGGCTAGTGTTGCGTCGTTGAACGGGCGCCGGTGCGGCCGGGGTTTTTTGGGGAGCAATGCATGGCAGTTCGGTGGCGGTTTCGCCAACCCAGTGTCATTCCCGGTTTCGGGCTCACCCTTGGTTTTACGCTTACCTATTTTTGCCTGATCATCCTAATCCCGCTGATCGCGCTAGTGGTGCGCGCATCTGGTCTGGGCTGGGGCGGTTTCTGGGCGGCGGCGACCGACCCGCGTGTGCTGGCGGCGCTGCGCACCAGTTTCGTCACTGCTTTGATCGCCGCCGGTATCAATGTCGTTTTCGGCACGCTGATCGCCTGGGTCCTGGTGCGCTACCGGTTTCCGGGCCGCCGCTTGTTCGATGCGGTAGTGGATCTGCCGTTCGCCCTACCGACCGCGGTAGCGGGTATTGCGCTCACCGCCATCTATGCTCCGAACGGCTTTATAGGCCAACTGGTGGCGCCGCTTGGCTGGCGCATCGCCTATACGCCGATCGGCATCACCATCGCGATGATCTTTATCGGCCTGCCTTTCGTGGTGCGGACCATCCAGCCAATTCTTGAGGAAACCAGCCGCGAAGTCGAGGAAGCGTCGGCGACGCTCGGCGCCAATCGCTTCCAGACGATTTCGAAAGTGCTGTTGCCCAGCCTTGCGCCAGCGATCCTTACGGGGTTTGCCCTGGCCTTCGCCCGTGCGGTGGGGGAGTATGGCTCGGTGATCTTTATCGCCGGCAATATTCCCTTCGTCTCGGAAATCGCGCCGCTGCTGATCGTCATCAGGCTCGAGGAATTCAATTATGTCGGCGCGGCGGTGATCGCCACGGTGATGCTGTCGATTTCCTTTGTCATGCTCTTCATCATCAACCTGATCCAGGCCTGGAGCCGCAAGAGGTATGGCTATGGCAGCTAGCGTGCGCCGGTCTTCGCCCACCTCCGAGCCGATCGCCGTTCGTTGGGCGCTGATCTTGGTCGGGCTTGCCTTCATGGCGCTCTTCATCGTTCTGCCGATGGTCGCCGTGTTTTCGGAAGCTTTTCGGCAGGGGTTCGGCCCTTTTTGGCAGTCGCTGCAACAGCCCGACGCGCAATCTGCCATACGGCTGACTTTGCTGGTGGCGGCCATTGCCGTGCCGCTCAATGTCATCTTCGGCATTGCCGCGAGCTGGGCGATTGCCAAGTTCGAGTTCAAGGGTAAGGCCTTTCTGATCACGCTGATCGACTTGCCGTTCTCGGTGTCGCCGGTAATTTCGGGCCTCGTTTACGTTCTGCTGTTCGGCTCGGGCAGCATTTTGGGGCCGTGGCTCAAGAGCTATGGCATCGAAATCCTGTTCGCCGTGCCGGGCATCGTGCTGGCGACGATCTTCGTCACTTTCCCCTTTGTCGCGCGCGAATTGATCCCGCTGATGCAGGACCAGGGGACGGGCGACGAGGAGGCTGCCTTGTCGCTGGGCGCGTCCGGCTGGCAGACCTTTTGGCGCGTGACGCTGCCCAATATCAAATGGGGCCTGCTCTATGGTGTGCTGCTCTGCAATGCGCGCGCCATGGGTGAATTTGGCGCCGTCGCCGTGGTGTCCGGCAAGATTCGCGGGCAGACCACGACCATGCCGCTCCAGGTGGAAATGTTCTATAATGAATATCAGAGCACGGCGGCCTTTGCCTTGGCCTCGCTGCTCGCCTTGCTTGCCTTGGTGACACTGATACTGAAGACCGCGCTCGAATGGCGCTACGGCGATGAACTCGCCGCAACCGGCCGCGGCCACTGACAGGACTGATTATGGACGTACGCGTTTCCCATGTTCGCAAGGAATTCGACCGGTTTCCGGCGCTGCATGAGGTGTCCCTCGATATCAAGTCGGGCGAGCTGATCGCGTTGCTGGGGCCGTCCGGTTCTGGCAAGACGACGCTGTTGCGGCTGATCGCTGGCCTCGAGCGTCCAACCTCCGGCAAGATTTTCTTTGGCGACACCGACGCTTCGGAAAAGAGCGTGCAGGAGCGCAATATCGGCTTCGTGTTCCAGCACTATGCGCTGTTCCGGCACATGACGATCCTGGAAAATGTGTCGTTCGGGTTAAAGGTCCGGCCGCGCTCCACACGTCCCCCGGCCGGCGAAATCCGGCGCCGGGCGATGGAGCTTCTGGACCTGGTGCAGCTTTCGGGTCTTGAGAAGCGCTATCCGAGCCAGCTTTCGGGCGGGCAGCGGCAGCGTGTCGCCCTGGCGCGTGCGCTCGCGATCGAACCTGCGGTTTTGCTACTCGACGAGCCGTTCGGAGCACTCGACGCGCAGGTCCGCCGCGAGCTGCGCAAGTGGCTGCGGGAGATCCATGAGCGCACCGGGCATACGACGGTTTTCGTGACCCATGACCAGGAAGAAGCGCTGGAGCTGGCGGATCGGCTTTGCGTCATGAGCCAGGGCAAGATCGAACAGGTGGGAACGCCCGACACTGTATACGACACGCCGTCGTCGCCTTTCGTTTTCGGTTTTATCGGCGAATCGAGCGAACTGCCGGTCACGGTGGAGCGCGGCGACGTCTGGCTGGGCGACCGGCCGCTAGGGATTTCGGCGGCGGACGGGCAGGGGCCGGCCAAGCTCTTTTTCCGGCCGCACGATATCGAGCTGGTCGAGGGCGATGCGGCGCTGCGCGGCGTCGTCGCCACGAGCCGCCGGGTTGGCGGCACGCGGCGCGTGGAGCTTGAGCTGGGCGGCGCGTCGCACCGGGTCGAGATCGACCTGCCGTTCGATCATCCGGCCGGCGAGCGCAGCCAGATCAGCTTCCGGCCCAAGCGCTGGACGCTGTTTCCGGCGACCTAGCGGAGATAGATCGCCGGATTATCGCTGATGACGCCGGTGAGGCCGGCGTCCCAGAAGGAATAAAGTTCGGCTGGATCGTTCGATGTCCAGGCGCGGACTTTGATGCCCTTGGCGCGAGTTTGTTCCAGAAAGCCGATGCTTAGGGCCTTGTAGTAGAGGTGGATGGTGCGGGCCGGGATGGCGGCGAGCTGATCTTCCCAGTCGGCAGGCGGCTGCACCCAGAGCATTGCCATCTCAAGATCCGGCTCCAGCGCGGCCATGGCCTTGAGGCATTCGGAGTCGAAGCTCGAGATCATGATCTCGGTGCCCGTTTTGCGCGTCGCGATGGCGCTGCGGACGGCATTCACGAGTTGATCGAGCGACTTGTGATGGGCGTGCTGCTTGATCTCGACATTGGCGGAGAGGCCGAGGTCACCGAGCACGGCGATGACCTGTTCGAGGGTAGGCAGGCGCTCTTCGGCAAATTTAGGGTCGAACCAGCTGCCGGCATCCATCTCGGCGAGATCGGTATAGCTGAGATCCCCAAGCGAGCCCTTGCCCGAGGTGGTGCGGTCGACGGTGTCGTCGTGGATGACGACGAGGGTGCCGTCGGCCAAGAGGGCGACGTCGAGCTCGACCCATTTTGCGCCCTGTTCGGCGGCGGCGCGAAAGGCGGCGATGGTGTTTTCAGGGGCGACGGCAGAGGCGCCGCGGTGGGCCTGGACCTCAGAATGAACGGGTCCGCGTGGGGGAAGCGTGGTCATGGAAGAAGCTTTCAGGCGTCGGTGCGCCGGCCGGTTTTGCTATCGAACGGGTGGAGCGCTGCGGGCTCGATGTAGACGCTGACGGCGGTGCCCTCAATAATCGACGGGCGACCGGGAACGCTGAGGACTACAGAGTGGCCGCTATCGAGACGGAGGTGAAGGTGGCTTTCGCCGCCGATCGGTTCAAGCAGTTCGGCGGTCGCGGGAAGGGCGGTTGCGCCGGGGCGTGGCTCAAGGTGCATCTGGTCGGGACGGATGCCGACCGTGTCGGTTTTGGCAGGCAGGTTGAGGCCCTGCGCGTCGCCGAGCGCGGAGACCGGCAAGAGGTTCATGGGCGGGGAGCCGATGAAGCTCGCGACAAAAAGCGTCGCCGGACGGTCATAGACTTCGGTCGGGGTGCCGATCTGTTCTACGAGGCCACCATTCATGACCACCAAGCGATCGGCCAGGGTCATGGCTTCGAGCTGGTCGTGGGTGACATAAAGGCTCGTGGTCTTGAGGCGGCGTTGCAGTTTCCTGATCTCGACGCGCATCTGCACGCGCAGCTTGGCATCGAGATTCGAGAGCGGTTCGTCGAAGAGGAAGGCCGCCGGTTCGCGGACGATGGCGCGGCCCATGGCAACACGCTGGCGCTGGCCGCCCGAGAGCTGGCGCGGCTTGCGATCGAGCATTGGACCGATCTCGAGGATTTCGGCGGCTTCGTTGACGCGGCGGTCGATCTCGGCGCGCGGGGTGCCGCGGTTCTTGAGCCCGTATTCCAGGTTCCCGCGCACGGTCATGTGTGGGTAGAGCGCGTAGTTCTGGAACACCATGGCGATGTCGCGCTCGGCTGGCTCGGCTTTGACCACATCGCGGCCGCCGATCTCGATGCGGCCTGAGCTCACGGTTTCAAGGCCGGCTACCATGCGGAGCAGGGTGGACTTGCCGCAGCCGGAGGGGCCGACAAGGACGATGAGTTCGCCATCGGCCACCGAAAGGTTGATGCCGCGCACGGCGTGGGAATTGCCGTAGTCTTTGTGCAGGTCGACGAGATTGATCGTGGCCATGATTATTTCTCCGTTTCGACCAGGCCTTTGACGAACAGGCGCTGCATAAAGATGACGACTAGGACGGGGGGCAGCATCGCGAGCACGACGGCGGCCATGACAAGATGCCATTGCGGCTCGGCGTCTGCCGTGGCGGCGAGGCGCTTGATGCCCATGACGACGGTATAATAGCGGCTGTCGGTGGTGACGAGCAGCGGCCAGAGATACTGCACCCAGCCATAGATGAAGAGGATGACGAAAAGCGCGGCGATATTGGTGCGGCTCAGCGGCAGCAGAATATCGCGGAAGAACTTCATTGGCCCGGCGCCATCGACGCGGGCCGCTTCCATCAGTTCGTCGGGAACGGTCAGAAAGAACTGGCGGAAGAGGAAGGTCGCGGTGGCCGAGGCGATGAGGGGCAGGGTGAGCCCGAGATAGGAGTTGAGGAGGCCAAGGTTTGCCACGACCGCAAAGGTCGGGATGATGCGCACTTCAACCGGAAGCATCAGGGTGATGAAGATGATCCAGAAGGCGAGGAGCCTGAAGGGGAACTTGAAGAAGACGATGGCGTAGGCCGACAGCAGCGAGATGATGATCTTGCCGATGGCGATGATGATGGCGATCAGCGTCGAATTGGCCAGCATGATCCAGAGCGGCGGGGCGCCGGCGGTGGAAATGCCTTCGAACAGCATCTTGGAGTAGTTTTCGACCGCATTGGGACCTGGCAGCAGCGGCACGAGGCCGCGCAAGAAATCGCCGCCTGAATGGGTCGAGGCGATGAAGGCGAGGTAGACCGGGAAAACCACGATCACGACGCCGATGATCAGGACCAGATGGGTGAAGAAGGTGAGCCAGGGGCGATTTTCGACCATTTATCGGCTCCTCAATACTGAACACGCCGCTCGATAAAGCGGAACTGGATGGCGGTGAGGGCGATGACGATCAGCATGAGGATGACCGATTGCGCGGCGGAAGAGCCGATATTGAGACCGAGGAAGCCGTCGGCATAGACTTTGTAGACCAGCGTGTTGGTGGCCTGGTTGGGGCCACCCGACGTCGTCGCATCGATGATGCCGAAGGTGTCGAACATGGCATAGTTGATGTTGACGATGAGGAGGAAGAAGGTCGTCGGCGACAGCAGCGGCAGGACGATGGTGAAGAAGCGCTTGAAGGGACCGGCGCCATCGATGGCGGCTGCTTCGGTCAGCGACTGCGGCACGGATTGAAGGCCGGCGACGAAGAACAGGAAGTTGTAGGAAATCTGCTTCCAACTGGCCGCGATGATGACGAGGATCATAGCCTGATCGCCGTTCACACGGGGGTTCCAGGCGATGCCGAGGCCGCGCATCATATAGGGCAGGATGCCGATTGTGGGATTGAAGATGAACCACCAGAGGATGCCGACAACCACCGGCGCCACGGCGTAGGGCCAGACAAGAAGGGTCGTATAGACCCGGTTGGTGCGGAGCACACGATTGACCGCAACGGCGAGCAGCAGCGACACGCACATGGACAGAATGGTCACCGAAACGGCGAAGACGGCGGTGCGGCTCAGCGAATTGACGTAGTTCGGATCGGCGAACAGGCGGGTGTAGTTTTCGAACCAGATGAAGGTGGTCCTGAAGCCGAAGGGGTCTTCGCGCTCGAAGGAGGATTTGACCGCCTGAAGGGCCGGCCAAATGAAGAAGATCAGCGTCACGGCAAGCTGCGGGAGAAGGAGGAAGTAGGGCAGCAGCTTGTTTGGAAAGATCGTGCGCTTTGTCTGCATGTGTGCGTCCGGCTCGGGAAGAGGACCCCCACCCGGCCTCCCCCTTAAGGAGGGGGAGGAGTAGGCCGGCGGGTGATCTGAAGGAATGGCCGCACTCAATGCGGCTCCTCCCCCGCTTGCGGGGGAGGATGGGTGGGGGCTTGGCTTAGCTATTGGCGGCTTCGAAGTCACGCAGGATCTGGTTGCCGCGTTCCACGGCGGAGTCCAGGGCTTCCTGGGCGGTCTTGGAGCCGGCGAGCAGGGCTTCGAACTCTTCGTCGACGATGGCGCGAACCTGGGTCAGGTTGCCGAAGCGGATGCCCTTGGAATTGGCCGAGGGGGTGCCGCGGGTGATCTGGTTGATCGCGATGTCTGAGCCTGGGTTTTCGGCGTAGTAGCCTTGTTCCTGGCCCAGTTCATAGGCGGCATTGGTGATCGGCAGGTAGCCGGTCTCCTGGTGCCACTTGGCCTGGACTTCGGGGCTCGAGAGGTAGGTGAAGAACTTGGCGACGCCGGTATAGACTTCCGGAGCCTTGCCGTTGAGCGCCCAGAGAGTTGCACCACCGATGATCGAGTTCTTCGGCTCGTCAATGACGTCGTCATAGTAGGGGAGAGGCGCGAAGCCGACTTCGAAGTCGGTTGCATTGGTGATGACTCCAGCGCGGCCAGCCGAGGAGTTCATGAAGATCGCGCATTCCTGCGAATAGAACTTAGGCGCAGCGTCGGCGGCGCCAGCCGGGCCACCATACTGGAAGAGGCCTTCATCGGACCACCTCTTGAGGTTGTCCCAGTGGCGAACCTGCAGCTCGCCGTTGAAGACGAATTCGGTGCCGAGACCGCCAAAGCCGTTCTCGAGCGTGCCGAAGGGCTTGTCGTGCAGGGCCGAAAGGTTTTCGGTCTGGATCCAGGTGATCCAGGCGCTCGACAGGGCGCAGGGAGCGGCGCCGGATTCGACGATCTGGCGGCCCATGGTTTCGAGCTCGGCCCAAGTCTTGGGGGCGACTTCGGGATCAAGGCCGGCTTTTTCGAAGACGTCCTTGTTGTAGTACATGATCGGGGTCGAGGAATTGAACGGCATCGAAAGGATGTTGCCGTTGGTGTCCGAGTAGTAGCCGGTGACTGGGGCGAGGAAGCCTGACGGATCCCAGGCTTCCCCGGCATCAGCCATCAGCTGGTAGACCGGATTCACGGCGCCGGTGGCTGCCATCATGGTGCCGGTGCCGACTTCGAAGACCTGAACGATTGCCGGCTGTTCGTTGGCGCGGAACGCGGCAATGGCGGCGGTCAGCGTCTCGGCATAGCTGCCCTTGTAGGTGGGGACGACGGTGTATTCGTCCTGGCTGTCATTAAAGCCCTGGGCGATCGCCTCGAGCCGCTGACCCAGTTCGGCGTCCATGGCGTGCCACCAGGAAATTTCGGTCTGTGCGAAAGCCGGCGTCGCGGCGAGCATGGCGGCGAGGCCGACGGACAAGCTCAAAGCGGTCTTGGACATGCTTACTCCCTGAAATCTTGCATAGGACGTATTCGTCCGGCGCATATCTGTTGCTGAAATTCGAAATTGTTCAAGAGAACATTTCGGGCAAGCCGCGGCATCCGCCCCGGCTGTGGCGGCCTTCTATGGCGGTTGCTTTTCAGTTTTGTGACAGTGGATCAGCTTGAAAAAGGCTGTGGAAATCCGCGGCCAGACGCCCGGCCTAGTGCTGGAAGACGACGAGACCCGCTGCCGTGGCCATCATGGCGCCGGCGGTTTTGTTGAGGCGGCTGATGGCGCGATCGCTCTTGAACATTTCGCGGGCGGCCGAAGCGAGCCAGGCATAGGTCGAGCAGATGATCAGCAGCATGACGATGACGATGGCCGTCAGTTCGGCAAAAGCGATCGGGCTCATCTGGTTGAGCGGCACGACGGTGGGCAGGATGGCGAGAAAGAAGACGATGGTCTTGGGATTGCCCAGCGTCAGCGAAAAGCCGGCGAGGAAGGTGCGCCAAGCGCCTTCCTTTTTCGGCTTCATCTGCTCCGAGCCCGGGCGTGCGGTCCAGAATTTGTAGGCGACGTAGAGGAGGTAAGCGGCGCCTGCGAAGCGGACGATGATGAAAACAGGTCCAAAGACGGCCGCAACTGCGGCGAGGCCGAAGATGGCGAACATGAAGTAGACGAGGTCACCGGCAAGGATGCCCAGGATCATCGGCACAGCCCCGCGAAAGCCGCCACCCAGCGCCCGTGCCACTACGGCTGCGACGCCCGGACCTGGCACGATCACCGCGATGGAATAGGCGACGGTAAAGGTAACGAGGGTGAAAAGGTCCATTTGGCGGCTCCAGCGGCAGCGGACACTAGCCAAGCGTCGCGTGATTTTCCAGCACGAGGTTGACGCGGGCGCTCAGCCCATTATCTTCAGTCCCATCGCAACTCGACCGGACGGTCCTCGATGGAAATGACCCCTAACGCAATGCCGACCTGCTTTGCCAATGGGGATCTCCATGCCTGCTTCCGTCACGATTTCGCGTCTTTCCTACGTCGGCCCTGACGGCCAGACGCTTTTTTCCAATCTCGATCTTAGTTTTGGTCCCGGCCGAACCGGGCTCGTCGGGCGCAATGGCGTCGGCAAGACCACGCTGTTCCGCCTGATCGCCGGTGAACTTGCGCCCGCGGCGGGAACGGTAAGCGTTACCGGCCGCATGGGTGTGTTGCGCCAGGAAGTCCGGCCGGGCGAGGGCGAGACGGTCGCCGACCGGTTTGGGGTGCGCGAGGGGCTGGCGTTGCAGGAACGCGCGACGAATGGCACTGCGACTGCCGAGGAACTGGCCGATGCGGACTGGACGCTCCAAGCGCGGTTCGAAGCGGCGCTGGCGGAACTCGGTTGGCCGGTCGGCGGCGACACGCTGCTGTCGAACCTTTCCGGCGGGCAGCGGACGCGGGTGGCGCTGGCGGCCCTGGTGTTCGATGCGCCGGACCTGATCCTTCTCGATGAGCCGACCAACAATCTCGACGATGATGGACGGGCAGCCGTCACTGAGTTGCTCGCCGGCTGGCGCGGGGCAGCGATCGTTATCAGCCATGATCGGGCCCTGCTCGAAACCATGGATGCCATTGTTGAACTGACCGGGCTTGGCGCGACGAGCTATGGCGGCAACTGGAGCTTTTATCGCGAGCGCAAGGCGCTGGAGCTTTCGGCTGCGCAGCACGACCTCGATATTGCCCAGCGCCAGCAGCGCGATGCTGCACGGGCGGCGCAGGAGGCGCGCGAGCGGCAGGACAAGCGCGATGCGGGCGGCCGGCGCAAGGCGGCAAAAGGCGACATGCCCAAAATCTTGCTGGGCGGCATGAAGCGGCGCGCGGAAGAGACGTCTGCGGGCCTTCATCGGCTCTCCGAAAAGCAGGCGGATGCGGCCGAGGTGCAGGCGCGGGAAGCACGGGCGAGGATCGAAGTGCTGACGCCGTTTGCGGTCAAGCTGGCATCGAGCGGCGTTCATGCCGGAAAGGTCGTGTTGCGGGCGCAGGGAGTTAGTGGCGGTCATCATCCGGAGCGTCCGGTGATCCGCGACTTCTCGCTCGACCTTGTCGGGCCCAAGCGGGTGGCCATCACTGGGCCGAACGGGTCGGGGAAGACCACCCTGTTGCGGTTGCTGACGGGGTCGCTGGTGCCGAGTTCCGGCTCGGTGCAGATCGGCGGGACGATGGCTTTGCTCGATCAGCAGGTGGCGCTGCTCGATCGCCGCCAGTCGATTGTCGACAACTTTCGCCGGCTCAATCCCGAAAGCTCGGTCAACGACTGCCGGGCGGTGCTGGCGGCCTTCATGTTTCGCAACGATGCGGCGCTGCAGGTGGTGGGCACGCTGAGCGGCGGGGAGATGTTGCGGGCGGGACTGGCTTGTGTGCTGGGTGGCGTGCGGCCACCCATGCTCCTGGTGCTGGACGAACCCACCAACCACCTCGATATCGGAGCGATCGAGGTGGTCGAGGCGGGTTTACGGGCATTCGACGGCGCGCTCCTGGTGGTCAGTCACGACCGGGCGTTCCTCGGGGCCATAGGGATGGAGCGGGAGGTGCGGTTGACCTAGGGCAGACGCGCCAGCCGTTCGGTCAGCAGCTTGTAGAAGCCGTCCGCGTCGCCGCTGCGCATGTAGGTGGCGTTGCGGGGGCGCTCGGTGACGTGCCAGTAATCGACCACGGTCATGCCGACCGTGAGCTCGCTTGCCGTTTCGATTTCGACATTGCAGTGGCGGCCTTCGAAGAGCTCAGGCTGGAGCAGGTAGGCGATGACGGTGGGGTCGTGCAGCGGGGCGCCGGTCCAACCGTATTTCTTGAGGTCGAAGCCTTCCGAGAAGGTCAGCATGTCGTAGACCGCCTGGCCGCTGCGGTTGCCGAGGGCCTTGATAGCGTCGAGGCGGGCAGGGGTCGACTGGATCATGTGGGTGACGTCGAGTGGCTGGATGGTGATCGGCCCACCGCAGCGCATGACCACATTTGCGGCCTCGGGATCGACATAGATGTTGAATTCGGCGGCCGGCGTGATGTTGCCGACCTCGAAATACGCCCCGCCCATCATGACGATTTCCTGGATGCGGTCGGCAATCTCGGGCTGTTTGATTAGTGCCATGGCGATGTTGGTCAGCGGTCCGAGCGTGCAGAGGGTCACGGTCTTCGGCTCGGCATTCATCAGTGTGTCGATGATGTAATCGACGCCGTGCTGGGCTTGCAGCGGGACCTGCGGATCGGGGAGGTCGGGGCCGTTGAGACCAGTGTCGCCGTGGACGTGTTCGGCGGTCACCAGGGTGCGGCGCATGGGGCGGGCGCAGCCGGCATAGACGGGGATGTCGGTGCGGCCGGATAGCTCGACTACCTTGCGCGCATTGATGGCATTTTGGGCAAGGCCGACATTGCCGGCGACTGCCACGATGCCGAGCACTTCGATCTCTTCAGGCGAGGCAAGGGCGAGAAGAATGGCGACGGCATCGTCCTGACCAGGATCAGTGTCGATGATGATTTTGCGCGACATGGAGCTTTCCGAAAGCTTGAGGATTCGGGCCAAGCTTACCCAAGCCTGACGGCTGGGTCGACAGGTTGTAAGGGAGGAACACTTGGGGGTGGGAGACGTTTTCGGCGCAAGTAACTGCGTCGGTGACCACTATGCCCATGCCTGTACCAAAGGCCGTTTCTGCCGACATGTCGCAAAGCCAATTTGAGCGAATTCTCGGCAATGCCGCACGGCTTGCCCTGATCGGTATCGGCTTTGTGGTCCTTCTGGTTTCGCTGCAGGCCGGTCAGGTGTTTCTGGCGCCGGTCATGCTGGCCGTCGTTGTCGGGTTGATGTTCGGCCCGGTTGCCGATCGGCTTGAGGGCTGGGGGGTGCCGCCGGCGCTTTCGGCAGGCGTAGTCGTGCTGCTGCTGTTGAGCGTCATCGCCGGCTTCGCCGTGATTTTCGCCGTGCCGCTCAGCGATTGGATCGCTCGGGCTCCGGTGATCTGGGAGAAGCTGCAGCAGCAGATCGCCAACCTCAAGGAGCCGCTCGAATCCCTGTCGAGCTTCCAGGAACAGTTCAGCTCGGTGCTGGGCTCGGATTCGGCAGTGTCGGTGACGGTCGAGGATGGGAGCGCCATGACTGGCATGGCGATGCTGGCGCCGGCGATCCTCGCGCAGGTTGCGATCTTTCTCGCCAGCCTCTACTTCTTCGTGGCCACGCGCGACCACATCCGGGTGTCGATCCTTTCCATGTGCGTGACGCGCCGGATGCGCTGGCGTACCGCTCATATTTTTCGCGAGGTCGAGCACAAGGTCAGCCGCTTCCTGCTTTCGGTGACCATGATCAATCTGTGCGTCGGCACGGCGGTGACGCTGGCCATGTGGGCGATCGGCATGCCGTCGCCGCTTCTGTGGGGCGCGATGGCGGCGGTGCTGAACTACATCCCTTATGTGGGGCAGGCGGTGATGATCACCGTGCTGCTGATGGTGGGACTCGGCACCGAAACGGAGCTGTTTCGTATTCTCCTGCCGGTCATCTGCTACGCCAGCATCAACTTCGTCGAAGGGCAGATTTTTACGCCGCAGTTCATCGGCAAGACGCTGACCCTCAATCCGTTCGTCATTTTCCTCTCGATTACATTCTGGATCTGGGCGTGGGGACCGGTGGGCGGCCTTGTAGCCGTGCCGATGCTGCTGATCGCGCAGTCGGTGATTGCCCATGTGCTGCCCGGCAAGCCGGTAAAGCCGAAACGTCCCGTCTACCGGACGCGGCAGATGAGCGACCGGGACGAGCTTCTGGCCAATGCTGCGCAGGCCGTCCGCGAGCAGCGACTGGAAGAAGAGGCTGAGCCGGACAAGGGCCAGAAGCGAAAGGAGGAGCGCTTGAGCCCGCCCGCCGGGACGGCACCGGATGGCGTCGACCCGGCTGGCTGACACATAGAAGCCAGTCGAGCCCCTTGCTTGACGCCAGCGCCTTGCCGCACCAGTGTCGCGCCAAAGCGTATTTGGGGTTTCGATGGCGGGCGAAGTAGTTTCCCATGCGGCAGAAGCCGCGCATCATGGCGTGGATCTCGTGCCGATCGTGGCGCTTCTGGCGGCCGGCGTCATTGCCGTGCCGCTGTTCAAGCGATTCGGACTTGGGTCGGTCCTAGGCTATCTGGCGGCGGGCTTGATCCTCGGGCCATCAGGCATCGGGCTGATCCGCGATCCGGCGGCGATCCTTGCTGCGGCAGAACTCGGTGTCGTGCTGTTCCTGTTTATCATCGGGCTCGAAATGGAGCCCAGCAAGCTCTGGGCATTGCGGAAACAAATCTTCGGGCTGGGGGTGATCCAGGTCGCGGTCTGCGGCGCGCTCCTGACTGGGGTTGGTATCCTGCTGGGGTTCGCACCCGCCGTAGCCTTCGTCTTCGGCATGGGCTTCGTGCTGACCTCTACCGCCATCGTCATGCAGATACTGGGCGAGCGCGGTGAGCTGACAACCCCGGGCGGGCAGCGCATGGTGTCGATCCTCTTGCTCGAAGACCTCGCCATCGTGCCGCTCTTGGCGGTAGTGGCGCTGCTCGCGCCATCGACGGGTGAGGTGGATGCATGGACGCGGATCATCGCCGTCGCAGCTGCGATCGGCGCCATCCTGGCGCTGATCTTTGTCGGGCGCCGGATCATGAATCCGTTCTTCGCGCTTCTCGCGCAGGCCAAGGTGCGGGAAGTGATGACGGCAGCGGCGTTGCTGGTCGTGCTGGGCGCGGCGCTCCTGTTCCAGGCGAGCGGGCTCTCCATGGCCATGGGGGCGTTTCTCGCAGGCGTGCTGCTCTCGACCTCGACCTTCAAGCATCAGCTCGAGGCGGACGTAGAGCCTTTCCGCGGTCTGCTGCTGGGTCTCTTCTTCCTCGCCGTGGGCATGTCGCTCGATCTTGCCGTGGTGGCTGCGAGCTGGCAGATCATCGCCCTTAGCGTCGTCTGCTACATGCTGGTCAAAGCGGGCGCGATCTACATCATCGCCCGGCTTTTGCGCTCCAGCCATGGCGAGGCGCTGGAGCGGGCGGTGTTGATGGGGCAGGGCGGCGAATTTGCTTTCGTGCTCTACACTACCGCTGCCTCGGCGGGGCTGATCGACGCGCCGACCAATGCGATCTTCACCGCCACGGTGATCATCTCCATGGTGCTGACGCCATTTGCGATCATCCCCATGCGCATGTTCATGCCCAAGGAAGTGCAGTCCTTCGAGGGCGTGGAGAAGGCCGATGGCCTTTCCGGGCGCGTCCTTATCATTGGCTTCGGCCGCTTCGGACAGATTGCCAGCCAGCCGCTTCTGGCGCTGCGCCATTCGGTGTCGATCATCGACAACGACACATCGATGATCCGCGCTGCCGCCCAGATCGGCTTCAAGGTCTATTACGGCGACGGCACGCGGCTCGATATCCTCCATGCCGCAGGGGCCGGCTCCGCGGACCTGATCCTCGTCTGCACGAATGACAAGGTGCAGACCACGCGCATCGCCGAACTGTTGCGCGACGAGTTTCCGCTCGCTCGCGTCATGGCCCGCGCCTTCGACCGTGGTCATGCCATCGAGCTGATCCGTGCCGGGGTCGAGTATCAGCATCGCGAGCTTTTCGATTCTGCCATCACCTTCGGCGGGGAAGCGATCCGCATGCTGGGTGCCGACGAGCAGCAGATCGAGGGCGTCATCGACGGCGTGCGTGACCGCGACCGGCAGCGCTTCGAGATGCAGCTCAATGGCGAAGACTGGCGCCAACTTGGACAGTTGCTGCTCAGCAATGCCCGCGAACAGGCGCGCGAAGGCGGCGTCCGGGTCACGGAAGAGCAGGACGCTGTGGTCGTGACTGCAGAGAAGGTGGACTGAGCGGGGGGCTTTTCCCTGTCACGTTTGCGTGCCACAGTGCCCCCGTTCTGAGGGGAACATCGCTTATGAATTTTGGGTTGCGACATGCCGCAAAAGCCGATCGTCTACGATGCCCCCACGCCGGAACCGCGTTCCACAACCGTTGAAGCGTTGCAGGCTGAGATCCTTGAACGGCTGATCTATTCGGTCGGTAAGGACCCCATCGTTGCCCGCCCGCATGATTGGCTCAAGGCCACGATCCTTGCCGTGCGTGACCGGGTCATGGACAGGTGGATGGAGAGCTCGCGTGAAACGTGGCGCACCTCCAACAAGCGCGTCTATTACCTCAGCCTTGAGTTCCTCATCGGCCGGCTGATGCGCGACGCCATCAGCAATGTCGGGCTGATGGAGCCGCTCAATCAGGCGCTCAAGAACCTCGATGTCGATCTGGGCGACCTGATCAATCTCGAACCTGACGCGGCGTTGGGCAATGGTGGCCTCGGTCGGCTGGCAGCGTGCTTCCTCGAATCGATGTCGTCGGTAAAGATCCCGGCCTATGGTTATGGCATCCGCTATGCTCATGGCCTTTTCCGGCAGGAAATGAGCGAGGGCTGGCAGGTCGAGCTGCCGGAAGACTGGCTCGCTCACGGCAATCCCTGGGAGTTCGAGCGCCGCGAAAGCGCCTATGAAGTGGGCTTTGGCGGGCATGTCGAGCCGGTCACCGATCCTGACGGGGAAGTGCGGCAGGAGTGGCGGCCCAACGAACATCTGCTTGCGGTCGCCTATGACACGCCGATCGTTGGCTGGCGCGGCGCGCGCGTGAACACGCTGCGCCTTTGGAGCGCGCAGCCGATCGACCCCATCCTGCTCGACAAGTTCAATTCCGGCGACCATATCGGCGCTCTGGAAGAAAGCGCCAAGGCCGAGGCGATCACGCGCGTGCTTTATCCTGCAGACTCGACCGCGGCAGGGCAGGAGCTGCGCCTGCGCCAGGAATTCTTCTTCTCCTCGGCCTCGCTTCAGGACATCGTCCGCCGGCATCTCCAGCAATATGGCGATCTCGGATCCTTGCCCGACAAAGTCGCGATCCAACTTAACGATACGCATCCGGCGATCTCGATCTGCGAGCTGATGCGCATTCTCGTCGACGACAATGGACTCAAATGGGCCGAGGCCTGGAAGCTCAGCAAAGCGACCTTCGGCTATACCAATCATACGCTGCTGCCCGAAGCGCTCGAGAGCTGGCCGGTCGCGCTGCTGGAGCGGCTGCTGCCGCGGCATATGCAGATCATCTACCAAATCAATGCCGACATCCTGGCGGAGGCGCGCAGCAAGGCTGGCTTTACCGACCAGCAGGCGGCTGCCGTGTCGCTGATCGACGAGCATGGCGGGCGGCGCGTGCGCATGGGCCAGTTGGCCTTTGTCGGATCGCACTCGATCAATGGCGTATCGGCGCTGCATACCGAGCTGATGAAGCAGACGGTTTTTGCGGACCTCCACAAGCTTTATCCGGATCGCATCAACAACAAGACCAACGGCATCACCCCGCGTCGATGGCTGATGCAGTGCAATCCTGCGCTGACAAAGCTCGTCACGGAGCGCATCGGGCCGGAGTTTCTTGACGACATCGACAAGCTCAAGCTGCTCGCGCCACATGCGGAAGATCCGGGCTTCCAAAAGCAATTTGCCGAGATCAAGCTTGCCAACAAGCAGCGGCTCGCCAAGCTGATCAAGGACCGGATGAACCTCAATGTGTCGCCGGACGCGCTGTTCGACGTGCAGATCAAGCGCATCCACGAATACAAGCGGCAACTGCTCAATATCATCCACGCGGTGACGCTTTACGACGAAATCCGGGCGCATCCGGAGCGTGAATGGGTGCCACGGGTCAAGATTTTCGCAGGCAAGGCGGCGCCGAGCTATTGGAACGCCAAGCTGATCATCAAGCTGATCAACGACGTGGCGCGCGTGGTCAACAATGACCCGGCGGTGCGCGGGCTCTTAAAGGTGGTGTTCCTGCCCAACTACAATGTCAGCCTTGCCGAAGTCATCGTTCCGGCGGCCGACCTTTCCGAGCAGATATCGACGGCCGGCATGGAGGCTTCGGGCACCGGCAACATGAAGTTCATGGCCAATGGAGGTGTCACCATCGGCACGATGGACGGCGCCAATGTGGAAATGCACACCGAGGTTGGCGACGAAAATATCGTCATCTTCGGTCTTACGACGGAAGAAGTGGAAGAAAAGCGCCGCCGCTCGGAAGTGCCGCGATCGGCGATCGACACCTCGCCGCGCTTGCGCGAAGCACTCGACTCCATTGCCTCGGGCGTGTTCTCGCCAGACGATCCTAATCGCTATCGCGACTTGATCGGCGGGCTTTACGACCACGACTGGTTCATGGTTGCGCGCGACTTCGATGCCTATGCTGCGGCGCAGGCCAAGGTAGACAAGCTCTGGCAGGACCGGGCGCGCTGGAATGCCATGGCGATCCGCAACACGGCCAACGTCGGCTTTTTCTCGTCGGACCGGACGATCAGGCAATATGCCAAGGACATCTGGGGCGTGCCGACGACTTGATAAATATCTTCAAGGCGCGGGGAAATTAGCGAACAAGATCAGTCCCCGCGCATTGTAAGTTTTTGCCGGTACCCGTCTTGGTCCGGTCTGGGGGAGTGTCGGCTTGAGCGTAAGCAAGGAAACCTGGCAGGCGGATGGCCGCGAAATCGAAGCCATCGTGGCGGGGCGCCACAGCAATGCTTTCGCCTTTTTGGGCCTGCATGAAGTGGGTGAAGCTCAGGTGCTCCGCGCCTTTGTGCCCCATGCCGAAACGCTGCATGCCTTTACTCTCGATGGCGAAGCGCTGGGCCACCTGATACCGCGCCATCCGGCGGGGTTCTTCGAGGCCAAGGTCGAGATCAAGGATCGCCAGCCGATCCGCTACCACGCCAAAAATGCCGGCGGCGAATGGGACGTGTTCGATCCCTATACCTTCGGACCCGTGCTGGGTCCGATGGACGACTATTATATCGGCGAGGGCAGCCACCTTCGGCTTTTCGACAAGCTGGGCGCCCACGAGATGGAATTCGAGGGTATCCACGGCACCCATTTTGCTGTCTGGGCGCCAAACGCGCTGCGCGTATCAGTCGTCGGGTCGTTCAACGAATGGGACGGCCGCCGCCATCCGATGCGCAATCGCATGGGTATCTGGGAAGTGTTCATTCCCGTGCTCGGTACCGGCACGATCTATAAGTATGAAATCGTGGGGCCGAACGGGCAGGTGCTGCCGCTCAAGGCCGATCCATATGCCCGGCAGGCTGAGCTGCGTCCGCGCAACGCTTCGGTCGTGCCTGATCCGACGCCGTTCACCTGGACGGACCAGAAGTATATGGAAGAGCGCGCCAAGAAGGATTGGCGCCGCACGCCGATGTCCATCTACGAGGTGCACTTGGGCTCCTGGCGCCGTCGCGCCGATGGCGGCTTCATGAGCTATGACCAGCTCGCCGAGCAGTTGGTGCCCTATGCTGCTGACATGGGCTATACCCACCTTGAATTCATGCCGGTCTCGGAACACCCGTTCGATCCGAGCTGGGGTTATCAGCCCACGGGACTGTTTGCGCCGACAGCACGGTTTGGCGATCCGGCGGGTTTTGCCCGGCTGGTAAACGCAGCGCATGAAGCAGGGCTTGGCGTCATCCTCGATTGGGTGCCGGCACACTTCCCAACCGACGATTTCGGCCTTGCCAATTTCGACGGGACCGCGCTTTACGAGCATGCCGATCCGCGCCAAGGATTCCACCCGGACTGGAACACGGCGATCTACAATTTCGGCCGCAAGGAAGTGTCGTCCTTCCTCACCAATAACGCCATGTACTGGCTAGAAGTCTTCCATATCGATGGACTGCGCGTCGACGCCGTGGCCTCGATGCTCTACCTCGACTACTCCCGCCAGCCGGGCGAATGGGTGCCCAACAAGCATGGCGGCAACCAGAACCTTGAAGCTGTCGCCTTCCTCCAGCGGGTCAATTCCGAGGTTTATCGCAACTTTCCTGGCGCCTTCATGATCGCCGAGGAATCCACCTCCTGGCCGGGCGTCAGTTCCCCCGTTTATGCCGGTGGACTGGGGTTCGGGTTCAAGTGGAACATGGGGTTTATGAACGACACGCTGCGCTACATGAGCCGCGAGACCATTCATCGGCGCTATCACCACAACGACATGACCTTTGGCATGGTCTATGCGTTCAGCGAGAACTTCGTTCTGCCGCTCAGCCATGATGAAGTGGTGCATGGCAAGGGCGCGCTGCTGACCAAGATGCCGGGCGACGACTGGCAGAAGTTCGCTAATCTGCGAGCATATCTCGGGTATATGTGGGGCCACCCGGGCAAGAAGCTCTTGTTCATGGGCCAGGAATTCGCGCAGCGCGAAGAATGGTCCGAGGCTCGCTCGCTCGACTGGTGGCTTCTCGACGCGCCTGCCCATGAGGGGATGCGACGGCTCGTCGCCGATCTTAACGCCGCCTATCGGAGCCTGCCGGCCCTGCATGAACGCGATTGCGAGCCGGAGGGCTTTGAATGGGTGATCGGCAACGATCATGCCAATTCCGTACTCGCCTGGCTGCGCAAGGCGCCGGGGGCTGATCCGGTGCTGGTCATCACCAATTTCACGCCAGTGCCACGCAGCGGCTATAAAGTGCCCATGCCCCTGGCTGGACAATGGGTGGAACGGCTCAATACCGACGCCGGTTGGTATGCCGGTGGCAATACGGGCAACCAGGGCGTCATCGAGGCTTACGAGGTCGAGGGCAAGCATTGGCCCGCCGAAGCGGAGCTCTTCTTGCCGCCGCTTGCCACTTTGTTCCTTAAATTCGAGCCGTCCAAGGGCGGCGCAACTGATACGACCCGGAGCAATCCGGGCATTCTAGGAGGGCTTTAGAATGGCTGATTACCGTGTTCCGTCGCCTCTGGCTCGTGAAGCCATGGCCTATGTGCTTGCCGGTGGACGCGGCACGCGCCTCATGGAGCTGACCGATCGTCGCGCCAAGCCGGCTGTCTACTTCGGCGGCAAGGCGCGCATCATCGATTTCGCGCTGTCCAATGCCATTAATTCCGGCATCCGCCGCATTTCGGTGGCGACGCAATACCAGGCGCATTCGCTGATCCGCCACATGTCGCGCGGCTGGAACTTCCTTCGTCCCGAGCGTAACGAGAGCTTCGACGTCCTCCCGGCATCGCAGCGCGTGCGCGAGGATATGTGGTATGCCGGCACTGCCGACGCCGTCTACCAGAACATGGACATCATCGAGGATTCGGGCGCCCGCTATATCGTTATTCTTGCGGGCGACCACATCTACAAGATGGACTATGAAATCATGCTGCGCCAGCATGTGGACACCGGCGCCGATGTCACGATCGGCTGCCTCGAAGTGCCGCGCATGGAAGCCGTCGGCTTCGGTGTCATGCATGTCGATGGACGTGACCGCGTCATCGATTTCGTCGAAAAGCCCAAGGACCCGCCGTCCATTCCCGGCAATCCCGACATGGCGCTGGCCTCAATGGGCATCTATGTCTTCGACACCAAGTTCCTGATGGAACAGCTGCGCCGCGACGCGGCCACCGAGGGGTCCAACCGCGACTTCGGCAAGGACATCATTCCCTATCTCGTCAAGAACGGCACGGCCTGGGCGCACCGCTTTACCCGCTCCTGCGTCCGCTCGAGCAACGAAACGGTGTCCTATTGGCGCGACGTCGGAACGGTCGACGCCTATTGGAAGGCCAATATCGATCTGACCGACATTACACCGCAGCTCGACCTCTACGACAAGGACTGGCCGATCTGGACTTATGCGGAGATCACTCCGCCGGCCAAGTTCGTGCATGACTATGACGGGCGCCGCGGTTCGGCGGTAAATTCGCTGGTCTCGGGCGATTGCATCATTTCGGGCGGTCACCTGCAGCGCACGCTCCTGTCGACTGGATCACGTGTCCACTCCTATTCGGTGCTCGATGAGGCTGTGGTGCTGCCCTATTGTGACATCGGCCGCAATGCGCGCGTGCGCAAGGCGGTGATCGATCGCGGCGTTTCCATTCCGGAAGGATTGGTAATTGGCGAAGATCCCGAGTTCGACGCCAAGTGGTTCCGCCGCACCGAAGAGGGCGTGACCCTGGTCACCCAGGCCATGGTCAACCGGTATCTGGCCGATCGATGATCGAAGTCCTGTCGGTCACCTCCGAGATCTATCCGCTGATCAAGACGGGCGGGCTGGCAGATGTTGCCGGCGCGCTGCCCGGCGCCTTGGCTGCGACTGGCGTAGCGATGCGCACGTTGGTGCCAGGCTATCCGGCGGTCCTCAGCAGGATCGAAGAACGACGTGAAGTTGCGCAGTTCTCCGATCTCTTCGGCGTCACCGGACGGCTGATCGCCGGCCGCGTGGCGGGGCTCGACTTGATCGTACTCGATGCGCCAGCGTTGTTTGACCGGCCGGGCAATCCCTATATGGGTCCGGAAGGCTGGGACTGGCCGGACAACTGGAAGCGGTTTGCCGCCTTGAGCTGGGTGGCTTCCGAGCTCGGCCTCGGGCTTGTGGACGGCTACCGCCCCCACCTGATCCATGCCCATGATTGGCAAGCAGGCCTTGTGCCAGCTTATGTCAAATTTGGACCGTCATCGACGCTCAAAACCGTCATGACCGTCCACAACATGGCTTTTCAGGGCACGTTTGGCGTCGACATTTTCTGGCAGCTCCGCCTGCCGCCGCATGCTTTTTCCGTCTATGGCGTCGAATATTATGGCGGCGTTGGCTATCTCAAATCGGGCATCGAATGCGCCGACGCGGTGACTACCGTATCTCCCACCTATGCCGCCGAAATCCGCACACCGGATTTTGGTTCGGGGCTCGACGGACTGCTCAATAACCGTGCTTCGACAGTCTTTGGCGTGCTCAACGGCATCGACATGAATGCCTGGAACCCTGCAACCGACCCGGCCCTTGTGCAGAACTATACGGCCAGCACGATCCAGAACCGGCTGGTCAACAAGCGCGCTATCCAGGAGCAGTTTGGCCTCGAGCCGCTCAACGTGCCGCTGTTCACCGTGATCAGCCGCCTGACCGGGCAGAAGGGCATCGACCTTCTCGCTGACAATATCGACTACCTCGTCTCCCTAGGCGGTCAGCTGGCCGTGCTCGGCTCTGGTGAGGCGCATCTGGAAAACGCCATTCGCAGTGCTACGCAGAGGCATCCGGGGAAGGTGGGCCTGGTTACCGGCTACAATGAAAAGCTCAGCCATCTGCTGCAGGGTGGGGCCGATGTCATCATCGTTCCTTCGCGCTTCGAGCCGTGCGGGCTGACCCAACTTTATGCGCTTCGCTATGGCTGCATTCCGCTGGTGAGCCGTGTCGGCGGGCTCAATGACACGGTGATTGACGCCAACGTTGCCGCCATGCAGGCGGAAGTCGCTACCGGCGTTCAGTTCGCGCCGCCTACTGGGCCGGCGCTGGGTGATGCACTGCGACGCACCTTCGAGCTTTATGCCGACGAACGATCCTGGAAGAAAATGCAGAGGCGCGGAATGAAGTCGGATGTGAGCTGGGAAACCAGCGCCGCCCGCTATGCGCAACTCTATGCCTCGCTGACCGGAATGAGCCTCAATGACGACGCAAACGATTAAGACCACGCCGTTTTCCGACCAGAAGCCGGGCACATCGGGCCTGCGCAAGCGCGTGACGGTTTATCAGCAGCCCAATTATGTCGAGAACTACATCCAGGCCATCTTCGACAGCCTCGAAGGTTTTGCCGGCCAGACATTGGTGATCGGCGGCGACGGGCGTTTCTTTAATGACGTCGCCATCCAGAAAGCCATCCGCATTGCGGCAGCCAACGGCTTTGACAAGGTGCTGGTCGGGCAAGGGGGCATTCTCTCCACGCCAGCTGCCAGCCATGTGATCCGCCACTACAAGGCGTTCGGGGGCCTTGTACTCTCGGCCAGTCACAATCCGGGCGGGCCCGATGGCGATTTCGGCATAAAGTACAATATCGGCAATGGTGGACCGGCGCCGGAAAAGATCACCGACGCGGTTTATGCCCGCACCAAGGTGATCGACAGTTTCAAGACCCTGGACACCGCGGACATCGACCTCAACACCACTGGCACCCAGCAGGTTGGCGATATGGTGGTCGAGGTGATCGATCCGGTCGAAGACTATGCGGCGCTGATGCAGACGCTCTTTGACTTCGATGCCATTCGTGCCCTGTTCGCCGGCGGCTTCCGGATGACCTTTGACGCAATGTCGGCGGTGACCGGGCCTTACGCCCACGCCATTCTCGAAGACATGCTGGGCGCGCCCAAGGGAACTGTCGTCAATGGCACGCCATCGCCCACCTTTGACAATGGGCATCCCGATCCGAACCTTGTTTATTGCAAGGACATGTACGACCTGCTGATGACCCCTGACGGTCCAGACTTCGGCGCAGCTTCGGACGGTGATGGCGATCGCAATCTCATCATCGGCAAGAACCGTTTCGTCACGCCTTCGGACTCCCTGGCGCTGCTTGCGGCGAACGCCCATCTGGCGCCTGGCTACAAGAACGGCATTGCCGGCATCGCCCGTTCCATGCCCACCAGCGCTGCCGCCGATCGCGTTGCGGAAAAGCTCGGCATCGAGATGCATGAGACGCCTACCGGCTGGAAGTTTTTCGGCAATTTGCTGGATGCCGGCCGTGTCACTATCTGCGGCGAGGAAAGCGCCGGTACGGGATCGGACCATGTGCGGGAAAAGGACGGGCTTTGGGCTGTGCTGCTCTGGCTCAATATTCTTGCCGTGCGCAAGCAGGGCGTCGACGAGATCGTGCGCGAGCATTGGCGCACCTATGGCCGCAACTATTATACGCGTCACGACTATGAAGAGGTCGACAGCGCCATTGCCAACACGCTGATGGATGATCTGCGCGCCAAACTGCCGTCGCTCCGGGGCCAGACGCTGGGCGAGGACATGCAGGTCGCCTATGCCGATGACTTCACCTACCACGACCCGGTGGATGGCTCGACCAGCGCCAAGCAGGGCGTTCGCATCGGCTTTGCGGATGGTTCGCGAATTGTCCTGCGGCTTTCAGGAACCGGCACGGTAGGCGCCACGTTGCGAGTCTATCTCGAACGGTACGAAGCCGCCGATGGACGCCACGACCTCGACACCCAACTTGCGCTCGAGCCGCTTATCGGGATCGTCGAGCAATTGGCCGGGATCAAGGCCAGAACCGGACGGGTCGAACCCAGCGTCATTACCTAGATCGGCCTTTTAGCGATGCAACCAGAACTCGTGCCCCATGCCGGGCGAACCGAAGCGCTTGGCGCGACGGTCACCCCGGATGGGGTCAATTTTGCTGTTTATTCTGAAACTGCGACCAATATCTGGGTTTGCCTGTTCGACGAGCAGGACCAGGAAATCGGCCGGTATGAACTCGATGTCCACCAGGACAATACTCGTGCCGGTTTCATCGCCAATGTCTTTCCCGGTGCACGCTACGGCTTGCGTGCTGAGGGCCCCTATGATCCGGACCAGGGCTTTTTCTTTGATCCCAACAAGCTCCTTGTTGATCCCTATGCCCGGCATCTCGACCGCGTCTTCGTGCGGTCGCCGCGCCTGCGGCTGGGTCGCGAAGAGGCCGTCGATACCGCGCCACTGATCCCTAAGGCGATCGTGCGCGGGGAGACCGACAACAAGGCGCGTCCGCGCCGCAAGAAGGCGCCAGGTCTATTCTACGAGCTCAATGTGCGCGGTTTCACCATGCGCCATCCCAGCGTTCAGGGTCCGCTGCGCGGAACCGTTGCGGCGCTCACAACACGCCGCGTTATCGACCACTTCAAACACCTGGGCGTCGACACGGTGCAGTTGATGCCCACGGCCGCCTGGATCGACGAGGGCCATCTGCCCGCGCTCGGCCTCACAAATGCCTGGGGCTATAACCCCATCGCCTATTTCGCTGTCGATCCCCGGCTTGTGCCGCGTGGGCCGCAGGAGTTGCGGGTGATGACCGATGCCTATCGCAAGGCGGGCATCTCGGTGATCCTGGACGTCGTTTATAACCATACCGGCGAAGGCGACCAGCAGGGGCCGATCCTCTCGATGATGGGGCTTGATCCCCAGACCTATTACCGTTTCGTCGAGGTCGACGGTAAGAAGTATCTGGTCAACGATACAGGCACCGGCAACACGCTGCGGTGTGACCACCCCGCCGTGCAGCGGCTGGTGATCGACAGCCTGCGCTACTACGTCGAGGAGCTCGGCGTTGCCGGCTTCCGTTTTGACTTGGCAACTATTCTTGGCCGTGATCCGGGCTTCAATCCGGAAGCCGAAATGCTCAAGAAGATCAAGGCGGACCCGGTCCTCAGCAAGGTCATCCTTGTGGCCGAGCCCTGGGATCCGGGTCCGGGCGGTTATGCCGTCGGCAAGTTCGGCCAGGAGTTCCAGGAACACAACGACACCTACCGCGACGAAATTCGCGCTTTCTGGAAGGGCGAGCCGTCCAAGATCGGCGCTCTTGCCGGCAAGATTGCGGGCTCTGCCGAACTCTTCGATTTCGCCGGCCGCAAGCCGAGCCATGGCGTCAACATGCTGGCCGTGCATGATGGATTCACCCTGCGTGACCTCGTCAGCTACAATGACAAGCACAACGACGCCAATGGCGAGAACAACAAGGACGGGCACAACAACAACCAGTCCTGGAATTGTGGCGCCGAAGGCGAGACAGAGGACGAGAACATCCTCGCGGCCCGCAAGCGGGATGTTCGCGCGCTCCTGGCAACCCTGTTCCTCTCGCGCGGTACCCCGCTGATCCAGCAGGGCGACGAAATGTATCGCACCCAGCAGGGCAACAATAATGCCTATGCGCAGGACAACGAGATCACCTGGGTCGACTGGGAAGGTGCCGACGGCACGCTGGTCAATTTCGTTTCGGCTGTGAACGCCTTCCGCCGGGAGCATCCGGCGATCACGCATGACCATTTCCTCTCCGGTCAGGAACGGAACGGCGTGCGCGACATCGTCTGGCTGCACCCGGACAATCGCGAGATGAACGAAGGCGACTGGAACGATGCTGGCGCCTCAGTGCTTGGCATGTGGCTGCGCTACAAGGACGATGAAGTTCTTGTCTGGTTCAACCGCATGATCGAGCCAGTCACGGCCCATCTCCCAGAAGGCGAGTGGGTCGTGGGCGTCCAGTCAGATGATACGCTCGAAGTGCCGATCAGCGAAGGCACGGCAATCGTGCCGCCCCGTTCGGTGGTGGCCTTGGTGCGCCCACAGCAGCTATGATCATTGCCCAGCTCAGCGATATCCATGCCGATGGTTCGAGCAACAGGCTAGACCGTTTGGACCGGGTGCTGAGCTGGTTACGTCCTCTTCGGCCAGACGCCTTGGTCGTCAGCGGCGATCTGGCCGAAGCACAATTCGAAAAGAGCTATGCGGCGGTCCGGCAACGGCTTGACAGCGTCGGCTGCCCATTCTTCGTTGTACCGGGAAATGTCGATGATCACCGGCACATGCGGGCCGGTTTCGGCGAGCTTTACGGCTGGACCACGGATCGGCCGCTTAGCGTTGTTGGCAGGTTCGATGGATTCCGGGTTATTGGCCTCGATGTGACGGTAGAGGATGCCCATCACGGCGATGCTGCGCCACGGCTCGACTGGTTGGCGGCGGAACTGGCGGCTGACCAGACGCCGACGCTGATCTTCCAGCACCAGCATCCGTTCTTGACCGGCATCGACAATAAGGACCGCAACATCTGCTTTGGCGGCGTCGAGCTCGCCGCGGTTATTGAAGCCGCAGGCGACGTGGTGCTGGGCCTGACCTGTGGGCACGTGCACCGGCCACTGTTTACGCAATTTGCCCGCCGGCAGGCAACGATGGGATCATCGGTGACCCGCGCCAACAAGCTCAGGCTCGATGGCAAGGAAAGCGATATCACCGATCCGCCAGGGTTGATGCTGCACCATGTCGCTGACGGACGGTTGGTCAGCCATGTGGTAATGGTTAGCTAGGCGCCGCTACTCGACCTCGACCATGCCATGCCGGGCATAGAACCGCCTGGCGGCGACGTTGTCGGCGAGAACTTTCAGATCAAGCTGGGCCAGTCCGCGCGCCCTGATTGCCGCGAACGCCGTGTGCAGCAGCCAAGTGCCGATTTGGCGATCGCGATATTCGGGCAGCACAACGAGGTCCTTGAGAAAACCGCTGGTCCAGCACTGCGCCAGGCCGAGCGGCCGATCTTGCTCGTCCACGGCAATGAGGACGAGATCGGGGTCAAATTCCTCGTCGCTGATCAGGGGTTCGAACCAGCTCTCGAATTTGCCGACACTGCCGCCGCCTGTCGCATAGCCCTGCTGTAGCAGTGCATGGAGGCTGAGCGAATCGCTTCGAGAGAAAGGCAGGAGCGAGATGCCGTGTGGAGCAGGCGGAACCGGCTCGAGGCGATCAAGCACTTTTCGCATGCGAATGGGCGAGCTCACTATTCGGCCGCCTGAGCCTGGAAGCCGCCGTGCTTTTCAATGAAGCCAATGATTTGGTCGAGGCTTTCGCGGCGCAGCAGGTCGGTGAAGACATAGGGCCGGCCCTGCCGCACCTTTTGCGTGTCGCTTTCCATGACGTCCAAACTGGCGCCGACATAGGGTGCGAGATCGGTGTGGGTGATGACCAGGAGGTCGGAGCGCGAAATGGCCGGCCCACCCTTGCGCGGGATCTTTTCGCCCTGGGCAACCGAGATGACGTAGATGGTGAGATCGGCAAGATCGGGCGAAAAGGTCGCCGCGAGATTGTCGCCGCCGCTCTCGATCAGGATGATGTCGAGGTCGGGGAATTTCTGGTTGAGATCGTCGATCGCGGCGAGGTTCAGCGATGCATCCTCACGGATGGCTGTGTGTGGGCAGCCGCCGGTTTCGACGCCGACGATGCGATCCTCGGAAATGGCCTGGACGCGGGCGAGGATCAGGGCATCTTCGCGCGTATAGATGTCGTTGGTGACCACGGCCATGGAATAGCGGTCGCGCATGGCCTTGAGCAGCATTTCGCAGAGCGTCGTTTTGCCCGAGCCGACCGGGCCGCCGATGCCGATGCGTAGGGGTCCGTTGAGGCTCTTTTGCATGGAAACTCCAGGGGTTAGCTCAGGCGTAGGGCGACGAGGGTCAGAAAGCCGACGCCGAGGAAAAGGCAGAGCGGCGAGTAAACGCGGCGATCGTTGAGGCGGAAGATCGGCTCGGGGAACTGCGCGGCCCACCAAGTGGTAAAGCCGGCAATGCCGCGGGCGAGGAACAGCAGGCCGAGGCCTATCCCGCTGAAATTCATGACGTTTCCGCCGCTGTCGTGGTCGGCTAGCGCGAGGGCGAAAATGCCGGCGGCGAGGGCCAGGAGGGCGATAATGAACGAAATATAACGCGGCGGCATGCGTTCGACGCCGGGCGTGCCGACAACGGTTTGCGCCAGCAGTTTTTCGTCGCGGATCGGCCAGGTGCGACCCAGCGCCCAGACGAAGTGAGCCATGGCGACCGTCAGGAGCCCCACGAACATGAAAGAGGAGACAAACATGTTCATGAGCGAAAAATCCTCGTCGCCAGCGTTTCGTGCTGCATCTGGGCAATGTCAGCGCCATAGGCGACGCTGCCGATATCGTCCAGTGTGGCATGCTGGCACAGAAGGGCAAGCGCGGCGATTGCGGGTTCGAGGCTCGCCATGATGGCAAGCCCGTCGCTTTGTCCGATGGGTACGAGGCGTACGGCGACCGAGACCTGGCTGTGCACGGTCGTGGTCAGAAGCGCGACCAGGGTCTCCCCTAAGTCAATGTTGTGGCTGCCTGTGACAGCGCCGATGGCGACGGGGTAGGGGCATGGTTTAGGGAGCGGCGCCGGCTGGTCGGCAGGCCAGGCGGCGGTCGCAAGAACGAAGGCATTTCCGGTCAGAACCGTTTCGGCATGGCGCTCGCGGGCTGGGGTCAGAGCCAGGCTGAGATCGGCGAGTTCGCGCAGGGCCTGTCGATCCGCAAAGGAGCGGTGCGCATGGGCGAGGAGGATGGCGTCGGTCTTGATGCCGCCATGCTGGAGCGTGCCGCCGATCCAGTCCTCGGCTGTTGAGCGATCGTGAACGATCCCCTGAACGATCGCGGTCTCGAGGCCAGCCGACCAGGCAAAGGCGCCGACCGGAAACGCAGGCGACAGCCAGGTCAGAAGTTTTTGCAGGCTCTGGCTCAACGGCGGTTCAGCAGCGCGTGGCCGGTATCGGCATGGGCGTGCGCATAGGCGCCGTGTTCGGCAAAGAACGGCTCGGTGACGTCGGCGACCGTGGCGCCCAGGCCCTGCAGCATGGTTTTGAGCACATGATCCCGCTTGATCAGGATGCGGCCCGGTTCAAGCTGGGCCGGGGTGTGGCGATTGCCGATATGCCAGGCAAGACGCAGCAGGTGCCCGGCATCGCGGCCACGGATTTCATACAAGAATTCGTCGGCCGCGATGACCTCGACGATCCGGCCGTCTTCGAGCTCGAGGCCGCCCAGGTGGTCCAGCGTCGTGGTTTCCCGGACGTCCAGCATGACCTCATCGCCCTTGCTGAGGCGCAGGACCTTGCGGCGCAGGCGGCGTTCGTCGTGTTCAAGGACGACGCGATCGAAGGGCGCGGCCCCCTTGTGGCCGGCCGGAAGTATGGTGGAGACACGGAGCATAGAGAACTTTCGTCAGGGCGTATTGCTGGCAGCGGTGCAGGTGGCAAGCGGCTCGGCATCTTCGTCCTGCGTCAGGTCTCGGAGCGTTGCTTCATCACCCTGGTTCCACCATTCGAACGGGCCCGACACATAGCGGGCGCCAGAGCCGGAGAGCGCCGTGACGAAGATGTGCACTTCGCCTTCGACCGGCACCAGGGCCAGGAAATTGGGCGCGGCATTGATGTATTGGGCGGAAAGCACCTCGCCGCTATCGCATTGATAGACGGCGGTGGTCATCTCGATATCGGTGGCGCTTCCGAGCGTCAAAGTCACGGCGGAGGATGCCGTCAGCGGAACGGCGATGGGCGCGAGCGTTGCTTCGACCGGCTCCTCCTGCGCCCAGGCCGCGGTGGCGGTTGCAAGAAAAACGGCAAGCGGCAGGACTGTGCGGATCATGAGCGACTCCCGGTTAGGTTGCCGCGCAGGATGGCACAGGCCCGCGGCTGAAGTGAGACAATGCATTTTGATCAGAACAGGAAATAGCGCTGCGCCATCGGCAAGACGGTCGCCGGTTCGCAGGTCAGCAGTTCCCCATCGGCGCGCACTTCATAGGTTTCGGGATGAACGTCGATATTGGGCGTGGCGGAGTTGAGCTTCATCGCCGCCTTGCCGATCCCGCCGCGGGTGTTGGACACTGGCAGCAATTGCTTGTCGACGCCGAGCCGGTTGCGCAGACCGGCATCATGCGCCGCCTGCGAAATAAAGACCACGGACGAGCGGCTGACCAGCTTGCCAAAGGCTCCGAACATGGGCCGGTAATGCATGGGCTGGGGCGTGGGGATCGAAGCGTTGGGATCGCCCATCGGCGCGGCAGCAATGGAGCCGCCGAGAAGAACCATTTCCGGCTTCACGCCGAAAAAGGCCGGGCTCCAGATCACGAGATCGGCGCGTTTGCCGACTTCGACCGAGCCGATATGCTGGCTCATGCCGTGGGCGATAGCCGGATTGATCGTATATTTAGCGATGTAGCGGCGGACGCGGAAATTGTCGTTGTCGCCGGTTTCTTCGGAAAGCCGACCGCGCTGCCGCTTCATCTTGTCCGCGGTCTGCCAGGTGCGGATCAGCACTTCGCCGACGCGACCCATGGCCTGGCTGTCGGAGGAGATGACCGAGAGCGCGCCCATGTCGTGAAGGATGTCTTCGGCCGCGATGGTTTCCTTGCGGATGCGCGACTCGGCGAAGGCGACGTCTTCGGGGATGGACTGATCGAGGTGATGGCAGACCATGAGCATGTCGAGATGCTCGGCGATGGTGTTGACGGTGTAGGGGCGCGTGGGATTGGTCGAGGACGGGATGACATTGGGCAGGCCCGCGACCTTGAGGATGTCCGGCGCGTGACCGCCACCGGCGCCTTCGGTGTGGAAGGCATGGATGGTGCGGCCCTTGAAGGCTCCGATCGTGTCCTCGACGAAGCCGCTTTCGTTAAGCGTATCGGTGTGGATCATCACCTGCACGTCAAAGGCGTCGGCAACCGAAAGGCAGTTGTCGATGGTGGCCGGGGTCGTGCCCCAATCCTCGTGGAGCTTGAGGCAGGAGGCGCCGGCGAGGATCATTTCCTCGAGCGGTGCCGGAACGGCGGTGTTGCCCTTGCCGGCAAGCGCCAGGTTCATCGGGAAAGCGTCAAAGCTTTCGATCATGCGCTCGATGTGCCAGGCGCCGGTACAGGTCGTCGCCAGCGTGCCGTGCGCCGGGCCGGAGCCGCCGCCGAGCATGGTGGTGACGCCGCTCATCAGCGCTTCCTCGATCTGCTGGGGGCAGATGAAGTGGATGTGCGCGTCCATGGCGCCGGCAGTTATGATCTTTCCTTCGCCGGCGATCGCTTCGGTCGAAGGGCCGATGATGATGTCGACGCCGGATTGCGTATCGGGGTTGCCGGCTTTGCCGATGCCGGCGATGACGCCATTCTTGAGGCCGATATCGGCCTTGTAGATGCCGGTATGATCGACGATCAGCGCATTGGTGATGACCGTATCGACGGCACCTTGCGCCCTGGTGCGCTGCGACTGGCCCATGCCATCGCGAATGACCTTGCCGCCGCCGAACTTGACCTCTTCGCCATAAGTCGTGAAATCGCGCTCGACCTCGATGAAGAGCTCGGTGTCGGCGAGGCGAACCCGGTCACCTGTGGTCGGGCCGTACATATCGGCATAGGTGGCGCGAGAAATGCGTGCTGGCATAACGTGTCCCGAAGAGTGGCCGGGGACAAAGGCTTCCCAAGACCGACTGTGGCCGCTTCGCCGGTCGCTGGCAAGAGGTTGATCGTGATAGGCCGGAACTCGCAACAATTTTAGTCGTTGCTCGCGCTGGCCCCCGCTGGAGTTCTGCCATGTATCGCGTCCTGCCCATTCTGCTGATTGGACTTGCTTCACCGCTCTTGGCGCAGGAGCCCGGCTTGGGCATCGTGGGTGAAGGCACCCAGACGCAAAGCGTCGAGCTGCTCAAGGATAGCGTTTCGGTGTCGATCGAATCGTCCGGTGCACTGTCGCTTGGGCGTGGGAATGACAGTGTGGGTGGAAGTCTGGGTGTGTCGGTCAACGATGTGACTATTGTCAGCATCGGCCGTGAGAGCACCAGTGCGGCGCCGGGGAGTGCCGGGGCTGGTGTCACAGGCGCAACAGGAGTGGCAACTGCGAACGGCACAGCAGGTGCCGCCCCATCAACGGGCGCGTCCGGCCAGCAAGTTGCTGTTCAGGGTCAAGGTTCGGGGACAGGTGCAGCCGGATCCCTGACGCTCGCCTGTTCGGAAACCGAGGGCGGGCGGGAGAAGCTGATCGGTGCGCTCACTTCAGGGCAGGAAGTCTGGATGCGCCCGACTACCTGCACGACGCCACGCGACGACATTGCTGATCTTGCAAGCCAGTATCCTCAACTTGAGCAGGCTGTTGCCGGTGCCGGACGGAGCTTCGAAGACGTGGTTGCCATCACGATTTCTGATGATTTCGTGGTTCTGGATATGCTGAGCGCCGACTAACCGTTTGCTGCAACTCGGTTTTCTACGAGCGACCAAAGTTAAAGTTCCGATCACGTTTTAATTAGAGTTGGAACATTCGGTTAGCTTACGACTTACTCTTCCGAACCTTACGGGTTTGAAATAACAAATGAAAAAAGGAGGATGGGCTAATGCGCTCTTTCCATAAAATTCTTCTCGGTTCTGCCGCTGCTCTTTCGCTTACCACTGCTGTTTCCATCGCACAGGACAACGAAAGCACCAATGTTCTTGGTAATACTCTCGACTCGGTGACGGGTACTGTTTCCGGTACTGTGGATGGCGTTACCAATTCTGTCAGTGGAACTGTTGAAGGCGTCACCAACTCGGTCGACAGCACCCTCGGCACTTCGGTCGGCGACACCGTGACGAGCGTCACCGGTGGCGACGCAACGGGCACGGTTGGTGATGTGACCGGCGCTGGCGACGTTGCTGGCTCGACCGGTGATGTTGGCAATCTCGACTTCAACGGCATCCTGTCGAACATCTCGTCCGACGGTAACAGCGTCGGCGACATCGGCAACATCAGCGACGCTGCCGACCTTGGCGACGTCCAGGTTATCGATATTGCAGATGTTGCAAACTTTGACGCCAATGCGCTCAACGATGCGCTGAACGGCAATGCCAGCAACATCACGGCTCTTCAGGATGCCCTCAACGGCAATTCGTTCCTGAACGAGTTCTTCTCGGCCAACTCGATCGACGTGTCCGACGTTGTTGCCCTCAACAACGATCAGGACGGTTCGCTGACCTTCTACACCTATAGCCAGGAAGACTAAGTCTTCTAAGCTCTAGTGCTAACGCGCCGGGCCCTGTGCCCGGCGTTTTAGTTTGTGCGTCGGGGTTGCACTTTACGAGCGACCGCAGCGGCATGATCGATCAGCGCGTCAAGCAGCTTTTCGCCTTCTGCTATAGCTGCATCGCGCCGTTGCGTGCCGGCGACAAGGGAAAAGGCCAGCACCTGGACTGCATAGGCCTGCTTGTGCTGCCCGCCCTGCTGCGCGGCACCGCCATTGCGTTGAAACGAATTCAGCAGTTCGTCATATCCAGCGGCTGTGAGCGCCGACTTCGCGCCGGACCAGGATGTCTGCTTAAGCGAGTTGGCGATGTCGTTGGCCAAGCTGCCAATCATGGCCATGGCTTCGGCGTCGGCGACGCCATCACGCTGCAAGTCTTGCAGGACAGAAGCAAAGCGCCGTTTGAACTCTGCTTCCTTGGTATGTGTCTGCTCGTCGGTCATGAAAAAAGCCGGATTTGAAAAACCCGGCTCTTAGACCATTTCCCCGTGCCCGTGGCCAGCGTCAAAGACTGCCCATCACCATTTGGCGGAAACCAAAGATCTGCCGGTCGCCACCAATGGGCACGAGCCGGACCTCGCGCGTTTGGCCGGGTTCAAAGCGTACGGCTGTCCCTGCAGCAATATCGAGACGCATGCCGCGCGTCTTTTCACGATCAAAGCGCAGCCCGGCATTGGTTTCATAGAAGTGGTAGTGCGAACCTACCTGGATGGGGCGATCGCCAGTGTTGGCGACTTCGATTTTGAGCTGCGGTGCCCCATGATTGAGTTCGAGGTCGCCGCTGGCAGGAATAACTTCTCCGGGGATCATGCTCTTGTCCTCACGCGCTCATGGCCAACCATAGACCGCCCAGTGCCGTTGCGGCTCCTGCTGCTCGCGGCAGCCACTTGCCGCCTAGGCGGTTGAGAGCAAACCCAGCGGCAAGGCCTACCGCATGCAGCACAACCGTCGAGAGGGCGAAGCCAGCGGCAAATTGCCAGGCCCCGGCGCTGCCCAGTTCACCGCTATGCGCATGGCCATGGAAAAACGCGAAAAAGCCCACTGCAGCAGCGACCGTAGAGGTCGGCACCGGCAGAGCCAGGGCGATCGCGATGCCGATAAAGATCACGGAGGCGAGTATAACCGGCTCCGCGAAGGGCAGGGGCAT
This sequence comes from Devosia rhizoryzae, assembly GCF_016698665.1. NCBI lineage: Bacteria > Pseudomonadati > Pseudomonadota > Alphaproteobacteria > Hyphomicrobiales > Devosiaceae > Devosia > Devosia rhizoryzae. The sequence goes on from NZ_CP068046.1 coordinate 744,688, forward strand.
GCCCATGATCGCCGCCACGAAGCCGAGCCCCATTGTTCCGGCAAAAGCCGCAGGAACGATCCAGATCGCTCTGCCACCCTGCATGGCGGCCCATAGGCCGACCGCAACCATGGCCAGGATGTGGTCGAGGCCAAACAGCGGGTGGCTGAAGCCGGCGGCAAGGGAACCGTGTTCGACCGGATCGAGATGGGCAAAGGCGGGAACGGTGGCGGCGCCGGCAATTGCCAGAGCCAGGAAGGCGCGCTTGAGCATGATTTACCCCTATCGGATCGGCTGGTGAACGGTGACGAGCTTGGTGCCGTCGGGAAAGGTCGCTTCCACCTGCACGTCGTGGATCATTTCGGCGATGCCCTCCATGACCTGGTCACGGCGGATGACATGGGCGCCGGACTCCATCAGTTCGGATACCGGCCGGCCATCGCGTGCGCCTTCCACGACGAAGTCGGTGATCAGCGCTATTGCCTCGGGGTGATTGAGCTTTACGCCCCGTTCGAGGCGCCTGCGGGCAACCGTGGCCGCCATGGCGATCAGCAGCTTGTCTTTTTCTCGGGGCGTTAGGTTCATCGGTCGGCCTGTCTCATAGATGCCAGAGGCGCGGCAGGCTGCCGGCGCCGGTAAGTTCGATCAAAAGTGGAACGATCATGCGCCGCAAGGCAAGCCCGCTTCGCGCCATGGCGCGTATCACAAGGCGCTCGCCCGTGTTGCTGATGCCGATCTGCCCTTCGGGCGAGAGCGGCGAGAGGCGCGCGCTCAACCTTTGGGCGGCATCGGCACTGTCGGCGACGTGCAGCACAGTGGCGAAGGCGCGGTTGCCTGCTAGAAGCGAAAGGCTATCGCGTTCGCTGGCTGCAGCTGAAAGCTCGGTTGCCTCAGCGTGGAGCAGGCGGCCGCTGCGGCTGATGCGCCAGCGATCGCGCAGGATAGCGTCGCGGGCATCCTCGCCCATGGCGTGACGTCCGAGCAATACGGCTTCGATCGCCGTGAGCGTCGCGCCTTCATCAAGCTCCACATCCAGCCGCCGATGCAACTTGCTGCCGCTAAAGAGGATCGTTTCCTGCGGCAGCCAATCAAGATGGGCGCCAGCGCCGACCTTGAGATGGGTCGAAACTTGAGCAGTATCGCCGGTGGAGCGATAGCTGCGTTCGCAGGCCTGCGTTGTCAGCACGGCCTTGCCACCGGCGGCGATTTCGGCGCCCCAGTCGATCCGATCGCCACCGGTGATCCCGCCGGCGGTGTTGATCAGCACCGCTTCGAGGGCGGACGTGTGCGTGTTGGGCAGCCGGATTTTGCCGCAGCCTTCCTGAAAGAGGCGATCGATGCGGGTGCGGCCTTCCACCTGCTTGGTCGTGAGGCGTGCGATGCCTCTTGCGCGTTGCAATGGGGCTGTCAGCATTTTGTTAGGTGCGCCAGAATTCATTGCAACGATCCTTTGGGTCGCCACGTTTGTACTGCGAGCACACGCTCTAGCGTTGAAAAATTCCGAAAGGTTAGAAAAATGAGCATTAAATCTGCCGTTTCCGCCGTTGCCCTCGCTTCCGCAATGATGATCGTTCCTGCTTTCGCACAGGACGCTGCTGCTCCCATGAGCGGCGACATGATGATCGGTGGTCTGACCATCGCTGAAGGCGATATGCCTGCCGTGCAGGCTGCCTGCGACGAGCTTTCCACTGCCGCTAACACCTCGCTGTCGGACAGCACCGAAGATGGCGCTGCTGCAGGCACCAACACCACCGAAGAAGATCCGACCCGCGCTGCGGACCAGCCGCCGGCTGAAGGTCTCGACAATGCAACCACCACGATCGACCTTTCCTCGATCACTCTTGAAGATTGTACCGAAGCTGGTCTCGTGATGACCAACGCTGACGACTCGGACGTGACCTCGGTTACCAACTAATCCTCGGCACATTTGTGCAGCGACGCCCGGCTTCATGCCGGGCGTTTTGCGTTTAAACCATGAGGTGACGGCGCACGTCGGGCTTGTCGAGATCGCTCGCCGGGCCAGAATGCATGATCTCGCCGCGGTCCATGACGTAGATGTCGTCGGCGATCTCCCGGCAGAAATCGAGAAACTGCTCCACCAGCAGGATGGTCATGCCCTTCTCGTCGCGCAGGAACTGTAATGCGCGGCCGATGTCCTTGATGATCGATGGCTGGATGCCCTCGGTAGGCTCATCCAGCACGAGGACTTTGGGTCGGGTGACCAGCGCACGTCCGATGGCAAGCTGTTGCTGCTGGCCACCCGAGAGATCGCCACCCCGGCGTCCAAGCATGGACTTGAGCACGGGGAACAACTCGAAGATGTAGGCGGGAATGTTGCGCTCAGCTCTCGGGATACCGGCATAGCCAGTCTCAAGGTTTTCCTTGACCGTCAGCAGCGGGAACACCTCGCGGCCCTGAGGCACGTAGCCGATGCCCATGCGGGCGCGCTTATAGGGCGGGGACTTCTTCAGCACTTCCGAGCCGAAGGTGATTGCCCCCGCTGAGGCGTGGTTGATGCCGGTGATCGCCCGTATGGTCGATGACTTGCCCACCCCATTCCGCCCCAAGACGGCAGTGATGCGCCCCGGTTCGCAGGTGATGGAAATGCCCTTGAGCGCCTGGGCGGCGCCATAGTGGAGGTCGATGTTCTCGATCGAAAGCGCAGCGCTCATCGTCCAAGATACCTTTCGATGACGACGGGATTTTTGCTCACCTGATCGAGCGAGCCTTCGGCAAGGACCGATCCTTCGGCGAGGCACACGACGCGCGAGCCAAGTTCGCGCACGAAGCTCATGTCATGCTCGACAACGACGACCGATCGCGTGACAGAAATCTCGCGCAGGAGCTTGGCGGTTTCTTCGGTTTCGCTGTCGGTCATGCCGGCAACGGGTTCGTCGACCAGCAGAAGTTTTGGGTCCTGGGCGAGCAGCATGCCGATCTCGAGCCATTGCTTCTGGCCGTGGCTGAGATTGGCGGCGAACTCGTCCTTGCGGTGCAAGAGCCGCACGGTCTTGAGAATTTCGGTGATCCGCGCCTCGTCCTCGTTGCTAGCCGAGTAGAACAGGGTGGCAAAGATGCCGCGGGGCTTGCGCAGCGCCATTTCCAGATTGTCCCAGACGGTGTGACTCTCGAAAACGGTCGGCTTCTGGAATTTTCGGCCGATGCCAAGATTGGCGATCGCCGCTTCATCGAGCTTGGTGAGATCGGTGCGGCCATCGAACAGGACCTCGCCGGCGTCGGGCCGGGTTTTGCCGGTTATAATGTCCATCATCGTGGTCTTGCCGGCGCCGTTCGGTCCGATAATGGCCAGCATTTCGGCAGGATGGACGATGATCGAAAGGTTGTTGATGGCCTTGAAACCGTCGAAGGCGACGGAGACGCCATCGAGGTAGAGCATGGTATCGTGGGCTTTGCTCATTGGCTTTTACTCCGCCGGCCGTGGTTGCGCGTCGCCAAAACTGGCTGGATCTTCGCCGCGCTCGATGTCGGCCGAGGCTTTTGGCGTGGGGTCATGGCGGGCCGCGCGATGCCTGCCGAAAATCTGCTTCCAGAGACCGACGATGCCTTTGGGCAGGAACAGCGTCACCAGGACGAAGAGGGCGCCGAGGGCGAAGAGCCAGAATTCGGGAAAGACGGTGGTGAACCAGGATTTGCCCAGATTGACGACGATGGCGCCGATGATCGGCCCGATCAGGGTGCCGCGCCCGCCGACGGCGGTCCAGATCACAACCTCGATGGAATTGCCCGGCTCGAACTCGCCGGGATTGATGATGCCGACCTGCGGCACATAAAGGGCGCCAGCGATGCCGGCCATGATGGCTGAGACGGTGAAGGCGAAGAGCTTCACATATTCAACCCGGTAGCCGAGGAACCTCGTGCGGCTTTCGGCGTCGCGCACGGCGACCATGACCTTGCCGAGCTTGGAATTGACGATCTTCGAGCAGACAAGGACCGAAAGCGCCAGGGCGATGGCGGTGGCGGCAAAAAGGGTGGCACGGGTGGCCTGCGCCTGGACCGGGGTGCCGAGAATGTCCTTGAAATCGGTAAGGCCGTTATTGCCGCCAAAACCCATGTCGTTGCGGAAAAAGGCCAGCAGAAGGGCGAAGGTCATTGCCTGGGTGATGATGGAGAGGTAGACGCCGGTGACGCGGCTGCGGAAGGCGAAGAAGCCAAAGACGAAGGCAAGAAGGCCGGGCACCAACACCACCATGGCCATGGCGAACCAGAAGTTGTCGAAGCCCTGCCAGAACCAGGGCAGCTCCGAATAATTGAGGAACACCATGAAGTCGGGCAGCACGGGATTGCCATAGACGCCGCGCGTGCCGATCTGGCGCATCAGGTACATGCCCATGGCGTAGCCGCCGAGTGCGAAGAAGGCGCCGTGGCCGAGCGAAAGAATGCCGCAATAGCCCCAGACGAGGTCGAGCGCGAGGGCGAGAATGGCGTAGCTGAGGTATTTGCCGAGCAGCGACACGAGGTAGGTCGGCACGTGACCGAACTGGCCGGGCGGGATCAGGAGATTGGCCATCGGCACGAGGATCGCGACGGCGAGGAAGATGCCGATGACCCAAATGGCCTTGCGATCGAGGGCGCGGAAGAGGGCTTGGGTCAGCATGGGGCGAAACTCCGGTCGGCATAAAATAAGCGCGGGCCAAGCGGCGCTTGTGCATCCCTCCCCCTTGAGGGGAGGGAATGAGGGTGGGGGTCCGTCGGTGGACCACTGCACCACCCCCCACCCCGACCCTCCCCCTCAAGGGTGGAGGGGGCGAAGGAGCCGACAAATCTTTGCAGGTTCCTCATTGCTCGACCGCCCGGCCCTTGAGCGCGAAGAGCCCACGTGGCCGGCGCTGGATGAAGAGGATGATGAGGACGAGGATCAGGATCTTGCCGAGGACGGCGCCGGCATAGGGTTCGAGGAACTTGTTGGCGACACCGAGCGTCAGCGCGCCGACCAGTGTGCCCCAGAGATTGCCGACACCGCCAAAGACCACGACCATGAAGCTATCAATGATGTAGTTCTGGCCCAGGTTTGGCGAGATGTTGTCGATCTGCGTCAAGGCTACGCCGGCAAGGCCGGCAATGCCGGAGCCGAGGCCGAAGGTCATGGCGTCGACGAAGGGGGTGCGGATGCCCATGGACGAGGCCATGCGGCGGTTCTGCGTCACGGCGCGCATCTGGAGGCCAAGCGGGGTGCGATTGAGCACCAGGAGCAACATGAAGAAGACGATCAGGGCGAAGATGACGATCCAGAAGCGCCCATAGGTGATGGAAAGGCCGAAGAATTCGGTCGAGCCGGCCATCCAGGTCGGGGCGATAACCATCTGGTTGGTGGGCCCGAAGATCGAGCGCACGGTCTGCTGCAGAATCAGCGAAATGCCCCAAGTAGCGAGCAAGGTTTCGAGTGGACGCCCATAGAGCCAGCGGATGATGCCGCGCTCGATGCCGACACCAATGGCGCCGGTGACGAGGAAGGCGGCGGGCAGGGCGATCAGCAGCGAATAATCGAGCAGGCCTGGGAAATTATTGCGGATGGTCAGCTGGACCAGAAAGGTCGTGTAGGCGCCGAGCATGACCATTTCGCCGTGGGCCATGTTGATGACGCCCATGACGCCGAAGGTGATGGCGAGGCCAATGGCGGCGAGCAGCAGCACCGAGCCGAGCGAAACGCCGAACCACACATTTTGCAGGGCGCCCCAGACCGCACGTTCCTGTTCGAGCCCGGCGATGGCGGCGTTGATGCTGGCGACCAGTTCTTCGGGCGCATCGGTGCGAGAGGAGCTCAGAATAGTGATGGCGTTGCGGCCACTCCCGGCGACGAGCGGCACGGCGGCCTGGCGATCTTCGATGCTCGATGCGCTGTCGCGCAGAACGGTGAGGGCGCGCGCGTTCTGCATGGCGCGCAGCACATCCGCGTTGGTCTCGGCGGCGATCGCTTCCTCGAGCAGGGGAATATTGGCCGGGTCGGGATTGGCGAGGAAGCCGTTGGCGGCCGAAAGGCGCGTCGCGGGGTTGTCGCTCATCAGCGTCATGCCGGCGAGAGCGGCGGCGATGCCACGGCGGAGGCTATTGTTGACGCGAATCTTGGAGAGGTCGGCGTCGGCGCCCAGTTCCACGGGATCGCCCGTGACGGGGTCGGTGACGGTGGAGCCGCGCTGGATCAGCACGCGGCCTGTGGTTTCATCCGCATAAAGGTCGCCATCACCGAGGGCGGTGAGGGCGGGCACGACGGCAGGATCGCCGGTTGCGGCGAGCTCGGTGACGATGGTGGCCAGTTCCTTGAGGCTGGCTTCGGCCATGGCGGCGACGCTGGCTGCGATATCGGTCTCCTGAGCCTGAGCAGCAGGAGCGAGAACAAGAAGGAGTGCCACCAGGAGATTGCGGAGATGAGTCAACATGGGTGGCTAAGTCCTTGTTCTGAAAGGCTGGAGGTAACAGGGACCCCCACCCGGCCTCCCCCTTTAGGAGGGGGAGGAGTAGATTGTGGCTGGCTGACACCGGCCTGTTCCTCCCCCTTCTTCAGGGGGAGGTTAGGTGGGGGTGACCGTTACTGCGCAGCGGCGCCGCAGGTCTTGGTTTCGGTGTTGTAGTTGCCGCAGTTGATCGGGGCGGTCCAATCGGCTTCGAGCATGGCGCTCTCGGGCAGGTAGTCGGACCAGGCGTCGCCGGGGACGAGGTCTTCGGTTTCCGAGACCACGAAGAACTGGCCGTCGTCCTGGATTTCACCGATCAGCACCGGCTTGGTGATGTGGTGGTTGGGGAGCATGGTGGCCATGCCGCCGGTGAGGTTCGGGGTTTCGAGGCCGACAATGGCGTCGATCACAGCGTCGGCTTCGGTCGACTGGGCGGCTTCGACAGCCTTCACCCAGAGGTTGAAGCCGATATAGTGGGCTTCCATCGGGTCGTTGGTGACGCGATCGGTCGAGCCGATATAGTCCTGCCAGGCGGAGATGAACTCTTCATTTTCCGGCGTGTCGACGGACATGAAGTAGTTCCAGGCGGCAAGGTGACCCACCAGCGGGGTGGTGTCGAAGCCGGAAAGTTCTTCTTCGCCGACCGAGAAGGCGACGACGGGGATGTCTTCGGCCTTGATGCCCTGGTTGCCCAGCTCGCGGTAGAAGGGCACGTTGGCGTCGCCGTTGATGGTCGAGACCACGGCGGTCTTCTTGCCTTCGGAGCCGAAGGCCTTAATGTCGGAGACGATGGTCTGCCAATCGGAGTGACCGAAGGGCGTGTAGTTGATCATGATGTCTTCTTGCGCGACGCCTTTGTCGAGCAGGTATTGCTCGAGAATCTTGTTGGTCGTCTGCGGGTAGACATAGTCGGTGCCGGCGAGGACCCAGCGCTCGACCGAGCCGCCGTCTTCGCTCATCAGGTAGTCGACGGCCGGGATGGCCTGCTGGTTCGGGGAAGCGCCGGTGTAGAAGACGTTGCGCTGCGATTCTTCGCCTTCGTACTGGACGGGGTAGAAGAGCAGCGAGTTCAGTTCTTCAAAGACCGGCAGAACGGACTTGCGGCAGACCGAGGTCCAGCAACCGAAGACCACGTCGACGTCGTCGACTTCGATTAGCTGGCGGGCGAGTTCGGCGGCCAGCGGCCAGTCGGACGCGATGTCGACGACCACGGGTTCGAGCTGCTTGCCGAGCACGCCGCCCTTGGCGTTCTGCTGTTCGATCAGGAACAGCATCGTGTCCTTGAGCGTGGTTTCCGAGATCGCCATCGTGCCCGAAAGCGAATGGAGAATGCCGACCTTGATGGTGTCGTCCTGCGCCATTACCGGCACGGCGGATGCGAAGATCGTGCCGGCCATGGCGGCAGCGAGAAGAGCGCGTTTCGCGCTGAAGAATGTCATGAGTAGTCCCTCTGACCTGTTGAGCCCCGAGACACCAAGGGAGGCGTCTGGGGGGACAGTGGGACAGATCTTAACCGCAGCCATATACGTCGATTGACGTAACAGCGGGGCACGAGAGGCTGGAAAGCCTTGTAAACCGTGCTATTCAGGCCTTGGCGAATTTCTGAGCAGCGCTGCGGACTGGTTAAGAACATGGCACGGCAGCGGATCATTCCGATCAGGCGCGAGTATAATCGCTGGGTCGCCGACCAGACGCTGGAAGACTATGCGCTGCGCTTTACCGCCAAGTCGGCGCGGCGATTTTCCAACGATCGCATTAGCCAGACGGCGATCGGCGCCATCTCTTTTCTCGCACTTGAGGCCATAGGTGGTAGCATTACGCTATCCTTTGGCACGACCAATGCGCTGATCGCGATAATCGTGGCGTCGATCGCCATTCTGGCCATCGGGGTGCCGATCTCGCGCTACGCGACGCGGCATGGAGTCGATGTCGATCTGCTGACGCGTGGGGCCGGGTTCGGCTATATCGGCTCGACGGTGACGTCGCTGATCTATGCGAGCTTCACCTTCATCCTTTTTGCGATCGAAGCCTCGATCATGGCCAGCGCCCTGCAGCTGGCCTTTGGGCTGCCGCTCTGGATCGGGTATATCATATCTGCTGTGGCGGTGATCCCGCTGGTGACGCATGGGATCAGGATGATCAGCCGGTTCCAGCTGCTGACCCAGCCGGTTTGGATCGTGCTTAACATCCTGCCTTTCATCTTCATCGCCTTCATGGACTGGGAGAAGTTCGACCTGTGGCGCGCTTTCGAGGGCGTGGGCGTCCAATCGACCGGGAGCGTCGCGGCGTTCGACATTGCCAAGTTCGGGGCGGCCTCGGCGGTGATCCTGGCGCTGATGACGCAGATCGGCGAACAGGTGGACTTTTTGCGTTTCCTGCCAGCGGAAGGAGCGCCGAAATGGCGGCAGAAGCTCGGGATTTTCCTTGCCGGGGCAGGGTGGGTAGTGATGGGCGCGCCCAAGCTGATCGCCGGCTCGTTCCTGGCGTTCCTCGCGCTTTCGGTCGGCGTCGCGCCCGAGCATGCGTCGGAGCCCGGCTACATGTATGCCGTGGCCTTCGGTTATATGGTGCCAAACGAAGTGCTGGCGCTGTTGATGATGGCCGTGTTCGTCGTGGTCAGCCAGCTCAAGATCAACGTCATGAATGCCTATGCGGGCTCGCTGGCCTGGTCGAACTTCTTTTCGCGGCTCACTCATTCCCATCCTGGCCGCGTCGTTTGGCTCCTGTTCAACGTCGCCATCGCGCTGTTGCTGATGGAGCTTGGCATCTACCGGCTGCTGGAAGAAACGCTGGGCATTTTTTCGATCATTGCCATGAGCTGGCTGTGTACGATCTCGGCGGACCTTTTCATCAACAAGCCGCTGGGCCTTGCGCCACAGGGCATCGAGTTCAAGCGAGCGCATCTTTACGACATCAACCCGGTTGGCGTCGGCTCAATGCTCCTCGCAACCACGATCGCGCTCACCGCCCATTTCGGCGCCTTCGGCGAGATGGCAACGGCGCTGGCGCCCTATATCGCGCTCATGGTCTGCCTCGTTGCGGCGCCGACCATCGCCTGGGCCACGAAGGGCAAGTATTACCTGGCGCGCAAGCCGCGCAAGGCGTGGCAGTCGCGGCCCTCGGTCACCTGCTCGATCTGCGAGCATCCCTTCGAGCCCGAGGACATGGCCTGGTGTCCGGCCTATGCCGCGCCGATCTGCTCGCTCTGCTGTTCGCTCGATGCGCGCTGCCACGACATGTGCAAGCCGCATGCCCATTTCCGCGCGCAGACGCATGCCGTGGCGGCGACAGTCCTGCCGGAATGGGCAATCGCCAAGCTCCAGAGCCGGGTCGGGCGCTACGGGGTGTCGATGGCTCTGGCCTTGGCCTTCCTCAGCGTCGTCATGGGATTGATCTATTATTTCGCCAGCCGCACGGCGCCGGACACTGCCGACGTGGTCGGCGGGACGCTCCTGGTGGTCTTCTTCGTGCTGGCGGTGACGGCCGGCGTTTTGACCTGGTTCCTAGTTCTGGCACATGACAGCCGGCTGGTGGCCGAAGAAGAGAGTTCGCGCCAGAACACGTTGCTGCTCAAGGAAATCGATGCGCATGGGCGCACCGATGCCGAGCTGCAGCGCGCCAAGGAAAAGGCTGAAGCCGCCAACCAGGCCAAGTCGCGCTATGTCGTGGGCCTCAGCCATGAGTTGCGCACGCCCCTCAACGCGGTCATGGGCTATGCGCAGATCCTCGAGCGCGACGCGGCCGTGCCCGAAAACCGGCGCGGCTCGGTACAGGTGATCCGCCGTAGCGCAGAGCACTTGTCCGGGCTGATCGATGGCCTCCTCGATATTTCCAAGATCGAGGCGGGACGGCTGCAGGTTTATTCCAACGAGATCAACATCCAGGATTTTCTGGACCAGATTGTCGACATGTTCCGCCTTCAGGCGCAGGCCAAAGGTCTGGAGTTCCGGCACAGCCGCGCCAAGGGCCTGCCGGTTTATGTGCGGACGGACGAGAAGCGGCTGCGGCAGATTCTCGTTAACCTCCTCTCCAACGCCATCAAGTTCACCGCCGCCGGCTATGTCCGCTTCGACGTCGGCTATCGCATGCAGGTGGCAAGTTTTGTGGTCGAGGACAGTGGCAGCGGCATCGGGCCGGACGATATCGAACATATCTTCGAGCCCTTCGTGCGCGGCGAAGCAGAAAAGAACCGTTTCACGCCGGGGCTCGGGCTGGGGCTCACGATCACCAAGCTGTTGACCGAGACGCTGGGGGGCGAGATTACCGTGTCTTCGGAAGTCGGTGTCGGCACGCGGTTCCAGGCTCGGCTGATGCTGGCCAAGGTGGAGCGCCCGGCCAAGCGCGTCGCGGCGCGGGAGGTTATCGGCTATGCCGGTCCACGGCGCACAATCATGGTGGTCGACGACAACCAGGATCACCGCGAGCTGATGCGCGAGTTGCTGTCGCCGCTCGGGTTCACGGTTCTTATGGCCTTCGATGGGCCGAACGCCCTGACGTTGATGGACGCCATGCCGCCGGACCTGTTCTTCGTCGACATAAGGATGCCCGGGATGAGCGGCTGGGACCTTGTCGCTGCCTTGCGCGATCGCGCTGTCGCGGCGCCGATCGTGATGCTGTCGGCCAATATCGGCGATGGTGCCAATCCGACCGGGAAGGATGCGGGGCATTCGGATACGTTGGCCAAGCCCTTCGATCTGGCGCAACTGATCGACAAGTTGGGCACCCAGCTGGGGATTGAATGGCTGCATGCTGAACGGGCCGCGCAGCCGGCAGCTGCGCAAGCGCTGGTGTCGCCCGGTGTCGAGCACTTGCGCGAGCTGGCAAGCCTGGGGCAGATCGGACATGTGCGGGGTATAGAGGCGAAGCTGGTGGAATTGGCCGCGGAAGAGGCTAACCAGCCACTGGTCGAGACGCTGCGCCGGCATATGCAGGCATTCGATTTCGATGCCTATGCCGAAACGCTGGAGCGGGTGGGCCATGAAGGGGATTGAGAAAGAACAGGACATCGTTCTTCTGGTCGACGACTCGCCGGAGTCGCTGGGCTTCCTAACGGCAGCGCTGGAGCATGACGGGGTGACCGTTCTCGTGGCGCGCAGTGGCGAGGCCGCGCTTGGCATCGTCCTGCGGGTCACGCCCGACGTCGTGCTGATGGATGCGGTCATGCCGGGGCTCGACGGTTTCGAGACCTGCCGGCAGATGAAGGCAATGGCGGCGCTGACGCATGTGCCGATCATCTTCATGACCGGGCTGACGGAAACCGAGCATATCGTTCATGCGCTCGAAAGCGGCGGCGTCGATTACCTTTCCAAGCCCATCAATGTGGATGAGCTGCGCGCCCGCATCCGGGTACATTTGGTCAATGCGCGGCGGGGGCAAAGTGCGCGGATTGCACTCGATGCGGCGGGGCGGCACCTGGTAGCCTTCGGCGCGGACGGTTCGCTGCTGTGGTCGACGCCGCAGGCGAACCGATTGCTGGAGCGGTCCGGCTTTGATGCCGCGCGGCAGGCGACCATGTCGGAGGGATTTCAGACATGGCTTTCCGAGCCGACAAGCAGCGGTTTCGATCTTCCGCAGGCCGGCGTCTCGGCCCTGCAGTTTGCTTATCTGGGCACGGTTGGGTCCGACGAATACCTTTTCCGCCTGTCGCGAATGCAGAGCGAAGGCCAGGAAGAAACGCTGCGGCAGCAGTTTGGGCTGACGCAGCGGGAGAGCGAGGTTTTGCTGTGGATCGCGCGGGGCAAGGCCAATCGCGATATCGGCGAAATCTTGGGGCTGAGCCCGCGGACCGTCAACAAGCATCTCGAGCAGGTTTATGCCAAGCTGGGCGTGGAGAACCGCGCATCGGCGGCTATTCGCGCCGTGCAGCACCTGCAGTCGCCGCTCGATTGATCACAAGTTTTGTCGTCATGACAATGTCGGGAACCGGCAAACCATTCCTCCGTTCATTAGGCGAACCGGTTGCAATAGCCATCCGGGACCTTTTCTGACGGACCGCCAATAGAGCCTCCGTCATCCGATCGGTGGCAGGCCGCAGAGGTTGACGCTCCTTTGTACGCCGCCCCGGAGGGCGCGAAACCTCGGTTTCGCGCCCTGCTTTTTTGCGCCTCGCGCATCACTTCAACATGGCCAGAAAAGCCCCGCGCGTGGCGGGGCTTAGAGGCTTATTCGGCGGCGGGTGCCTCGAGCACAGCGCAGACCAGGCGATCGCCGGAATTGCCGGATGGGTCGGTCATCTGGTCATCAGGATCGGCATGGATGATAAGGGCGGTGCCGTCCTCGTCGAAGACATAGCCGTCCTCGCCTTCGGTCAACGAGATGGTGTCGGTCGAAAGGTCAAGCATGGCCATGCCATCCGCATCGAACGTGGCGTTGGGCAGGTCGCCGGCATGGGTGCCTTCGGGGTTTTCGAGACCATGCTGGTGTTCGGTGGGATTGAAGTGGCCGCCGGCGGATTCGAACTTGGCGGCAGAGTCGCAATCACCGGTGGTGTGGAAGTGGATGCCGTGCTCGCCCGGCTCAAGGCCCATGACGTGGCCTGAAATGGCGACAGAGTCGCCGTCCTGGGTGAGCGAAACCGTGCCGGCTTCGGCTCCGTTGAGGTCGATAAAGGTTCCTTGGGCTTCTTGCGCCACGACGGGCGTCGCCAGCAGAAGGGTCATCAGGGAAAGGCCGGTGATCATGCGCATGAGGGTTCCTCGCTCCATTAACTCAAGTTGAAACGGAGGCAGGGGCCGAGTGTTCCCTTGCGCTGGTCGTCGTCTCATCCGACAATGGAGGCAGGGAGATTTGCATGGCCGATACAAGTCAGATCGTTGGGGGCGGGCCGAAGAAGGTTCTCTATACGCTGTCGACCATTGGCCGGATGGGCGTGGGGAAGGCAGCCAAGGCGCTGACCGCCAAGAATACCTGCAAGGCTTGCGCCTATGGCATGGGCGGCCAGCATGGTGGGATGACCAACGAACTCGATGAGTTTCCTTCGGTCTGCAACAAGAGCGTGCAGGCGCAATCGACCGATATTCAGCCGCCGATCCCACGGCAAATCTTTGAGCACTCCATTGCCGATCTCGCCGAGCTCAGCGGCCGCGAGATGGAGCGGCTAGGCCGACTGGGCACGCCGTTGTTTCGCCGGGCGGGGTCATCACGTTTCGAGCCGATCGAGTGGGACGCGGCGCTCGACCATGCGGCGCATCGGCTCGCCGAGACCAATCCGCAGCGAAGCTTCTTTTACTCGTCAGGACGTTCGTCGAACGAAGCCGGCTTCCTGTTCCAGCTCCTGGCGCGGGCCTTTGGCACCAACAACGTCAACAACTGCTCCTATTATTGCCACCAGGCAACGAGCGAGGGTTTGGCGACAACGATCGGCAAGGGCACGGCGACGGTCGAGCTCGAGGATCTGACCGGGGCCGACCTGATCTTTGTCATCGGTGCCAACCCGTCGTCCAACCATCCGCGCTTCATCCACATGCTGAAGAACTGCCGCGAGCGGGGCGGGCAGGTGATCGTCATCAACCCGGCCAAAGAGCCGGGGCTGGTCAAGTTTGCCGTGCCGAAGTCGCCGCTCTCGATGCTCAAAGGCGGCAGCGAGATCGCTTCGGATTATTTGCAGCCGCGGATCGGGTCGGACATTGCGCTGTTCAAGGGGCTGGCCAAGGCGGTGCTGGAACAGGGAACAGAGGACCGGGCGTTCATTGCGGAACACAGCCTGGGGTTCGAGGCACTGCGGGCTGATCTCGATGCCATCGGCTGGGACGAGATTACTGCTGCCTGCGGCCTGTCACGCGATGAGATCGAGCGAGTGGCTGCGGCCTATGGCCGGGCGGAACACGCCGTATTCGCCTGGGGCATGGGGATGACACACCATGTGCATGGCAGCGAAAATGTTGAAGCCATCGCTAATCTGGCGCTGCTGCGCGGCATGATCGGCAAGCGCTTTGCCGGGTTGCTGCCGCTGCGCGGACATTCCAACGTGCAGGGCATCGGCACGATCGGGGTCAAGCCGGTGCTGGCCAGGGATGTGCTGGCCAAGATGGAGGCCGCGTTCGGGGTCAGTTTTCCGGAGGAAAAAGGGCTCGACACCATGGCCTGCCTCAAGCGGGCCGAGGCCGGGGAGATCGATGCCGCGGTGATCATGGGGGGCAATCTTTGGGCGGCGACGCCCGATACCGGTTTTGCGACGCGGGCAATGGCGGAAATCGGTTTCAAGCTTTTCCTGACCACGACGCTCAACCAAGGACATGTGCATGGGCTGGGCGATGGCGAGGCCATGATCCTGCCGGTGACGGCGCGCGACGAGGAGTGGGAGCCGACGACGCAGGAGTCGATGTTCAACTTTGTGCGGCTCTCGGATGGCGGGATAACCCGCATCGAAACGGTGCGGCCGGAAAGCTGGATCCTGGGTCAGCTCGGCAAGCGTATGCTGCCGGAATCGCCGATCAATTTCGAGGCGTTCTCCGGCCATGCGCGCATCCGCGATGCGATTGCGGCCATCGTCCCGGGCATGGAGGACCTCGCCGACCTTGATGTCGCCAAGCGCGAGTTCCACATCAAGAACCGTGTGCTGCATGCGCCCAGCTTCGGCACAGCGGACGGCAAGGCGCATTTCGTGGTTACGCCGATCCCCGCCCTGGCGCCTGATCATTTGCTGCTGGCCACCGTGCGCAGCGAGGGGCAGTTCAACTCGATCATCTATGAGGAAACCGATAGTTATCGCGGCCAGGCTGGCCGGCGTTCGATCTTCCTCGGGGCTGCGGATATGGAGCGGTTTGGGCTGAGAGAAGGGCAGGGCGTTGTCGTCAGCTCGGAAGCAGGCCGCATGGAAGGGGTCGCGACGCTGTTCGACCTGCCGCGCGGATCGGTGCTGGCCTACTACCCCGAAGCCAATGTTCTGGTCGGGACGGCAGTCGATCCGCGCAGCAAGACGCCGGCGTTCAAATCCGTGCCGGTGACGATCTCCGCCGCCTAGCCGAAGCGCTTGACCAGAGCATCAGCCTCGGCTTGCAGCCGGGCTGTATCCTCGGCGGTGAACGGGTGTGGATCGTAGTCGATGAGGGCAAGCGCACCGGCCTTGGTGCCGTCGGCGAGCACCAGCGGCACGCCGGCGTAAAGGTCGATGCCGTTGGTCAGCATATAGGCGTTCTCGCCGACCTTGTCGTTGGTTTCCGTGGAATGGACGACCAGGGGCTCATTGCCTTCGACCACGAGCTGGGTGAGGCGCAGGGCGTCTTCGTCCTGGCTGTGGCGTTCGTCGTTGAGGAGGTTGATGAGGACTGCTGGGACGCCGAAGCGCTTGGCGATGGCATCCAGCTCCTGGCCCAGTTCGTCGTCGCCGCGTCCGAGACCAGCGAAGGGCTGACGCTGCATTTGCGTGCCGTGGCGGAATTTGGGAGCCTCAAGCGCCACGATGCCGTCAACGGCAGCATCGAACTGGTGGAAGACGCTATCGACGTGGAGCGTCTCGGTGGTCTCGTCGGCGGCAAGGGGGTTAAGTACCACGGCGACAATCTGCAGCTCAGGCGCCATGCGGCGGATGCGGCGCGCAACGTAGCGGCACTGGGCGCGGATATCCGTTCCCATGAAGACCAAAGCCAGTGTCGTGACACCGGTCAGGTCCAGCCGACCGATTGATTCTTGGCGGATCGCGCCGGGTGGGAGGACATTGGCTTGCAGCTCTTCGTCGGCAAGCTGAACACCGATCAGTCGCGCGGCGCCTTCGTCGATTTCGGTCCGTCCGCCGATAAGCAGCACGGGCGCATGGTCCTTGTAGCTCGGCTCCAGCACGGTTTCGAGCACCCGATCAAAGGTGCTGATTAGCTGGCGGCGCTGCGCCAGCGATTCTGGCCGGTCCGAGAGTTCGGATGTGCCGAGGCGCAACGTGCGGAGGAGGACGTCGGTCACCAGCGTGCCCTTGCCATGTTCTTCGAGGAAGGTCTCGCTGTGCTCGATGGCGTCTTCGGTATTGCCTTTGAGCATGCGCTGATAAAGCCGCTCGGCGGGCGACAGGACGGGCTCGCTGCCGAGCAGGGTTTCCAGGAACTGGAATTGCGGCAAGTGACGGCCGATGACGACGAGGCATACGGTCATCGGCGTGGCGAGGATCAGACCCACAGGACCCCAGAGGGTTGCCCAGAACATGGCCGACAGCAAAATGGCCAGCGGCGAAACGCCGGTGTTCTTGCCGTAAAGGCGCGGCTCGATGATGTTGGCGGTGGTGAGATCGATGACCAGGAACAGGCCCACCGACAGCAGCAGCATGTTCCAGCCCGGATCGACCGCAAAGGCGAGGGAGAAGGGCAGGACGGCAACGATCAGCGCGCCGACGAAAGGAATATAGCGGAAGAGGACGATCAAGAGGCCCCAAAGCGGAGCACTGGGCACCCCGATCAGCCACAGCCCGGTGCCGAAGATGATGCCATAGGTGGTGTTCACCATCAGCTGGATGATGAGATAGCGGCCGACGCGGCGGCTGGCATCTGTGATGGCGAGGTTGGTGAGCGAATAGCGCCCCGCGCTGACGAGACGGATGAACCGGTCCTGGAGATCGGCGCGACCCATGAGGAGGAAGATCAGGAAGACGGTGACGATCGCGATCGTCGCAACTGGTCCGACGATCGATCCCATGACCGAAGTCAGGAGGTTGAACGGCCCCAGTTCATTGGAAATGGTGACCGGTATGGGACGGATATCGCCGATGTCCTGTGCGGCGGCAGGATCCTCGGCGGCATTTTGTCCGAGGCTGGACATCATGTTGGTGAGTTGATCGAGCCAGGCCACGTTGCCGAACTGGGCCTGGAGGCCTGCGACCTTGGACTGGATGGTCTGCTGATAGCCGGGCAGGGCGCTGGCCAGATGCGCAATCTGCGTTCCAGCCAAGAGCGCAAAGGCGGCGAGCACGGCAAGCGCCAGCAGCACGGCGAGGATCACCGCTGCCGGATCAGGCAGATGCAGACGATTGCTGAGCCAGCTCACCAGCGGATTGAGGGCGAAAGCGAGAAGGATCGCCAGCACCAGCGGCACGAAAATGCCGGCTCCGAAATAAAGCAGCGCTGCCGTAATGGCAAAGACTGCGATGCTCTCAAAGGCTGATACCCGGCGACGCGTCAACTGGGGAGAAGTGGGAAGTTCTGACACGTTTGTGATCCTCAACGTGCAGAGGAATGTTCGGCTTTCCGCTTGGTTCCTCCGGCAGGTCCTGAGGCGTTGCCCCGGGACGGCGCTTGGCCTAAATAGGCGTCAACACTCCCACCCCTTTTCAAGGTTGCCCCGACTTATGGCCCGCCAGTTCATCTATCACATGCACGGAATGTCCAAGGCCTATGCCGGCGGCAAGAAGGTGCTCGATAACGTCAACCTCTCCTTCTACCCCGACGCCAAGATCGGCATCCTCGGCCCCAACGGTTCGGGCAAGTCGACGCTGCTCAAGATCATGGCCGGCATGGATACCGAGTTCACCGGCGAAGCCTGGGCCGCGGACGGCGCCAAGATCGGTTACCTGGCGCAGGAGCCGCAGCTCGATCCGGCGCTGAACGTGCTCGGCAACGTCATGATGGGCGTCAAGGAGAAGAAGGACATCGTCGACCGCTACAACGAGTTGATGATGGAATATTCCGACGAGACCGCCGACGAGGCGAGCAAGCTCCAGGACATCATCGACAGCCAGAACCTGTGGGATCTCGAATCGCAGGTGGAAGTGGCCATGGAAGCCCTGGGCTGCCCTCCGGGCGATGCCGACGTCACCAATCTTTCGGGTGGCGAGCGCCGCCGCGTGGCACTTTGCGCGCTGCTCCTTTCCAAGCCCGATCTCTTGCTGCTCGACGAACCGACCAACCATCTCGACGCCGAAACCACGGCATGGCTCGAACGGCACCTGCGTGAATTCGAAGGCGCGGTGCTGATCATTACCCACGACCGCTACTTCCTCGACAATGTCACCGGCTGGATCCTCGAACTCGATCGCGGCCGCGGCGTGCCCTATGAAGGCAATTACTCGGCTTATCTCGAAGCCAAGGCCAAGCGCTTTGCCCAGGAAAAGAGCGAAGACGCCGCCCGCGCCAAGGTGCTGGAGCGCGAAAAGGAATGGATGGGCCAAAGCCCCCAGGCCCGCCAAGCCAAGTCCAAGGCGCGTATCCGGGCCTATGACGAACTGGTCAAGGTCAACGAAGCCCGCACTCAGTCGCACACGGCGCAGATCATCATTCCGCCCGGCGAACGGCTGGGCCAGAACGTCATCGATGTCGAGGGGCTGACCAAGTCCTTCGGCGATCGCCTCCTGATCGACAATCTCACCTTCAAGCTGCCGCCGGGCGGCATTGTCGGCATTATCGGGCCGAACGGGGCGGGCAAGACCACGCTCTTCAAGATGCTGACCGGCCAGGAAAAGCCCGATGCGGGCTCGGTCACGGTCGCTGAAAGCGTGCATCTGGGCTATGTCGACCAAAGCCGTGACTCGCTCGATCCCAAGAAGACCGTCTGGGAAGAAATCTCGGGCGGCGACGAAGTGTTGTTGCTCGGCAAGCGTGAAATGAACTCGCGCGCCTATACCTCGACCTTCAACTTCAAGGGCGGCGACCAGCAGCAGAAGGTCGGCAACCTCTCCGGTGGCCAGCGCAACCGCGTGCACCTCGCCAAGATGCTGAAGTCCGGCGCCAACGTCCTGCTGCTCGACGAGCCGACCAATGATCTCGACACCGAAACCCTCGCGGCGCTGGAAGAAGCCCTCGAGGAATTCGCCGGCTGCGCCGTGATCATCAGCCACGATCGCATGTTCCTCGATCGCTTGGCGACCCACATGCTGGCCTTTGAAGGCGACAGCCATGTCGAATGGTTCGAAGGCAATTTCCAGGACTATGAGGCGGATAAGGTTCGTAGGCTGGGGGCCGACGCGGTGAACCCGAAACGGGCAACGTATAAGCCGCTGACGCGGTAAAGCGAGGGACGCTCCTGCTGCTTTGCGGGAGCGTCTTTTTTCCCGAACAAGCCGCGAAGACCAAGATGCTTAACTTTGCCTTTTCTGCGGGCGCGCTTGATCGTGCTGCGCATTTGCGTCCGGCAGGAGTGCCGGACGGCTCTTCAAGAGCCATGGTCTTTTGGCGTGGCAAGCTCTTGGTAGATGGCAACGGCAACACCGTGCTTGCGCCCCTGGATCATCCCGCCTTTGCCAATATTCGGGATATTCCAGTGTTTATTGGCCTCACCCCGGAGGGCGCGCGCTACGCCGCTGACCTGGCCCTTTGGGTCCCATTGGAGGATGCGGCGACGATCGGTGAGTTCGTGGATCGGAGCGAGCAGGTTCATCCTGCCTGGCCTTCGGCGAAGTTCGTCGAAGTGCGCGGCATCATGGCTTCGCTCACCCCACTTGAAGGCGAATGCGTCGCAACTGCGCGGGCGCTGTTGTCCTGGCATGGGTCGCACCGCTTCTGCGCCAATTGTGGTAATCCGAGCGTTGCTGCAGACAGCGGTTGGGTCCGGAAATGCGCAGCTTGCGGAACGCACCATTTTCCCCGCACCGATCCTGTGGTCATCATGGCGATCACCTCTGGGAACCGCCTTCTGTTGGGCCGCGGAGCGAGCTGGCCGGAGGGCATGTATTCGCTGCTCGCCGGCTTCGTGGAGCCGGGCGAGGACATCGAAACCGCCGTGCGGCGCGAGGTCTTTGAGGAAAGCGGGATCAAGGTCGGCAGCGTGACCTATGTGGCTTCTCAGCCTTGGCCTTTCCCGATGTCGCTGATGTTCGGGTGCCTTGGTGAAGCCATGTCCGAGGAGATCACGCTCGACCTCAAGGAACTGGCTGATGCCCGCTGGGTGGACAGGGAAGAGGTCAGGACGATCTTGGCTGGCACGCATCCCACGATTGCCAAGCCGCGCTCAGGCGCTATTGCGGGCGCCTTGATCGAAGGCTGGGCGGACGGAGGCCTTGCCCGCTAGAAGATCGAGCCTCCAACCGGGAGGCTCGAAAGTTCGGATTAGTTGGCGGGAGCGACGACGGTACCCTTGGTCTTGGTGCTCGTTTCACCGGCGGTCCAAAGCACCGGATCATAGTAGATCGGGAAATCGGCTTCGGTGTCCTTGCCTTCTTCGAAGCGGTAATTGCCGCGATAGCCGACCGAAGCGAGTTCGCCTTCAGCGGGCACGAGGAAAAGAACGCAGCCTTCGTGGCTTTGGCCATTTGCGAGTTCGGCTGGGGCCGTGTTCTGGCAGGCCGTGAAGGGTTCGCTGCCGCCCATGGTCATGGACGGCATGAGTTCAGTGCCATCTGCGTCGAAGGCCACAAAGCCAGCGACCTGGTAGTTGGACAGGTCTTCGTCGCCCTCGTTGGTGTAGGTGAAGCGCACATAATATGGCCGCGCATCTTTGTAGCCTGAGGGAATCTCGAAGTTGCCGAGATCGGCGATGTCGCCAGGTTCGATTTCGGTAATGGTCAGCGCGATCGGCACTTCAGGACCGTTGGGAATCAGAAACGGTACGGTGGCCTCTTGACCGGCACTGAGTTCGGTTCCGGCAGCAACAAATTCCTGAGCCTGCACAGTGCCTGCTGTGGCAAGCGTCAAAATGGATAAAGTCGACAAAATCTTGAACACGGGCAAAACCCTTCGCGATTTGAACGTCTGAGTTTGCGCTGGTCGAGCGCGATGAAGAGCAGGGCACATCCCTGCCACGCAGCAGGGCTAGAAGTGGAATGCGCCAAGTTTACGGCTTTGTGATCCATCGGCTGTGGTGGCCCGCAGTATTGCGAAAACCCTTGGGTTTGCTGGTCTTTCTGTCTTATGGTCGCCAGTGAGGGGCTTGGCCCTGGTTTTCCGCTTTGGGGAAATGAATGAAGATGTTGGTGACGGGGGTGGCGATGAGCGCCGTGTTTGCCCTCGCCGCTCCGGCTGGTGCTGCGCCGGGGCAATGCTCGATGACGGGCTATGGGGATTTCAGCTGCGACGTCGCCGTCGATGGGGGCGGGATTTCCTTCGTGCTTCCGGACCGGCAGGTCTTTGTGTTCGCGCATCAGGCCAATAGTGAAGGCTTCGGTTACCTCATTGAAGATCGAGCCAGGGCAGGCGCTCGCCCCGATGAGCTGGGCGCCTTTGCGCCGATCGAGGGTGAGCCGGGCTGCTGGTTTGGTCCAAAGGACGAGATCACCTTCTGCGCGGCGCTTAAACAGTGACCGAGACAGACGAACAGCGCGAGGATTTTGCGTTCGAGATCGGCGGCGCCACGCTTGCGGGCCTTGAGCAGGGCGATGGCCTGCCGGTGGTGTTTCTTCATGCCGGCGTTTGCGACAAGCGCATGTGGCTCGAGCAGATGCGGGCGGTCTCGGATGCGGGATGGCATGCCATCGCCTATGACCGGCGCGGCTATGGGGAAACGGAAAGCCCGGACGACGCTTTCAGCCATCTTGAAGACCTCGAAGCGCTGCTCAACGCTTTCGACATCCACGCGGCGGTGTTTGTCGGCTGTTCCATGGGCGGCGGACTAGCCGTGGATTTTGCGCTGGCGCATCCGGGGCGGGTGATCGGGCTGGTGCTGATCGGCACCTCCATTACCGGTGCGCCCTGGAGCGCTACGGCGGAAGAGCAGGCGATCGAGATGGCGGAGGAAGATGCCTTCGAGCGCGGCGATCGCGACATGCTGAACCGGGTGCAGGCGCATGAATGGCTCGACGGTCCGCGCGCCAAGAGCGGCCGGGTTGGCGGCGCTGCCCGCGAGCTCTTTCTCGACATGAACGGATTGGCGCTCGCCAAGCCCATACTCACGCAGGAAGAAGAGCGACCGGACGCCTGGTCGCGCATGGAGGGCGTCAACACGCCGGCCCTGCTGCTGGTTGGCGACGAGGATTTTTCAGCCATCATCGACCGGCACGAGACCTTGTCCGAGACCATGCCCAATGCTTTTGCGGCAGTGTTGGAGGGCACGGCGCATATTCCGAGCATCGAGCGGCCGGAACTGGTCAGTGCGATGATCGTGGAGTTCCTCGACGCGCTGGCCGGCGGCGACGAGGAGGAAGACGAGGAGGCGGACGATTAGCGCCGTCCGCCTGAAGGTATCCTAGACCGCAAGAATGCCGTCGAAATGTTTGTCCAGCTGTGCTGTCGGCACATTGGTCAGGTCTTTGTCCAGTTCGGCAACCACGGCCTTTTTCGTGTGGTCGGACAGAAGCTTGCGGAAGTTTCCCAAGGCAATGGGCGCGGCAGCGATGACCAAGCGGTCGAAGGCGCCCTCCTTGGCCTTGCTGTCGATGACACCGGCGACGGTGCGCACGAATTCGGCCTCGCGATGCTTGGAAGAATCGTTGCCGGAGGTCATTGCGCCCCCTGTAGGTCCGCGGCCATAGCCATCGGTGTCGATGTCCTTTGATTGCAGCGCGTCAATCGACCAATCGAGATCCTTGATGGTGGAAAGTCCCTTGCCGGGTCCGCCATGCTCAAGCACACGGGCCTGGGTGCCGTCGGCGATCAGGATCCAGGTTACGGTCTTTTTCATCTGCAACTCCTCGAGTAATGCGTACGAGGAGGCAAACGCCCGAATCCGGCAAAGGTTTGCCGCGTCATCACCGTTCTGGTGATTGGGGATCAGAAGTTCTGATTTGGCGGCGTGTTCCGGCGCTGCTAGAGGGGCAGGGCGCCCGGCGTGGCGCGGAGCGTTTCCATGACCGATACCCAGCCTTCGCCAGACCAGAGTGAAACTCGCAAGGGTGTGATCGCGGCGCTTTTCACTTACGGACTTTGGGGCGTGTTGCCGCTGCTGTTCCACGCGCTGGAACCGGCGGGGGCGGTGCTGATCGTTGCCGAGCGCACGGTGTGGTCACTTGTGCTGCTGGCGCTGGTCATTGCGCTCTCAAGAAACGCAAAAGACGTTGTCGCCGTACTGTCGGACTGGCGACGCATGCGGGTCATCGCGCTGTCGGCGATCCTCCTGGTCGGCAATTGGCTGCTTTACGTCTGGGCGATCGCCACGGGGCAGGTGCTCGAGGCCAGTTTTGGGTATTTCATCAACCCGTTAGTCAATGTCGCCATCGGCATGGTGGTGTTGGGTGAGCGGCAAAACCGGCTGCAGAGCATCGCTATCGCCATCGCCTGCGTCGCCATCCTGATCCAGGCCGTCGGCGTGGGCAACATCCCCTTCGTGGCGCTAGGGCTTGCGCTAACCTTCGGATCCTACGGGCTTATTCGCAAGACGGCGCAGACCGGGCCGGTCACCGGGCTCTTTGTCGAAACCCTGCTCGCAGCGCCTTTCGCGCTGGCCTATGTCGCCCATGACGTCGCGACCAATGGCGTCGGGGTTCATGCCGACCCGACCTTGTTGCTGCTGCTGATTCTGACCGGACCGGCAACCGCGGTGCCGCTCTTGCTGTTCGGCTTTGCGGTGCGGCGGCTGCGGTTGACCACGATCGGCATGTTTCAATACATTTCGCCGTCGATCCAGTTTCTCCTCGCCATCACCTTGTTTGGTGAGGAGCTGACGCCAGTGCGCTTGTTCAGCTTTGCGCTGATCTGGTTGGCGTTGATATTGTTTTCCTTCAACAGCTTCAGGCAGCACCGGCGCTTGCGGGTCTAGTCGCGCGGATCACTTCGGCGATCTTTTGAAAGGTCGCGGCGAAAGGCGTGGCTTGCCGCCAGACCAGCATCAGCTTGCGGCCGGGGCCGGGGTCGCCGAGGTGATGCACGGCGATGCGGGGGTCGCTGGCTTCCTTGCGAAGCGCGATCTCAGGCAGGAGCGTGACACCCTGGCCGTTGGCGACGAACTCGACGATGGTCGAGAGAGAAGTCGCGGCAAAGGTCTGGTGCTCACCGTCCAGCCGGCAGGCGGCGATGGCCTGATCGCGGAAGCAATGACCTTCGTCCAGGAGCAAGATGCGATCGGGCGGCAGTGCGGCCAGCGGCATTGCATCTTCGCCCTTGGGCACGGCGAGAACGAAACGATCCTCGAAAAGTTCGGCTGTTTCGAGCTTTGGTCCTTGCTGCGGCGGGAGCGTAGCGATGAGGGCAAGGTCGATGGTGCCGTCATCAAGCCCGGCCAGCAGTGTCTCCGTGCGGCTTTCGCTGACGGCGAAGCGCAGGTCGGGGAGCTTGGCAGTCAGCGCTGGAAAGATTTCGGGCAGCAGGTAGGGCGCGACGGTGGGGATCAGACCAAAGCGCAAGGGTCGATTAGGTGCTTCCCGGCGGCCGGTGGCTAGGGCTTCGACGGCGTCGGCGCGCTCAAGCGTTGAATGCGCGAGCGCGAGAAACTCCCGGCCAAAGGGGGTGGGGCGCACGCCAGCTTTGAGACGGTCGAAGAGCGGCGTGCCGCACAGCGCTTCGAGCGTTTGGATTTGCTGGGAGAGGGCAGGTTGCGACATGGCGCAGCGTTCTGCGGCGCGGCCGAAATGGCCGGTTTGTGCCACGGCAACGGCGCAGCGCATCTGGCGAAGGGAGATGGGCACGATAAGTTTGTCCTATGGGAAAACCAAGAATAATCGATTGGCCGAATGATTGCTATGGCCCTATAACCCGCCCAAAGCAGCAAGGAGCCACCATGACCGATCCCAATCCCCACGTCCAATCAGCCTCCGCTGGCGAGTGCCCGGTCGATCACGGCCAGCATGGCAAGGGCGAAAGCAAGCGCGGTGGTCATCACCGCAATCGCGACTGGTGGCCCAAGGCGCTGGACGTCTCGATGCTGCACAACAATTCGGCCAAGTCCGATCCGCTCGGTCCGGATTTCAGCTATCGGGAGGCGTTCAAGACGCTGGATCTTGAGGCAGTCAAGGCAGACCTGCGCGCGCTGATGACGGATTCCCAGGATTGGTGGCCGGCCGACTTCGGTCACTATGGTGGCCTCTTCATCCGCATGGCCTGGCACAGCGCCGGCACCTATCGCATCACCGATGGCCGTGGCGGCGCCGGCATGGGGCAGCAGCGTTTTGCGCCGCTCAATTCCTGGCCGGACAATGCTGCGCTCGACAAGGCGCGCCGCCTGATCTGGCCGATCAAGCAGAAGTATGGTCAGGCAATCTCCTGGGCCGATCTCATGATCCTCACCGGCAATGTCGCGCTCGAGTCGATGGGCTTCAAGACGTTTGGCTTTGCCGGTGGCCGTCGTGACGTCTGGGAACCCGAGGAGCTGTTCTGGGGTCCGGAAGGGACGTGGCTGGGCGACGAGCGCTATTCGGGCGAACGCCAGCTGAGCGAGCCGCTCGGCGCCGTGCAGATGGGCCTCATCTATGTCAATCCGGAAGGGCCAAACGGCAATCCTGACCCGGTTCGGGCCGCCTACGACATCCGCATGACCTTTGCGCGCATGGCCATGAATGACGAAGAAACCGTGGCGCTGATCGCCGGCGGCCACACTTTCGGCAAGACTCACGGTGCCGGCGACCCGTCGCTGATCGCGGCGGAACCGGAAGGCGCGGACCTCGAGGACCAGGGCCTTGGCTGGAAGAGCAAGCATGGCACTGGTATCGGCAAGGACGCCATCACGTCAGGCCTCGAAGTCACCTGGTCGCAGACCCCGGTGCAGTGGAGCAACTACTTCTTCGAGAACCTTTTCGGTTACGAATGGGAGCTGACCACCAGCCCGGCAGGCGCCAAGCAGTGGGTGGCCAAGACCGACGACCACGTCATTCCGGACGCCTTCGATCCGTCGCGCAAGCATCGGCCGACCATGCTGACGACCGACCTGTCGCTGCGTTTCGATCCCGAATACGAAAAGATCTCGCGCCGCTTCCTCGAACATCCGGAGCAGTTTGCCGACGCCTTCGCACGCGCCTGGTTCAAGCTCACCCACCGCGACATGGGGCCAAAGGTTCTTTATCTCGGCGCCGAAGTGCCGGCGGAAGACCTGATCTGGCAGGATGTGATCCCGCCTGTCGATCACGCGCTGATCAACGAAGGCGACATCGCCATCCTCAAGACCCGCATCGCCGATGCCGGCCTTTCGGTGGATGAGCTCGTGGGCACGGCCTGGGCTTCGGCCTCGACCTTCCGCGGCTCGGACAAGCGCGGCGGGGCTAACGGCGCTCGCATCCGCCTGGCACCGCAGAAGGACTGGGAAGTCAACAAGCCCGCGCAGCTGGCTCGCGTTCTCGCCAAGCTCGAAGCGATTAAGGCCGATTTCCAGGCCGAAGGAAAGATCGTGTCGCTGGCCGATCTTATCGTTCTGGCCGGTGGCGTTGGGGTTGAACTGGCAGCACGGGCAGGGGGCCATGACGTGGTGGTGCCGTTTACGCCTGGCCGCATGGATGCCTCGGCGGAGCAGACCGATCCGTCGTCCTTCGCTGCGCTCGAACCGCGTACCGATGGCTTCCGCAACTACCTGTCGAACCGCCGCTTCATGGAACCGGAGGAGGCACTGGTTGACCGGGCGCATCTCCTCAATCTCACGGCACCAGAAATGACGGTGCTGCTGGGTGGTCTGCGTGTGCTCAATATCGGTGTCAACGAACACGGCATCCTGACCGATAGGCCTGAGACGCTGAGCAACGACTTCTTCCTCAATCTCCTGTCCATGGACACGGTGTGGGAGCCTGTTGCTGGCGAAGACAACCTCTACCAGTCGCACTCGCGCATGACCGGCGAACGGAAGTGGACGGGTACGCGCGTCGACCTGATCTTCGGCTCGCATTCGCAGCTTCGTGCCTATGCCGAGGTCTATGCGCAGTCGGATTCGGCGCCCAAGTTCGCCCGCGACTTCGTTGCGGCCTGGACGAAGGTGATGAACGCGGACCGTTTCGATCTGCGGGTCTGAGTGACAAAGGCGTGGAGGCCCACCGGTCTCCACGCCACCTCTATAACTTTAATAAAATTCGCTCCTTCGGTTTCAGCACGCACAAGCAGGTCTCACCGCACTCTCCTGGAAACGGATCGGCAGAAGCCGGGAGACATGAGAATGAGCGAAATCGACGAAGGCCACCGGGCGTTTGCTCAGTTCCGGGTTCTCAATGGCGAGGACAGTCACGGCGAGCGCGAGCAGCTGTTCCGCAACATGGCGCAGCTTTTCTCCTATGTTTCGGACCGCTGCGACGACGAGCAGGTTGCCCAATATGACGAAGTGCTGTGCCGGCTGGCCGAACTGGTCGAGGTCGAGGCACGGGTACATGTCGCCAAGCTCCTTGCGCCGCTGGACCGTGCGCCCGGCACAGTGGTGGTCAAACTTGCCAATGACGACATCGAGGTTGCCCGGCCGCTGCTCGAATTTTCGAGCGTGCTCAGCGACGACGACCTGATCGACATCGTTTCGCGGCAATCGGAAGAGCATCGCGTTGCGATTGCCGGCCGCGCCGAGCTGCACGATCGAGTCGGCCAAGCGATTGTCGAACACGGCGAAACTGCTTCCGTGGTGCGCCTAGTGCGCAATGGGCGGGCTGAACTCGACCGCGCCACGCTCGAGAAGCTGGTCGAGCGCGCAACACGCGATGCCGAGATCGCGGCAGACCTTCGCGGGCGCCACGATATCGACTGGAAGTCGCTTCGAGGCGAAATCGACCAGGCGGCAGGCAAGATATTGCAGTCCCTGGGAGAGGTGGAGCGGCCGTTCGATCCGGTTGCGGCGGGCAAGGTCAACACCGTTGTTTACAATCGCATCCGCAATCGTGCCGGCTTCAACGCTCAGGAATGGAAGGTTGCCTACAATCAGGTGCGTGGCCTGGCCGACCGAAAGCAGCTGGACGACCGGGCGCTGGCCAGGTTCGCCCGCTTCGGCTACGGGCACCACGCGGCCGCCGCTCTTTCGGTGATGCTGAGCGTTGCGCCGGAACTCGTGGTGAAATGGCTGGCAGGCCAGGATTACGTGGCGGTTACCGTCGCCCTGCGCGCTGCCGGGCTCACGCCGGAACTGTTTGAGGCCATCGTGGCGACCCTGCCGTGGCGGGACCTGCCCAGCGATGCCGACAAGCGGATGGTCACCTCCCGTTTCGAAGCTCTGGATGCGGAAGACGCCAAGAACATCTTCGAGCTATGGCGCGCGCACTCCTTCCGCAAGCGCGCTCCGTCCGAAGAGCGGCAGTCGGCTTGAGCCTGGCTAAGGGCTGATACGAAAATCGTTATTAGGATAAATGACGGTTTCTGCTAAACCTCACAAATCACCTAAAGGAAATGTGCGGGAATGCAGGAAAGCGGGAGCTCGGATCAATCTGGCCTCAGGGCCGCGCTCCGCCACCACACCGCCCCCACACACCAGGAGTTGGACGCTCTGGTTGGCGCGTTCAAGACGGCCGAGCAGTACAAGGTCTTCCTGCTGAGCAGCTTTCGCTTTCGTCTTGTGGCCGAGCCGGCCGCATCCGGCAGCAGCTTTTGGGCGCCGCTACCGCTAATCGGCGATCTGTGCAGCGATTTGGAGGACCTCGGACTGGCTGCCCCGCCTTCGGGTTCTGCGGCGTTGCAGTTCGCTACGGCATCTGAAAAGCTCGGCGCGCTCTACGTTCTCGAGGGTTCGGCGCTGGGCGCACGCCTGTTGCAGCGGCGAGCGGAAGCGATCGGGTTTAATGCCCGCTACGGTGCGCGGCACCTGGCGCACCAGACCGCCGATAACGGCCGCTGGAAGAGGTTTCTTGCGGTTCTCGATGACCCGCGTTTTGACAATGACGCGGCGCTTGCCGCAGCGCAGCGCGTGTTTGAAGCAGCGCTCGCTATCTATGCGGAGGCGGCTCATGAGCACGCTTGAGGGGATCAACCTCACAAATTGCGACCTGGAGCCGATCCATATTCCCGGCTCGATCCAGCCCTATGGCGTCATGCTGATCGCCAATCCGGGGTCCGGCGAGATCGTGGGTTATGCAGGCGCCGCAAAGGTGTCCGATGCCCTGCTGGGACAACAGCTGGATAACGTTATCGGCCTTTCGAGCACAGCAATCATGCCGCTGGTGCCGCGCAGCGGCGTTCACGTCCTCGGCGATGTGCCGTTCGGGGGCCAGGTGCATGATGCGGTTGCATATGTCAGCGGCGAGCACCTTGTTGTTGAGCTCAGCGAGAAAACAGACGAGACGGCGCTTGATGCCGGGTTCCTGGCACAGCTGGATTCGCTTGAAATGCGGCTTGAGAACTCGACGAGCCTGGGTGAATTGTCGGACGAGGCGGCGCAGATCTTTCAGCGTCTGACCGGCTATAGCCGCGTCATGGTTTACCAATTTGTCGATGATGATGCGGGTGTGGTGCTCGGGGAAGCGATTTCTGACCAATCACCCAGTTTCATGCATCATCACTTTCCCGCCTCCGACATTCCGCGGCAGGCGCGCGCGCTTTATGTGCGCAACAGGGTTCGGGTGATTGCCGACGTTTACTACGAGCCGGCACCGATCATCAGCGCCAGCAGTGACCTCAAGAGCATCGATCTCAGCGATTCGACGCTGCGGAGCGTCTCGCCGGTGCATATCCAGTATCTCAAGAACATGGGCGTCGCGGCTTCCGCCTCGATGTCGATCGTCAAGGATGGAGTGCTCTGGGGGTTGATTGCCTGCCACCACCATGCGCCGCGACCACTGTCGCTCAACACAAGGCTGGCCTGCCAAACCATGGCCACCAGCCTTGCCCGTCTGGTCAAGGTGCGGGAAGAAAACGAGCTCTATCGCGAGCGCGTGCGCCTGCGGTCGCATGAAGATGCGGTGCTCACCCGGCTCGGCGCCGATGAAGGACTGGACGTCTTTTTTCAACATTCCGGCCTCGAACTGGCGCGGCTGTTGCAAGCCGATGGCTTTGCTGCGGTACAGGGTGGCGAACTCTTCACGTCGGGGCGTTGCCCGGATGGGATCGATGTTCGGGCCATCGCCGACTTCGTTCGCGTCCAGGCGCTCCTTCGTCCCTTTGCCACCAACCAGCTTTCCTCTCAATTGCAGGGTGCTGAAGTCTACGCCGATACGGCTGCCGGACTTCTCGCCGTAACCATGTCGACCGAAGTGCCCACCATTTTGATGTGGTTCCGGGCCGAGAAGCTTCAAACGGTCAAGTGGGCGGGCAATCCGCACAAGGACGTCGACCATGCGCCGGGTGCCGTGCTGACACCGCGTGCCTCGTTCGAGGAATGGTCGGAGAGCGTCAGTGGCCGCTCCAGGGATTGGACCCATGCCGAAGTCGAGTCCGCGTCGCGCATCGTTAGGCTGATGCTGGAAGCGCGTAACAATTCCCGCATTCGCCAGCTCAATCGCGAGCTGACAACGACTTTGGCCGAGAACGAAAACCTGCTGCAGCAGAAGGACTTCCTGATGCGCGAGGTCAATCATCGCGTGCAGAACAGCCTCGCTCTGGTCGGGGCCTTCCTCAAGATGCAAGGCCGGGCGGCGAGCCCCGAGACACGTGAGCAGCTCGACCAAGCGCAGAACCGGCTCCTCGCCGTGTCGCTGGCGCACCGGCGGCTTTATCAGGATGACAGTGTCGAGATCATCGACCTGTCGCGATACCTCGACGAACTGGTGGGTGAACTGGTCGCCACCATCGATGTCGGCTGGGAAGAAAAAGTGACGCTCGATCTCGCGCCGATGCTGATCAGCACCGATCGCGCTGTGACGGTGGGACTGATCGTCAACGAGCTTCTGACCAATCTCGCCAAATATGCTTATGACGGAGCCGTCGGTCCGGCGTTGATCCGGCTGGAGCAATATCGCGACAACCTGCGCCTTGTGGTGCAGGATCGCGGGCAGGGCATGAACGGCACCGTGACCGGCACGGGCTTCGGCGCGAAGATGCTCAACACGCTGGTGCAAGGGCTTGATGGCAGCCTGAGCTACGAGGACAATAATCCAGGCGTCCGCGCTATCGTGACGGCGCCTATTCGCCCGCGCGTCTAGCGCAGAGGCAAAAACCGCTGGACCACCTCCGAAGCGGGATATAAAGACATCTTTATATCCGAGGGTGGTGATGAACGGTTTAGGCAGTTTGGTTGGGGTGTTGAAGGCGGCGGGTGAAAGCACCCGGCTGCGTCTTCTTGCCCTGCTTGCCGATGGCGATCACTCGGTGAAAGACCTCACCGAAATTCTCGACCAAAGCCAGCCTCGCGTCTCTCGCCACCTCAAGCTCCTGGCCGATGCGGGTCTCGTCGAGCGCCACGCGGAAGGCGCCTGGGCCTATTATCGGCTGGCGCCGAGCGGGCAGGGGGCAGAGCTGGCGCGCTGGCTCACGGCGCGGGTCGATCCAGCCGATGCCGAACGCCGCCGTGACCGGGCGCGGCAGGTGGAGGCGCGCGAGGCGCAACAAGCCATTGCAGCCGATTACTTCGCCAAGGTCGCGGAGAGCTGGGATCTGCTCAAGACCCTGCACGTGCCTGAAGCGGCGGTCGAGGCAGCGGTGCTTGCGGAACTTGGCGGGCGCAGCGTTGACCTGCTGATCGATCTTGGCACCGGAACCGGACGCATGCTCGAAGTCCTGGCGCCCGCTTACAAGCACGGCATCGGCATCGATTCGAGCCGCGAAATGCTGGCGGTCGCCCGGTCCCGCCTGGCTGGATCGGGCCTAGCCCATGCGCAGGTGCGGCTCGGCGATATCGGCGCGCTAGACCCCGCGACCGGACCGGCGGATGTCATCGTCATTCACCAGGTCCTGCACTATTTCGACGATCCCGGCCGCATGCTGGCGCAGGCGCGCCGGCTGCTAAAGCCCGGTGGCGAGATCCTGATCGTCGATTTTGCGCCGCATGACCTCGAATTCCTGCGGAGCGAACACGCGCATCGCCGTCTTGGCCTCTCGCGCGAGCAGATGAGCGGCTGGGCATCCCTTGCGGGCCTTGATGTGTTGGCCATGCGCGAATTCCCCAGCGACACAAATGACCGTGGTTTGACCGTGTGCCTCTGGCACCTGGGCGACCGCAACAGGACGGAATGACCATGCTTGACGACAACTTCCGCGCCAGCCGCCAAACCGCTGACCAGCGCCCGGAACTGCAGCTCTCGTTCGAGTTCTTTCCGCCCAAGACCGATGCGATGGAAGAGCGCTTCTGGGACAGTATCGGCAAGCTGGCGCCTCTTGGTCCCCGATTTGTGTCGGTGACCTATGGGGCGGGCGGCTCGACGCGCGAGCGCACCTTGCGCATGGTCAAGGGCATCACGGCCGACAGCGGCGTGCCGGCGGCGGCGCATCTCACCTGTGTCGGCGCAAGCCGCAACGAGGTGGATGAGGTTGTGCGGGGATACCGTGAGGCGGGCGTCAACCGCATTGTCGCCTTGCGCGGCGATCCGCCGGAAGGGGTCGGCCACCCGTTCACACCGCATCCTGATGGCTACAAGAACGCGGCGGACCTCGTAGCCGGCATTCGCAAGATTGGCGACTTCGACATTTCCGTCGCGGCCTATCCCGAAAAGCATCCGCAGAGCCCCGATTGGGACAGCGACATCGACAATCTCAAGCGAAAGCTTGATGCCGGCGCCGATCGCGCCATCACGCAGATGTTCTTCAGCAACGGAGACTATCTGCGCTACCTCGAGCGGGCCCGGAAAGCCGGCATTACGGCGCCGATCGTGCCTGGGATACAGCCGATCCATTCGTTCAAGCAGATCTCGGGCTTTGCTGCGCGCTGCGGTGCGTCCATTCCGGAATGGCTGGCCGAGCGCTTTGAAGGGCTAGACGACGACCCGGAAACGCGCGCTTTGGTTGCCGCTGCAGTGGCGGCAGAGCAGGTGACCGAGCTCCTCGATGAAGGTGTAACGGAGTTCCACTTTTATACGCTCAACCGCTCGAACCTTGTTCTTGCTTTGGCGCGTTTGCTGGGGCGGAGGCCGTAGACACGTTTTCGTTCATCCCCTGTTCAGGCCAGCGGCTCGAATGTGATAGGGTGTTCTTTCATATTCTGGCCACGAAGAGGCGCGATGTCCGCGCGCCGAACGGGGCATAACCGGAACAGTGGATCCATGCAGATTGATCGCCGCATAACCAATGGACTGGCCTGGGCCGGCGCCGTGCTGGTCGTGGCCATCCCCGCCGCAGATTTTGCCATGCGCCAGCTGGGGCCAAGTGTCGAGGCGCCGCAGGTTGCCGTGGTTCAGGCCGAGCCGGTCGAGCAGGCTGTTGCCTTGCCGACGCCGGCGGTTCAGCGCCCCGCTGCCATTCAGGCGCCGCAGAACGAACTCGCCGAGGTCGAGGTGGCTAATGCGCCCGCTGCCGATCCCGTCATCACATCCGCTTCTCGCCCCACCAATGGGACTGCGGTAGACAAATTCATCGAGAACGGACGTGAATTGCCTAGCTACATTAGTGGCGCGGGCAACGCTGCTGCCGCCGCGCCGACGCGTCCCAGCACGCCGGCTGCTCCGGCCGCTCCGAAGCCCACCCCCGCACCTGCCGTGGCTGCGGTTCCTGCTGTCCCCGCGGCACCAACGCCGGCTGTCACGACGCCCAAGCCGGTGACAGCCGCTCCGGCGACCGCCGTTGCCGCAGTGCCGCCCAAGCCGGTTGCCTTCCCCACCCCCGTATCGCAACGCCCGCCCTCCGTGGCGCAGAGCACGGTTCGCCCGTTGATCGTTCCGCAACAGCAGCCCCCGCTTATCGTCGACGAGGCGCCGCCGGTGTTGACTGCCGATGACCTCGACGACTGGGAATCCGGTCCGTTGTCGGAGTTCCTCGCCAGCCGCGGCAACCGGTCGCAAGCGGCGCCTGCCGTTGAGCCGGAATATGACAGCAACGGTTTCTTCCTCGATGAAGCGCCTGGCCGCACTATCGTGCAGCCATTGCCGCGCGCTTATGGCGAAGGGTTCTACTACCCGTTCGCCGACTAGCGCCAAGCTGGATGCCGGCTGCGCCATAGACCGCCACATTCTGAGCCGATAGTGTCGCCGCGCTTTGCGTCGCCGGGGGCGGCGCATCTTGCTTGAGACGAGGACGAAGATGCTGTGCTGCGTGCGAAAAGCCGAAGAGAACCGCGATCGGTGGCAGAAGTTCACCCGGTTTTTGGGCTCGTTCAGCGCTCGCACCGGCCTGTCGGGCCGGGTCGCGAATATTCTTGATCCGGATACCTGGCTGCCTGGTGGCCGGGAGGCGGCGTTCACCCTGGCGCTGATCGCGCTCTCTGCCAAGATGGCAGTCGCCGATGGAGCGGTTACGGCTTCGGAAGTCCGTGCCTTCAACGCTACGGTTGAGGTCGCCAAGGGCAACGAGCCGCAGGTAGAGCGCCTGTTCAACCTCGCCAAGCAGGATGTTGCAGGCTACGACGCCTATGCCCGCAAGGTCGCCCGGTTTTTTGCCTCAACGCCGGATACGCTCGAGCATGTGCTGGACGGGCTCTTCTTTATCGCTACGGCCGACGGGTTGGTGCACGAGGCAGAGCTTGATTACCTGCGCGATGTGAGCCGTATCTTTGGTTTCGACGAGGCGCGGTTCGAGCAGGTCGCGTCCCAGCATGTGATGCTGGAGCAGGGGGTCGACCCCTATACCGTGCTCGGCCTCAACCACGATGCGCCGCCGGAGGAAGTCCGGCGGGTCTACCGCCGTCTGGTGGCGGAGCATCATCCCGACCGGCTGATCGCCAAGGGCGTGCCAGAAGACCTGATCGACGTTGCGACGGCTCGGATGGCCGCAATCAACCTGGCCTATCAGGCTTTGACCAAGCCTAAGGCACAGCCGCTGTTGACGAGCCCGGTAAACGCTTGACGGCGCGAGGCTCGTCCCGCACATATCCGCGCGCCAGTTGACCGGGTGGCCGCTGGCGGATGGGTAACTGTCCGCTGGAGGAAAGTCCGGGCTCCATCGAAACACGGTGGCGGCTAACAGCCGCCGGGGGCGACCCTAGGGAAAGTGCCACAGAAAGCAAACCGCCTGCCTCAGGGCCGGTAAGGATGAAAGGGTGCGGTAAGAGCGCACCGGGCTTCTGGCAACAGCGGCCGCACGGTAAACCCCACCGGGAGCAAGACCAAATAGGGATGACGCGGGTTTCGGCCCAGCCTGTTTCGAGGCCAGATCATCCGGGTTGGTTGCACGAGCGCCCTGGCAACAGGCGCCTCAGATGAATGGTCACCACGTCGCGGCAACGCGGCCCTACAGAACCCGGCTTATAGGTCAACTGGCGTTGACCCTCCGGTCCATCGTCGCTACACGATGGCTCTTCTTCCGCCGACCTGGCGGGCACACGCTTGTCTGGAGTTGGCGCGATGCCCTTGGCCACACCTTTCTACCTCATCGATGAAGCCAAGCTCGATGCGAACCTTCAGAAGGTCGATCGGCTGCGTGCCCTTTCGGGCGCCAAATGCGTCATGGCACTCAAGGCTTTCGCCACTTGGTCGACGTTCGAGCAGATCGCGCCGCATATGGACGGCTCGACGTCATCCTCACTCAACGAAGTGCGCCTGGGCAGGGAGAAGTTCGGCGGCGAAACGCACGCCTATTCGGTCGCGTGGTCGGACGGTGAGATCGACGAGGCGATCTCCTATGCCGACAAGATCATCTTCAATTCGCTTCGCCAACTGGAGCGCTTCCACGCCAAGGCCGCGCATTTGCCGATCGGCATGCGGGTCAATCCGGGCATCAGCCACTCCCATTTCGACCTGGCCGATCCGGCGCGGCCATTCAGCCGGCTGGGCGAATGGGATCTGAAGCGCATCGACAGCGCCATGGATCGTGTCAGCGGCTTCATGATCCACTGCAACTGCGAGAACGACAGCTTTCCTGCGTTCTCGGCATTGCTCGACCAGTTCGAGGCCAAGCTGGGATCGTATCTTGAGCGGCTCAACTGGATCAGCTTCGGTGGTGGCTTGCACTTCACCGGCGATGGCTATCCCATCGACCTGCTGGCGGCCCGGCTCAAGAGCTTTGCGGAGCGCTACCAGCTGCAGGTCTATCTCGAGCCCGGCGATGCGGTGGTGACCGATACGACGACGCTGGAAGTCACCGTGCTCGACGTGGTGGAGAATGAAAAGTCGATCGCCATCGTCGACAGCGCCGTCGAGGCGCACATGCTGGACCTGCTGGTTTATCGCGAAACGGCGACAGTTGCGCCTAATGCCGGACCGCACCGCTATGTCGTCGCCGGCAAGTCTTGCCTTGCAGGCGATGTGTTCGGCGAGTTCGATTTCCCGGAGCGGCTGGACGTTGGCTCGCGGGTGTCGCTGCTGAACGCCGGTGGCTATACCATGGTCAAGAAGAACTGGTTCAACGGCGTGGCGATGCCCTCGATCGCCATTCGCCGAAGAAATGGTCAAGTCGAACTCATGCGTCAGTTCGATTATGCCGATTATGTCGCCAGCCTCGGCTAGGCTGGCCCTTCCCCCTCGAAAAAGGTGTTTCGTGCCAATTGAAAAAGAATGTTCTCATTATCGGCGCCGGAGGTGTCGCGCAGGTTGCGGCCTTTAAGGCAGCAATGCACAACGACGTGCTGGGCGACATCAATATCGCCTCGCGCACTGTCTCGAAATGCCAGTCCATCATTGCCGGCATGCTGGACAAGAAGGTGCTCAAACGACCGGGTATCCTGGTCGCTCATGAGCTCGACGCAACGGATATCGAAGCGACCAAGGCGCTGATCCGGCGCACTCGAAGCCAGATCGTCATCAATGCCGGCTCGGCCTTCCTCAACATGGGTGTCCTTCGTGCCTGTCTCGACACCGGGGCAGCCTATATCGACACGGCCATCCATGAGGACCCCGCCAAAGTGTGCGAGACCCCGCCCTGGTATGGCAACTACGAGTGGAAGCATCGGGAGGAATGCGAGCGCAAGGGCGTGACGGCGGTGCTCGGCGCCGGCTTCGATCCCGGTGTCGTCAATGCTTACGCAGCGCTCGCGGCGGGAAGCTATTTCGATCGGATCGACAGCATCGACATCATCGATGTGAACGCCGGCAGCCATGGCCGCTATTTCGCCACCAACTTCGATCCGGAGATCAACTTCCGGGAGTTCACCGGGACAGTATGGAGTTGGCAGGGACGGCAGTGGACCGGCAACACAATGTTCGAGGTCAAGCGCACCGACGATCTGCCGGTGGTCGGTACACACACTACCTACCTTACCGGTCACGACGAGCTGCACTCGCTTTCGGCCAATCTGGACGTGCCCGATATTCGTTTCTGGATGGGCTTTAGCGAGCACTACATCAACGTTTTCACTGTGCTCAACAAACTTGGGCTGCTGTCCGAAAAGCCCGTAACCACCGCCGAGGGGGACGAGGTCGTGCCGCTCAAGCTCGTCAAGGCCGTGCTGCCCGATCCTGTGTCATTGGCACCCGATTACACGGGCAAGACCTTTATCGGCGATCTGATCCGCGGCACGCATAACGGCGTCGAAAGAGAGCTCCTCGTCTACAATATCAGCGACCACGAAGAGGCTTTCGCCGAAACGTCAAGCCAGGCGATTTCCTACACGGCGGGGGTTCCGGCTGTTGCGGCAGCCATTTTGATTGCGCGCGGGGAGTGGGACTGCCACCACATGGTCAATGTCGAAGAGCTGCCGCCCGTGCCGTTTATCGAGCTGTTGGGCCGCATGGGTCTTCCTACGCGCATCCGCGATGCTCGTGGTGATCGTGCCTTCGATCCTGCCGAGTTTCGACGGGAACGCAAGGCAGCCCGGTCAGGCGCCTAGGCGTGCAACCATCGGCGCTCGAAAACCCTTGGGCCTTCACACCTAACTTGTGGAGGCCACGATGATCGACAAGAAGCAGGAGGTCGCGTTTCTCGCCGACGAGTTCAAGCTGTCTGCGAGGCGTGCCGCCGCCCTGATCGCCGGCACACCGGAAGAAGCGGGCGAGCTGACGATGGAGCAGCTTGAGGCGGAGAAGAACCGCGACCCTTATGGGGATGTGCCGGTGCCCGTTTCGCCGGAAGAGCACGAGATTGAAGGCAATGGCGGTTTGCAAAAAACCGTTGTGCGGCGCGAGAACAAGGCGAGCCGGACCGGGCCCTAAGCCTCGAAACTGACCAGGACCTGTGTGCCAGGGCCTTCGCCGTAGCCGACCTGGGCGCCGAGGCTGATGGCCATGGCTTTGACGATGCGGCTGCCAAGGCCGGTTCCCTGGGGCTTGTCGGTGCCGGAAAAACCAATGCCGTCGTCCTCGACGATCAACTGCACCTGCGTGCCATCGCGGAACATGCGGACGCGGACCTCGCCGGGCTCGCGTCCGGTATAGGCGTATTTCAGGGCATTGGTGACGAGTTCGGTGACGATCACGCCCAGTGAGGCGACCTTTTCGGTCGGCAAGGGAAAACCCTGCACATCGACACGCAGGCGGGCGGTCTGGCCTTCGGCCTGGAGGGTATTTTCCAGCTCGCCGATCAAGCCGTTGAGGTATTCGCCGGTGTGGACGGAGCGCACGTCTTCGGAAGTGTAAAGGTGGCGATGGACGCCGGCGATGGCCTGGATGCGGACCTGAGTCTCGGAGAGCGCGCGCTTGGCTTCGGGGTCTTCGACTGCGTTGCTCTGAAGGCCCACCAAGGCCGCCACCATGGCCAAGCTGTTGGCAACGCGATGATTTACTTCGCCGAGCAGCAGTTCGGCGTGCTCGCGCGCTTCTCGCACTTCGCGTTCGGCCTTGGCTTTGGCGCGGTTGAGGCGAACGTGGTCGATGGCGTGGTCGATGGAAGCGACGAGGAGCTCCATGAACTCTTCGGCGCCGGACTTGGGCACGAAGTCGGTGGCGCCCGATTTCAGCGCCGCGACGGCGATGGCCATCTCCGCCGAGCCGGTGACGTAAACCACCGCCGGCCGATCTTCCAATGTTTCCATGCCCTTAAGAACGTCAAGGCCGGTTCCGGTAGGGAGATAATGATCGAGCGCCACCACGTCGAAGGTGGTGGAGCGGATCATCTCAAGACCAGCTTCGCCGGTTTCGGCATGGGCGAACTCGTAGCCGCGCCGTGACATGGCCTTTTCGACCAGGCGGGTGAGACCCGGGTCGTCGTCGATGTAAAGGACATGGGGCGTGCGGTTGGGCATCACGTTTATTCGGCTTCGGGGATCTGCATCACTGAAAAGAACAGGCCCAACTGCTTGATAGCGTTGGCAAAACCATCATAGTCGACTGGCTTGGTGATATACACGTTGGCGCCCAGATCGTAGCAGCGCTGGATCTCGCGCTGGTCGTCTGTAGTGGTCAGGACCACGACGGGTGAGCGCTTGGTGTGCTCGTTGCCCTTGACCTTTTCGAGGATGTCGATGCCCGTCATGTCGGGCAGGTTGAGGTCTAGCAGCACCAGCAGTTGGCGTCCCTTATTGACCAGACCCGTGCCATCGGAACCGAGCAAGAACGACAGCGCATCGGTGCCATTGGTGAAGGATACGATCTCGTTGGCGACACCGGCGCGGCGAATGTTCTTTTCGATGAGGCGGGCATGGCCCTCATCGTCTTCGACCATGATGATGGTCACAGGACGGGCGTTGTTCATGCTGCATTCCCCAGATAGCCACGCAGGTCACGCGGCAGATTGATGATGAAGGTCGTGCCTTGGCCAAGCGTCGAGGTCAATGTGACATCGCCACCAAGGCTGCGCACGATGGTGCGCACATGGGCAAGGCCGATGCCTTCGCCCGGATGGTTCTGCGAGCCCGAGCGGCGGAAGAGTTCGAAAACGCGCTCATGGTCCATCTCGGCGATGCCGCGGCCGTTGTCGGCCACCTCGATGACGACGCGATTGCCGGGCAGGTGGCGCGCGCTGATGGTGACGCGGAGCGGACGGGACGGGTCCTGGTATTTGACGGCGTTGTCGAGCATGTTGCCCAACACCTGCTCGATGGAGAGCCGGTCGGTAAAGACCTGGCCGACGCGGATGTCGGTTGCGATCTCGCCTTGGCTGTCGGCGACCTGGTGGTGAACGGCGGCAGCGCTCGCTTCGGCGAGTTCCTGCAGGTTCACCGGCTCGGGCTTGAGCTGACGGCGGCCTTCGCGGGAAATCTTGAGGATGGCGTTGATCAGGCCGTCCATCTTGCGGGTTGCAGCGCGGATGAAGGAGACGGCCTCGGGAAGATCTTCGAGCGCGGCTTCGCGCGCTTCGATGTCGAGCGGGTCAGTCGTGTCGGCGGGCTTGGCGTCGATATAGGACTTGACCGCCTGAACACCTGTTTCGAGTTCGCTGGTAAAGCCCATGATGTTGACCAGTGGCGCGCGAAGATCGTGCGTCACGATATAGGCGAAGCGCTGGATTTCCTCGTTGGCTTTGCCGAGGTCGGCGGTACGTTCCTTGACGCGTTCTTCAAGGCCGGTATTGAGCTCCTCAACGGTGCTGCGAGCGCGGGCCAGTTCGCGCGTATAGCTGATCACCGCCCAGAAGGCGCCGGCGACCACGGCCAGGATGATCAGACCCCCAGCAATCGAAACCCAACGAAGGAGGTTGATGGTATCGCGTTGATTGGCGACGCCCCCGGTCAGCCGTTCATCAACGGCTGTGATGAACTGGTCGATGAATGTGCGGATAGCCTGAGCCGCACGCTGCCCCTGGTCGGTACGGACGACGGAGCGGGCGCCTTCGACATCACCTTGGCGAACAAGATCGATCGTCTCGGCCATCTCATTGAGCTTGATGGCCACATCGTCGCGCAGGGTTGCGATGTAGGGCAGGGCCTGCGGATAGGGCGCCAAGACCTGCTCAAGCGCCTGAAGCTGTTCTTCGACTTCGGGAAGGGATGCTTCGTAGGGCTCGAGGTAGCTTTCGTCCTGGGTCAGAAGAAAACCGCGCTGGCTCGACTCGATATCCTGCATGCTGACGCGCAGATCGACTGCGGCGCGTCGCGCGATACGACCCTGAATGACTTCATCAAAATAGCCCTGCGAGCGTTCGACCAGCCACACATTGGTGCCGATAATGCCGAGCAGGGCAAGGAGCCCGACCAGCAAGAGCAGCGCAGTGGAGCGCACGAAAGTCTGGCTCGTGATCGGCATAAGAGTCCCCGCATACACAGCCTTCATAGCGTAATGGAGCGAGAGGGCAATATCCCACGCAGCCGGGCCGCCCACTTTCCCTCCGCAAGGTCATGAAAGCGGCATGGGAAACAGATTCTTAAGCGTCGCCGTGCAGAATCCGGATCGAGTTCAAAAACCGGTCGGCGGGCCGGGTGTGGAGTAGGTTGCCGATATGGGCAAGTCATCGCTGCCCGAGATGGGGATGCCGAGCGGCCCGCATGTGCCCGTCCTCCTGGACGAGGTGCTTGCCGCCTTGTCACCGGTGGCTGGCATCCGCATCGTCGACGGCACTTTTGGAGCAGGCGGCTATTCGCGTGCCCTGCTGCAAGCGGGCGCCCATGTCATCGGCATCGATCGCGATCCATCGGTCGCACCGCATGTTGCGGCGCTGACCGAGGAATTCCCCGGTCGCTTCACCTTTGTCCCAGGCACTTTTTCCGAGCTCGACACTCTGGCGTCCGGTTTGGGCCCGATCGATGCGGTTGTGCTCGATATCGGCGTTTCCTCCATGCAGCTCGACCAGGCGGAGCGCGGCTTTTCCTTCATGCGCGAAGGCCCGCTCGACATGCGGATGAGCCAGTCGGGCGAGAGCGCCGCTGATCTGGTCAATGGCCTCGAGACCGAAGAGCTTGCGAACCTGCTTTATGCCTTTGGCGAGGAGCGCAAGTCGCGCCGCATTGCTCAGTTCATCGTCGCGGCCCGCGAAACGGCGCCGATCACGACCACGCTGGAGCTGGCACGGATCATCGAAAAGGCCATTGGCCGCAAGCCGGGCGATGCGCATCCAGCAACGCGCTCGTTCCAGGCGTTGCGCATCGCGGTCAATGGCGAGTTCGACCAGTTGGTCGAGGGCCTTTTTGCTGCCGAGCGCTTGCTGGACGAGGGTGGCAAGCTGGCCGTCGTGAGCTTTCATTCACTCGAGGACCGGATCGTCAAGCGGTTCTTCGATCCGGACAAGGGTGGACCCACCGCGTCCCGTCACCTGCCGCAGGCGGTGGTTGAGCCGCTGCGCTGGCAGCCGGTTGCGAAGGCGGTCAAGTCGGGAGAAGCCGAACTGGCGCGTAATCCGCGGGCGCGCTCTGCGGTGCTGCGCAGCGGCGTTCGAACCGGGGAGGCGGCGCGTCCCGTTAATATGCAGGGTCTTGGCGTGCCGCAGATCAGGGGCGCAGCATGATCCGCACCATCAATATTGTTCTGATCTTTGTGTCGGTCGCCATGCTGGCCGGGGTTTATGCGCTGAAGTTCTCGATCGAGGGCACGGCGGCGGAGCGCACGGCGCTGACGGCCAAGATCCACGATCAGGAAGGCGAGTTGTCGCTGCTGCAGGCGGACTGGGCAGTGCTCAACCAGCCCGGCCATGTCGATCCGATCGTGCGGCGCCATGAGATGGAGCTTGCCGTGGGACCGGTGAAGCAGGAGCAGTTTGGCGCCTTTACCGCCATTCCGATGCGCCCGGCGCGGCCCGACACGGCTGCAATGGATGCATTGTTCAACGCCATTGCCGAGGGCATCGACCCGATCGATGCAATCCTCGAACTGGAAGGCATCGAGTAATGGCCATCACTGCCGACGATTTTTCGCCCGCCATTGCGCTCGTGGGGGCCCGCAAGCAGCGTGTCAACCTGACCCAGGCGCGTATTCGCTGGATGATCCTGGCGCTGGTGCTCGGCTTCGGCGTGATCTGCGGGCGCCTTGTGATGCTGGGCATGGTCGAGACCGACCAGAGCATCGAAGGGCAGACCCGCGACGTCATTCAGGCAAGCCGTCCGCCGATTCTGGACCGGAACGGTCTCGAGATGGCGGTCGATATCCGCGTGCCCTCGCTTTACGCCGAGCCACGCCGCATCGTCGATGTCGAGGAAGCAGTGCGCAAGCTGCGCACAGTGCTGCCGGACCTTAGGGAAGACTGGTTGCGCAACCGCCTTTCCGGCGACAAGGGCTTTGTCTGGGTGCAGCGCGAGCTGACGCCGGCGATCGAAGACGCGGTGATGCAGCTGGGCATACCCGGCGTCGACTTCATCACCGAGTCCAAGCGCTTCTATCCCGGCATGCGCGAGGCTTCGCATATTCTGGGCTCCACCAATGTGGACAACCAGGGCATTGCCGGCATCGAACGGCATATGGACACCGAATCCATCGCTCTCTTGCAGGAGCTTGGACTCGCGCGCGGCGCCGCGCTGACGCCGGTGGAACTTTCGATCGACATGCGCGCGCAGCACGTGATGCATGACCAGGTGGTGGACGCGATGACGCGTTACCAGGCGATCGCCGCGGCAGGCGTGATGATGGACATCCATACCGGCGAGATCATTGCGCTGGCGTCGGTGCCTGACTTCGATCCGAACGATCCGGCCAGCGCCCTGGTAAAAGACACATTCAACCGTGTTACGGCGGGTATTTTCGAGCCGGGCTCGACCTTCAAGACCGTGACCCTTGCCGGTGCGCTCGACAGCGGCATGGTCAAGCTTACCGATCAGTTCGACGCCCGCTATGGCGTCCGCTTCGGCCGCTTCACCATCGACGATTTCCACGGCAAGCACCGCATCCTCAGCCTGCCGGAAGTCTACAAATATTCATCCAATATCGGCACCATCCGCGTCATGCAGGCCATGGGCAAGGACGCGTTCCGCGCTTTCCTCAGCCGCATGAAGTTTGATGAGCGTGTGCAGTTCGAACTGCCGGAAATGCGTGTGCCGACGGTGCCGAAAGAGTTTTCGGAAGTCGGCGCCGCCACGGCTTCGTTCGGCCATGGTCTTTCCGTGTCGCCGCTGCA
This sequence comes from Devosia rhizoryzae, assembly GCF_016698665.1. Classification (NCBI taxonomy): domain Bacteria; kingdom Pseudomonadati; phylum Pseudomonadota; class Alphaproteobacteria; order Hyphomicrobiales; family Devosiaceae; genus Devosia; species Devosia rhizoryzae. Next base: position 788,600 of record NZ_CP068046.1, read on the forward strand.
CCTTGTCGCCGCCTATTCAGCCTTCGCCAATGGCGGCAACTATATCGCGCCCACCATCTACAAGCGCGACGTCGCTACCGCCGAGCAGCTCTATGAGCGGGTCATCTCAGAAGATGCCAGTGCCTCCATCCGCTACCTGATGCGGCTCAACGCCATTTCAGCGGGCGGTTCGGGCTCGCAGATGAACAAGGCGGCGCTTGGCTACCGGGCTGGCGGCAAGACCGGCACGGCGGAAAAGGTGGTCGATGGCCGCTATTCGTCGAGCAAGGTTACCAACTTCTTCGCCTCCGCCTTCCCGCTCGACAACCCGAAATATGCCATGGTCATCATGGTGGACGAGCCCAAGGCCGAGAACCCGCAATCGGGCACGACGGCTGGCTGGAATGCCGGCGCCATTACCGGCCGCGTCATCCAGCGGGTTGCGCCCATGCTTGGCATTGCGCCAGATTTCAGCGAAGCGCTGGACCAGCAGATCGTTCCGGCCTCCGTCCGTCAGCTTTATCCAGAAGGATTCTGATCCAAGTGTCTATCAGCGTCACTCAACTGCTCGAAGGCTCCGGCGCCCGCCCAAAAAAGGGATTGGGCGCGGTTTTCGGGCTGAACTCGGACAGCCGGCGGATCGAGCCGGGCGACATCTTCTTCGCGCTGCCCGGCAATAAGGTGCATGGCAACCAGTTCGTGCAAAGCGCAGTGGACCGGGGTGCGCTGGCGGTGGTGACCGACATCGCTCCGCCCGGCGATCCGGGCGTTCCGGTGATTATCGTCAAAGATGTGCGCGCCGCCTATGCGCGGGCCGCGAGCCGGGTGTTCGAGCCGCAGCCGGAAATCCTCGTTGCCGTGACGGGTACCAATGGCAAGACTTCGGTGGCGTCCTTCGTGCGCCAGATCTGGGATCATGCGGGCGTTCCCGGCGCCAGCATTGGCACGCTCGGGATCGAGACCAGCAAGCGCACGATCGAGGGCGCGCTGACGACGCCGGACTCGCGCACGCTGCATCAGGCGATGCGGGCGCTCAAGGCCCAGGGTATCGACCATGTCGCGCTGGAAGCTTCGAGCCACGGCCTCGACCAGCGGCGGTTGGACGGCACGCATTTCGAAGCCGTGGCCTTTACCAATCTCAGCCGCGACCACCTCGACTACCACAAGGACATGGACGAATATCGCAGCGCCAAGCTGCGGCTTTTCACCGATCTTCTGGTCGATGGCGGCGCGGCGATCGTCAATGTCGACGATCCGGAGCACGAGCAGTTCATGTTTGCGGCGCTCGGCGCCAGTGCGACGCTGCTGACGGTGGGACGCGAGGGCGCCTATATCGAAATCCTCTCGATCAAACCGGAGGGCTATGGCCAGCGCGTCGAGGTGCGGCATATCGGCGAGAAGGTCAATTTCCATCTGCCGATCCCGGGCGAGTTCCAGGTTTCGAACGCGCTGATCGCGGCGGCTCTGGCGATGTCGGCGGGTGTCGACAAGGCGGATGCCTTCGCTGCGCTGCCGGAGCTCGTGGGCGCACGCGGGCGGCTGGAGCTGGTGGCCGAGCATAATGGCGCGGCGATTTTCGTCGACTATTCGCATAAGCCCGAAGCGCTGCGCATGGCGTTGCAAACGCTGCGGCCCTATGTCACCGGCGAGCTCAAGGTTGTGTTCGGTTGCGGCGGCGACCGCGATAAGGGCAAGCGGCCACAGATGGGCGAGATCGCCAGCGATCTGGCCGATGTGGTGATTGTGACGGATGACAATCCGCGCACTGAGGATGCGGCGACGATCCGTGCCGAGGTGATGGCCGGCGCCAAGGGTGCGCAGGAAATCGGCGATCGCAAGACCGCCATTCGCGAGGCCGTGCGGTCGCTCAAGAAGGGCGATGTGCTGCTGGTCGCGGGCAAGGGCCACGAGACGTACCAGATCATCGGCACGACCAAGTCGCATTTCTCCGATCATGAGGAAGTGCTGGCGGCGGTGAAGGGGTAAGTAGCCCCCACCCGGCCTCCCTCGTTAGGCGAGGGAGGAGTTCGATCGAGTTTAGACCGCCGGCAATACTCCTCCCCCTTCTGCAGGGGGAGGCCGGGTGGGGGTTGCCGCCGCACGCTCGACCGACGTATTGCATCGCATTGCTTCGCGGTCGGACCCCAGCCATGACAAAGCCCCTCTACACGATCGACGACGTTCTTGCGGCTACGGGTGGGCGCGCCGAGGGCGTCGTGGCGAAAGAGATCAATTCGATCTCGATCGACTCGCGCGAATTGGGGCCCGATGCGCTCTTCGTCGCCATCAAGGGTGATCGCTTCGACGGGCATGATTTCGTCGACACGGCGCTGGGCAATGGTGCGGCTGCGGCACTGGTGAGCGAGGGGCGAAGCGCGGGGCCGGGGCGGATTGTTGTCGCCGATGCGCTGGGTGGTCTTCGCGACCTCGCCGTTGCGGCACGGGCGCGCAGCCGGGCTTTTGTCGTCGGGGTGACGGGGAGCGTGGGCAAGACCACGACCAAGGAAGCGCTGCGGGTGGTGTTCGAGGCGGCGGGCGCGACGCATGCCTCGATCAAGAGCTTCAACAATCACTGGGGCGTGCCGCTGATGCTGGCGCGGCTGCCGCAAGAAGCCCAGTTCGGCGTCTTCGAAATGGGCATGAATGCGCCCGATGAAATCCGGCCGCTCAGCAAGCTCGTGCGGCCGCATGTGGCGGTGATCACCAATATCGCGCCGGCGCATCTGGAAAAGCTCGGGAGCCTCGAGGCGATTGCTGCGGCCAAGGCCGAGATATTCGAGGGTCTGGAGCCGGGCGGCACGGCGGTGCTCAATGCCGATCATCCGCAGATCCAGTTGCTGCTCGACGCGGCGCAGGCGGCAGGCGTCGGCAAGGTCGTGACCTACGGTTTTTCGCGGGGTGTCGATTGGCAGATCGTCGATCCGCAGACGGCAGCCGAGCAGAGTTTTGCGACCGTGCTGCATGAGGGGCAGAGCCATGCCCTCGCGCTGGGTGTGTCCGGACGGCACATGCTTGCCAATGCCACGGCGGCCCTGGCGGTCGCCAGCATAGCGGGTATCGAACCGGCCGTAGCGCTCAAGGCCTTGGCGGGGTTTGGGGCACAGCCGGGCAGGGGGCAGCGGACGCTGCTGGGGCCGGCGGACAAGCCGCTGCTGCTGATCGATGAAAGTTATAATGCCAATACGGCGTCAATGACGGCGGCATTGGAAGTGTTTGGCAGCATTGCGCCATCGGGCAAGAAAGTGCTGGTGCTGGGCGATATGCGCGAACTTGGCGACGAAGCCGATCGGCTGCATGCGAGCCTTGCCGGAGTTGTGCAGAGCTCGGGCGCCACAAGCGTGCATCTGGTGGGCAGCCATGTCGCGGCGCTGGCGGAGGCGTTGCCAGCCGGGCTTGTTGCAAGCCGGTCGCAGGGTGTCGAACAAGCTATCGACACGATCATTGCCGACCTTGCTTATGGCGACGCTGTTATGATCAAAGGGTCCAATGGTGTCGGGCTGGCGCGCGTCGTCAGCGCAGTGACCGCCCGGTTCAAAGACAGCTAAGCCCACGAGAGACAAAAGAACAGCATGCTCTATTTTCTCAGCACCCTGGGCGAATCCCTCGCGGCTTTCAACGTCTTCCGCTACATCACCTTCCGCACTGCCGGCGCGGTGGTGACGGCGCTGTTTTTCGTCTTTTTGTTCGGCCCCGGCATGATCGCGCTGTTGCGCGTCAAGCAGGGCCGCGGCCAGCCGATCCGCGAGGATGGTCCGGCAGGGCACCTGCTGACCAAGAAGGGCACGCCGACTATGGGCGGGCTGATGATCCTTTCGGGCACGCTGATTTCCTCGCTGCTCTGGGCAAACCTTTCCAACGGCTATGTCTGGGTCGTGCTGTTCGTCACCGTCAGCTTTGGCGCGATCGGCTTTTATGACGACTATCTCAAGGTAAAGCGCATGAGCCATGCCGGCTTTGGCTCAAGGCAGCGGCTGTTCCTCGAAGCGCTGATCGGCGGCATTGCGGCTTTTGCGATTTCGCAACTGGCGCAAGGGGCTTACGGCACATCCTTGCTGTTTCCCTTCGTCAAGGACCTGGCGCTCAATCTTGGCTATTTCTACATTCTGTTCGGTGGCTTTGTGGTCGTGGCCGCGGGCAATTCGGTAAACCTCACCGATGGGCTCGATGGTCTGGCGATCGTGCCGGTGATGGTTGCGGCGGCCTGTTTCGGCTTCATCGCCTATCTCGTCGGCTCGACGAATTATGCCGATTATCTGCTGCTGAACTCGGTGCCCGGCACGGCAGAGCTCGCGGTGGTTTGCGGCGCCCTAATCGGCGCGGGCTTGGGCTTCTTGTGGTTCAATGCCCCACCGGCGCAGATTTTCATGGGCGATACCGGCTCTCTGGCTTTGGGCGGTGCCCTGGGCACGATTGCGGTCGCCACCAAGCATGAGCTGGTGCTGGCGATCATCGGCGGGCTTTTCGTGCTCGAAGCCGTGTCCGTGATCGTGCAGGTGACGTCTTTCCGGCTCACCGGCAAACGGGTGTTCCGAATGGCGCCGATCCACCACCATTTCGAGCATTTGGGGTGGACGGAGTCGCAGGTGGTGATCCGCTTCTGGATCATTTCCTTCGTGCTGGCGCTGATCGGTCTTTCTAGCCTCAAGCTCCGCTAGAGCGGCGTTTTCGCAAAGCCCTTGACCAGGATCGGTCCGGTGGGCCGGCCGGTGGGCGATCCGCCGGTGGGCTCCAGCGTGATCTCGTAGAGCTGTCCGTTTTGCGGTGCGGGGAGGTTAGGCCCGGCGAGGCGCATGGTCTGCGGATCCTCGAAAATGCCCATGGACACCGGCCCGGTGGCGGGATCCGGCAAGGTCCAGACCTGATAAACGCGGTCTTCCGGCTTTTGCGCCAGCTCGAGCGGGACGAGGCGAATGCTATCATCGGCGAAGGCCTCGACGAGAACGGCCGGCTCGGCACTCCCTTCGGTCAACAGCACGGCGACCATGAGCGGCTGGGGCGCATGTCCGAAATTGGACCCGGCAAGGTAGCCGATGCTCAAAGCGACGAGCAGGCTGGCGGCGATGCCGGCAATGCCGCGCCAGCGGTTGTCATTCGCGGCGCGTGGAGGTGCTGCGATTACAATGGGCGTGTCCAGCTCGGCCGCGATGCGGGACCAAAGCGCCGGGTTGGCGGGCAGGGGCTCTACCGTGTTGTCGAGCTTTCCAAAATGCCCGCGCAGCCGCTCGACGGCCGAGCGCAATTCCGGGTCGCTTGCGAGCTGTTGTTCGAAGGCGGCGAGGTCTGCGCCTTCGAGAAGACCCAGCACATAGTCGCCGATGCGTTCGCGATCGCCCTCGGTCATGACAGGCACTCCTGAAGGGCAACGGTGCCGCGGCGGACCCAGGATTTTACCGTGCCGAGCGGCACATTCATGGTCGCGGCGGCTTCGCCATGATTGAGGCCGGTGACATAGCAAAGCAGCACGGCTTCACGCTTGGAGGCGTCCAGCATGCCGAGGCAGTGGCGAAGGGCGTCCTTGATCGAGAGCGCTTCATAGGCCGCACGCGCGTCGGCCTGACGGTCTCCAAGTTCAACCAGTTTCTCGCTGTCCTCGAAATCCATGCGGGCACTGTCGCGCAAAAGGTTCAGGGCCCGGTTTCTGACGATTACAGTCAGCCAGCCGCGCGCCGAACCTTTGCTGCCGTCAAAGCTTGCCGCCTGCCGCCAGACGGTGATGAAGGCTTCCTGTACCACTTCCTCAGCGAGGTCGCGCCGTCTCAGCAAGCGCTGGGCGATGGCGACGAGCCGGCCTGACTCCCCTTCGAACAGGGCAGCAAGCGCCGACCGATTTCCGGTGGCGATTTGGGCAATCAGCTGTTCGGCAGTTTTGGGGTCGGTCATGAGGTGGAACATGGCGGCAATCGTCCTTCATGTCGATTACCCGCGAACGGCCCCGCCCGGATGCGGGACGAAAATAATTTTGTACCCCCTGCATCCAGACGCATCGGCCCGTGGGTAACCCCTTTGTAAACGCGCCCCGGAGGCGCCCTTCAGAGGAGACGACACATGACTTCTTCTTCCTTGCTCGCGCTGCGTGCTGCCCTGGTTCTCGGCGTTGCCGGCCTTGCTACGTCCGCCTATGCCGCGCCGGCGGTTGGCCTTGTCGGCGGCACGACGCTCGTGATGTTCGATACCGAAAGCCTTGAAGTGTCCGGCACGATGGATGTGACCGGCGTTGACGGCCTGGCCGGCATCGACGTTCGCCCTGCCGACAAGCTGCTCTACGGCGTTTCGCTGGCTGGCGAAGTCGTGACCATCGACACTGCAACCGGCGCGGCAACGGTGAAGTCGACGCTTTCGGAAGCGCTGCCCAGCTATGAAGGCGCGATCGTCGACTTCAACCCGATGGCCGACCGCCTGCGCCTGATGGCGACCGACGGCACCAACCACCGCGTCAATGTCGATGACGGCATGGTCACGGTCGATGGTTCGCTCGCCTATGAAGCTGGCGACATGCATGAGGGCGAAGAGCCGGCCATCGTTGCCGCCGCCTACACCAATTCGATCGGCAAGCCCGAGGCCACCAAGATGTTCGACATCGACGCGACCATCGTCGCGCTGATCCAGCAGACCGCTCCCAATGACGGCACGCTTGCCGCCATCGGCAAGCTCGGCATCGATGGCGCGGACAACTATGCTTTCGATATCTCTTCCACCGAAGATCTGACCAACACCGCTTATCTCGTTGCCGGCGCGACGCTTTATACTGTCGACCTCGAGACCGGTGCCGCCACTTCGGTCGGCGAGATCGAAGGCGTGGATGGGGCCATCAGCGACATCGCTATCCTGCAGTAATCTCCTCCCTGGTACTGCAGTGCGTCCCCGGGCCAAGCGCCCGGGGATTTTGTTTTCCACCGTGCGATTCGCAAAACGCAAGTCGGTTGGGAAATCGGTAACCATCGGTCCGGTACAATTCGATCTTGTTTGTATCGAGTTGCCGGGCCGTTTCCGATGATGTTTTCTCGCGCCGAAAAAACGCCTCTGGCTGAATGGTGGTGGTCGATCGACCGCGAACTGCTCGGCGGGCTGATCTTGCTGCTCTGCGCCGGCATGGTGCTGAGTTTTGGCGCCAGCCCGGCAGTGGCCGAGCGTATCGGCGTCGACGAATGGCATTTCGTTATTCGCCACGCCATGTTCTGTGCGCTGGCGGTGCCGGTGATGCTCGCCGCATCGATGCTCAATCACCGGCAGGCGCGGTTTGCGGCGCTTGGGACGCTGATCGTCATGGTGGCGCTGCTGTGGGCGACGCTGCGCTTCGGTACCGAGGTCAAGGGTGCGCGCCGCTGGATGAGCTTTGGCGGCCAATCGGTGCAGCCGTCCGAATTCGTCAAGCCTGCCTTTGCGGTGATCGGCGCCTGGCTTTTTTCCGAATACATGATCCATCGCAACGTTCCTGGCCGGCTGATTGCCACTGCCATCATGGGGCTGATCGTGGCGGCGCTTTTGCTGCAGCCCGACCTTGGGCAGACGGCGCTGGTGATGGCGACCTGGGCGGTGCTGCTGTTTTTGTCGGGCATTTCCTGGTGGATTATCTTCGGCCTCGCCGGGTCGGCAGGCGGGCTGCTGTTTGGCGCCTATTTCTTCTTTCCGCACTTTGCGCGACGCATCGATACGTTTCTCAACCCTGATGGTGGCGGCAATACCTACCAGATTGATCGGGCGCTGGATTCGCTCTATGAGGGCGGCTGGTTCGGCCGCGGCCCGGGTGAGTCGATCGCCAAGAAGCTTATCCCCGACGCCCATGCCGACTATGTGTTTTCGGCGGCCGCGGGCGAGTTCGGGGTCATCTTCTGCATGGGGCTGGTCGGCCTTATCGGCTTCATCGTCATCCGCGCCATGATCTCGGCGCAGCGGCAATCGAGCCTTTTTGCGCGCCTTGCTGCCTCCACCATTGCCGTGCAGTTCGCCATGCAATCGGGCATCAATCTTGCGGTGAACCTCAACCTCATTCCGCCCAAGGGCATGACCTTGCCGTTCGTGTCCTATGGCGGCACGTCGATGCTGGCTGTGGCCTTCGGCATGGGGCTGATGCTGGCCTTTACCCGCACCAAGCCGGAAGAGCGTTTGACCACCGGCCTTCCCTCGTACCGCAGCGCCGTGGTAGCCCCCGCCGAATGAAAACCTTTGTTTTAATGGCAGGCGGCACGGGGGGGCATCTCTTCCCGGCCATGGCCCTGGCCCAAGAGTTGATCCGCCGCGGCCACGCCGTCGAGCTGATGACCGACCATCGCGTCGAAAGCTACGGTGCCGAATTTCCGGCGCGGCAGATTCATATCGTGCCGGCGGCGACGCCCTCGGGTGGCAATCCGCTGAAGATGGCGGGCGCCGGCTTCACCATCCTGCGCGGCGTGGCTAAGGCACATGGCATGCTGGGCAAGGTGCGGCCGGATGCGGTGATCGGCTTTGGCGGCTATCCGACCTTTCCGCCGTTTATCGCAGCGAGCCTGCGCGGGATTCCCGGCATTCTGCATGAGCAGAACGCGGTGATGGGGCGCGCCAACCGCGCGCTGGCACGGTTCGCCGACATTTTGGCGATGAGCTTTCCCGCCACGCGGTTTGCCGATCAGCAGAACCTCGAAAAGATTGTCACCGGCAATCCGGTGCGCGATCGGGTGCGGGCCGTAGCGGGCCGGGCCTACCCGGCGCTTGACGACGCAAGTCCCATTCGCCTCGTGGTCACCGGCGGCAGCCAGGGCGCGCGGGCGCTGTCCGACATCGTGCCGGCGGCAATCGCGCTTTTGCCGGATGCGCTGCGGCATCGCCTGCAGATCGTGCAGCAGGCGCGCGAAGAAGATATCGACCGGGTGGCCGAGAGCTACCGGCAGTCGCGCACCAATGTCGAGCTGGCGCGCTTCATCCCGGATTTGCCGGAGCGCATCGCCGATGCGCATCTGGTGATCGGGCGGGCAGGGGCCTCGACCGTCGCCGAACTGACCGTGCTCGGACGACCCGCCATCCTGATCCCGCTGCCGGGCTCACTCGACAGCGACCAGAAGTATAACGCGCTCAACCTCGAACAGGGCGGCGGCGGCTGGGTGGCTGAACAGGCCTCGCTTTCACCGCAATCGCTCGCCACTCGCCTCCAAGAGTTGCTGAATGATCCGGCAGGTCTGAGGCGTGCTGCCGATGCGGCCCGCGCCATGGGCCAGCCGCGCGCCGTCGAAAAACTCGCCGACCTCGCCGAAATGCTTTCGGGCAAAAACACCACTATCGAAGGACGCCCCACAACATGAAGATGCCCCGTAATATCGGCCCGGTCCATTTTATCGGCATCGGCGGCATTGGCATGTCCGGCATTGCCGAAATTCTTCACAACCAGGGCTACACCGTCCAGGGCTCCGATGCCTCGCTCAACCCAAATGTGCAGCGCCTGCGCGACATGGGCATCACGGTCGAGATCGGCCAGAGCGGCGATAATCTCGGCAAGGCCGAGGTCGTGGTCGTGTCGTCGGCGATCAAGAAGGACAATCCCGAGCTGGTCGAAGCGCGCGCGCGCAACCTGCCGATCGTGCGCCGCGCTGAAATGCTCGCCGAAATCATGCGCTTCAAGACGGCGATCGCCATTGGCGGCACGCATGGCAAGACCACGACCACGACGCTGGTCGCGACGCTGCTTGATGCCGGCAATCTCGATCCAACCGTCATCAATGGCGGCATCATTAACGCCTATGGCACCAATGCGCGTCTGGGGGCTGGCGAGTGGATGGTGGTTGAAGCCGACGAGTCCGACGGCACTTTCGTCAAGCTTCCGGCGGATGTGGCCATCGTCACCAATATCGACCCGGAACATCTCGACCACTATGGCAACTTCGAAGGCGTGAAGAATGCCTTTCACCAGTTCGTCGAGAACGTGCCGTTCTATGGCTTTGCCGTGATGTGTCTCGACCATCCGGAAGTGCAGGCGCTGGTCGGTGAGATCAAGGATCGACGGGTCATCACCTATGGCCGCAATCCGCAGGCCGATGTGCGGTTGATCGATCTCGAAAACCGCGATGGCGTGCAGCACTTCTCGGTCGAGATCCGCGACCGTATTCGCCAGACGCAGCTGCGCATCGATGGGCTCGAACTGCCAATGCCGGGCGTGCACAATGCGCTCAATGCCACGGCGGCGATCGCGGTGGCTGACCAGCTGCATGTGCCGGCCGAAGCCATCCGCAAGGGGCTCAAGGGCTTTACCGGGGTGAAACGTCGGTTCACAAAGACCGGCGAAGTGGGTGGCGTCACCGTCATCGACGATTACGGCCACCACCCGGTGGAAATCGCGGCGGTGCTGCGCGCCGCCCGGCAGTCCGCGCGGCGCGATGTCGTGGCCGTGGTGCAGCCGCACCGCTATTCACGCGTCAACGACCTCTTCGACGACTTTGCCGCCTGCTTCAACGACGCCGATACGGTCATCGTCGCGCCGATCTACGCGGCTGGCGAACAGCCGATCGTGGGTGTCACGCATGAAGAGCTGGTCAATCGTATCCGCGCCCGCGGTCACCGCGATGCCCGGGTGCTGACCGGGCCTGAGGAACTGGCAAAGCTTCTGGCGACGCGGGTCGAAGATGGCGACTATGTCGTTTGCCTTGGCGCCGGCAACATTACGCAGTGGGCTGCGGCGCTGCCGGGGGAGCTGGGCGCGCTGATCGGCGAGGAAGCGAAGTGAAGGCCCCCTCATCCGTCTCGCGCTGTGCGCGAGCCACCTTCTCCCGCGAGGGGAGAAGGGTGGCACCCAGTTCGCTCATCCACCGAGCCTTCCTTCTCCCCTTGCGGGAGAAGGTGCCCGAAGGACGGACGAGGGGTGTCTTTTCTGCTAAAACTGGAGCCGCCCTATGAGCAAGCACGTCGCCGTCCTCATGGGCGGGTGGAACAATGAGCGCCCCGTCTCGCTGATGACCGGCGCTGGATGCGCTGCCGCCTTGCGCAAGGGCGGGTATGAGGTGACCGAGGTCGATGTCGGCCATGACGTCGCCGAAGTGCTCACTGCGCTCAAGCCTGACGTGGCGTTCAATGCCCTGCACGGTCCTTTCGGGGAGGGTGGCTATATCCAGGGCGTGCTCGAGCTTTTGCAGATCCCCTACACGCATTCGGGCGTGCTGGCGTCGGCTCTGGCCATGAACAAGCACCAGGCCAAGATCATCTTCAAGGCGGCCGGCATTCCGGTGACCGATCACACGATTGTCACCCGTGCCGAGGCGGCACGCGCCCATGTCATGGCGCCGCCCTATGTCATCAAGCCGATTGCCGACGGCTCGAGCTTTGGCGTTTTCATCGTCAAGGCCGATACCAGCCATCCGCCGCAGGAATTGCTGCGCGAAGACTGGACTTCCGGCGAGGAAATGATGGTCGAGCGCTTCATTCCCGGGCGCGAATTGACTTGTGCGGTGATGGGCGACGTGGCGCTCGGCGTCACCGAGATCGTCACCGATCTGGCCTTTTTCAACTACGAGGCCAAGTACAGCCAGGGTGGCGCCGTGCATGTGCTGCCGGCGCAGGTGAAACCGAAAATTTACGACAAAGTGCAACAATTTAGCCTGGCTGCTCACGCAGCTCTCGGCTGTCGCGGACTGACGCGGTGCGATTTCCGCTACAACGATGCGGCAGGCGAGGACGGCGAATTGGTGCTGCTCGAGCTCAATACCCAGCCGGGTATGACTCCGGTGTCCCTGGCGCCAGAACAGGCTGCCCATGCCGGGCATTCCTATGAAGAATTGTGCGCCTGGTTGGTGGAGGACGCGAGTTGCAACAGGTAAAAAGCGAGGCTTTTCTCGCCGGAGCGCGGATGGTCGATCCCCGCGCGCTGCCTGTTCCCGTCCGCGCCCCGCGCAGACGTCTTGCCAACCGCTGGACCCGCCTCCGGGTGCTGCATGGCGGACTGGTCCGCCGGGGCCTGATGGTTGCGGCGTTGATCGCCGGCGCCGTCGGGCTTTACGCCGTTCGCGAGCCGATCGGTGTCACCGCCTCCAATCTCGCCACTGTGGCGCAGGGCAATTTCGCCCAAGCTGGTCTTGCCATAGGCGAGATCTCGCTGCAGGGGCAAACGCTGACCTCCGAGCAGGACATCTTCGATGCCCTCGGGATCCAGCCGCATACATCTACGCTCTCCTTTGATGTCGATGCCGCGCGGCAGCGCGTGGCTGAGCTTCCAGCGGTCGAAAGCGTCATCGTGCGCAAGACCTATCCGGGCGATGTCGCGGTCCATATCGTCGAGAAGAAGCCAATCGCTCGCTGGCGCGTCGATGGCATCACTTTTGTCATTGATGGCGATGGCGATCAGATCGGCGAAGACGGCGGTGCCTATGGCGACCTGCCGCTGGTGATTGGCGATGGCGCGGCGGACGACGCCCTGGTGATGATCCGGGCCATGGAAAACTTCCCCAGCCTCAAGGACGGCTTGATCGCGATTTCGCGCATCGCGGACCGGCGCTGGGACCTTCTCTACGACACTGGCCTGCGCATCCAGCTTCCGGAGCAGGGCGTGGCGCAGGCCATGACCAAGCTGGTCTCCTACCAGGACCAGTATCAGCTTCTCGACCGTGACATTGCCATCATCGATCTGCGGATCGAGACGGTGGTTGCGGTGCGCCCCAACAAGACCGAAGAACCCGAAGACCCCAAAAAATCATGATGATGGACGCGATGACTTCCCGGCTACGGCCGGTGCAGCCTGGCAAAACGACGCTGGTGGCGGTGCTCGACATCGGCTCCACCAAGATCTGCTGCGTCATCGCGCGTCTTTCGCCACGCCCCGAGGGCAAGGCCCTACGTGGCCGCACCCATCAGGCCGAGGTCATTGGTTTCGGTTACGGTCAGGCTTCCGGGGTCAAGAGCGGCGTCGTTACCGATGTGGAGAAGGCCGAGCAGGCGATCCGCAATGTCGTGGGCATGGCGGAACGTGCGGCCGGGCTGACGCTGGAATCGGTGCTGGTCAATGTCACTGCCGGTCGTCTCGGCTCGGAAACCTTTTCAGCCGCCGTGTCGCTGGATGGCGAAGAGGTAGAGAAGTCCGACATCGTTCGCGTGCTGCGCGCGGTCAATTCCCGCTCCGTGCGTCCGGAACGCTCGATCGTCCATGCGCTACCGATCGGTTACGCCTTGGACGGCCAGAAGGGCATCCGCGATCCCAAGGGGATGGTCGGCGAAAAGCTCAGCGTCGATGTTGCGGTGGTGAGCGCAGAAACGCTGGCCATGCGCAATCTCGAACTGGTGCTGCACCGCTGCCATCTGCAGATCGAGGCTCTGGTCGCGACGCCTTATGCATCCGGTCTTGCGACGCTGGTCGATGACGAAGCCCAGCTCGGCGTGGCCTGCATCGACTTCGGTGGCGCGACCACAACGGTGTCGGTCTTCAATGACGGCCACATGGTCTATGCCGATGCCATTGCCATTGGCGGTCATCACCTGACGCTCGATATTGCGCGCCAGCTTTCTGTGAGCGTCGCCGACGCCGAGCGCCTCAAGACTCTGCATGGCTCGGTGCTGCCGGGCCAGACCGAAGATCGCGAGATGATTTCCATCCAGCCAGTCGGCGCCTCGCATGACGAAGCGCCGGGGCAGATTCCGCGGGCCGTGCTCACCCGCATCATGCGCCCGCGCATCGAAGAAATTCTCACCGCCATCCGTGACCGCATGCAGGCCACCGGCATGATGGATGTCTGCGCCCGCCGCTTCGTGCTGACCGGTGGCGCCAGCGAAATGACCGGCTTGCCCGAGGTTGCCCGGCGCACGCTGGCGCGCAACGTTCGCAATGGCCGGCCCATGGGCATTGCCGGGCTGCCCGAGATGGCCAAGGGCGCAGCCTTCGCAACCGTTGCCGGCATGCTGGTCTATCCGCAGGTCTGCCACCAGGAATATGCCGAGCCGCGCGGCTCGCGGAAGTTGACCGGCACCGATGGCTACTTCGCCCGCGTCGGAACTTGGCTGCGCTCAAGCTTTTAGGATCGAAAGCGTAACCCAGCCGTTCATCCGGTAACCATTCCGGAGAACGACGAATGCTTCGATCCTTTCTTATCGGCCTTGTCGCAGGCCAGCGCGGCATCACCCCATTAGCCACGATCGGCCTTGCGACATATCGCGGCGAGGTCGACGATGACCTGCCGCTGCAAAAGCTCTTTCATAATCCGGTGGTGACCGCCGGCGCCGTGGCTTTCGCGGCGGCGGAAATGGCGGGCGACAAGATGAAGTCGGCGCCGGACCGCACCATCCCGATCGGGCTTGGCGTCCGCGCCATCACCGCGGCCTATGCAGGAGCAGCGCTGGCGCCACGCCGCCAGCAGGTCAGCGGCGCCGTGGTGGCGGTCGCGGCGGCGATGGTCTCGTCCTATATCGGGCTCGGCATGCGCAAGGCGGCGATGCGGCAGGTCGGGCAGACGCCGAGCGGGCTCGTAGAAGATGCGCTGGTGTTTGGCAGTGCCCTTGCGATCACCAACCCGCAGCTGACCGGCACGCAGGGATTGCTCGAGTAGCGCTGACGAAGAGGTCTCAGGGTCGGAAGAGGCGTGGCTGGTTAACAAAGGCGTAATCGGTAACCGCTCGTTGTCGCATTTTGCGGGAAAGTTAACGCAAAGCGGTCACTTGTTAGGGTGGGGTTAACGAATTGGCCCGTAAATCTTAACCAACCACGCCACTATGAGGCCACCTATGACCATCAACCTCACGATCCCGGATATCCAAGAACTAAAGCCCCGCATCACCGTCTTCGGTTGCGGTGGTGCTGGCGGCAACGCCGTTAACAACATGATCGAATCCGGGCTCGATGGCGTGGATTTCGTTGTTGCCAACACGGACGCCCAGGCTCTGGCGCTGTCCAAGGCCCAGCGCATCATCCAGCTCGGCGTCGGTGTTACCGAAGGCCTCGGTGCTGGTTCGCACCCGGAAGTCGGTCGTGCGGCCGCCGAAGAAAGCTGGGACGAGATCAACGATCACCTTTCCGGCTCGCACATGGTGTTCATCACCGCCGGCATGGGTGGTGGTACCGGCACCGGTGCTGCTCCAGTGGTTGCTCGTGCTGCCCGCGAACAGGGCATCCTGACGGTTGGCGTGGTCACCAAGCCGTTCAACTTCGAAGGCAATCGCCGTGCGCGTCTTGCCGAAGACGGCATTGACGAACTGCATCGCCATGTCGATACGCTGATCGTCATTCCGAACCAGAACCTTTTCCGCGTCGCCAACGAAAAGACCACCTTCGCCGACGCTTTCGCGATGGCCGACCAGGTGCTGTTCTCTGGCGTTGCCTGCATCACCGACCTCATGGTCAAGGAAGGTCTCATCAACCTCGACTTCGCCGACGTTCGCGCCGTAATGCGCGGCATGGGCAAGGCGATGATGGGCACCGGCGAAGCGTCGGGCGAAGACCGTGCGCGCCACGCCGCTGAAGCTGCGATCGCCAACCCGCTGCTCGACGACGTGTCGATGCAGGGTGCCCGCGGCCTCCTGATCTCGATCACCGGCGGTCCGGACCTGACCCTTTACGAAGTCGACGAAGCGGCAAGCCGCATCCGCGAGGAAGTCGACACCGATTGCAACATTATCCTGGGCGCAACCTACGATCCGAGCCTCACCGGCACGATCCGCGTCTCGGTTGTTGCCACCGGCACCGATGCGACCATGGTTCAAGCAATGGAGCCGGCCAAGCCGCACGCGTCCCGCACCCCTTTATCCGTTAAGCGTCACGTCCCGGTCGAAGCCAGCCGACCAGTCGTGCCGCAGCCGGTGCCAGAGCCGGGCATGATCGAAGTCGAAGAGATTGGCCACCAGGTCGAAGCTGCCGTTGCTGAAGCCTTTGCTGCCCAGCAGGCTGCTCCATCGTACCATCACGAAGACGACGGTATCGTGGTCGAGCCCTATGTGCCCGCCGCCGAATCGATGGCTGAGCCCGAAGAGGCTCCGATCGTTGAAGACCGTCCGATTCCGAGCGTCTACGTGCCGTCCCATGCGGCCCGTCCGGATGGTCAGCGCCGCATGCCGCGCACCGAGGAGCTTCCGGCTGTTGCGCGCCGGACACAGGAAGCACAGGATCAGCAGGGCGGCGAGCCCCGCAATGCTCGTGCCCTGTTCAAGCGCCTTGCCTCCAATGTAGGCCTCAACCTTGGTCAGCCGGCTGCGGAAGCCAAGCCCGAGCCGCGCCTGTCGATGGCCGATGATGCGGCTGCCCGCAGCGCCATTGAGGCAGGCGGCGCAAGGACTTCGCGCGTTTCCTCTCCGGTCGAGGGTGCTCGTGGTACGCTCGACAACCAGGGCAGGGCGGCTGCTGCGCCTGTGCAGAAGGATAGCCTCGAAATTCCGGCATTCCTGCGCAAGCACGGTTGATTGGCTCTCAACTGCGACACGAAAGCTCTCTCGGTGCGGCTTCCGCACCGAGATTTTTTTAGCTAACAGATGCGTGAAATACGACTTCGGTAGGGTGTGCCCAGGATGATCAGACTATCGACGCGTCAGCGCACCCTTGCCGGCGATGTTTCTTTCGCAGGCTATGGCGTGCACGGCGCCCAGCCGGTGACCCTCACCATGGGTCCCGCAGCGCCCGATAGCGGCTATCTTATCCGCCGTCAGTTGAGCGACGGTACCTTCTCTGCTTCCGTGCAGGTGCACCATTCGCGCGTCACTCGCACGACGCTGTGCACCACGCTTGATCTGGGCGATAGCGTCAGTGTTGCCACTGTCGAGCATGTGGTCTCCGCCCTGTCCGGCATGGGCGTCGACAATGCGATGATCACGCTCGATGGCCCGGAATGCCCGATCATGGATGGGTCTGCCCACCCATTCGCCGAAGCGATCCTGATGGTTGGGCTGGAAATTCAGCCTGCCCAGAAAAAGTTCCTCAAGGTCGTCCGTGCCGTCACCGTGCGCAACAACGACGCCTTTGCCGCGCTTGAACCCTATAACGGCCGCGCGCTCGATCTCGAAATCGACTTTGACTCCAAGGTCATCGGCCGCCAGCGCATGATCTTCGACTGGACGCCGCGCCGCTATTTCGAAGATGTCGCCCGCGCCCGCACCTTCGGTTTCGTGCGCGACGCCAAGATCCTGCGCCAGGCCGGTTATGCCCTCGGTTCCAGCCTCGACAATTCCATCACCGTGCACGAAGACCGCGTGCTCAATCCGGGCGGCTTGCGCTTCGAAGACGAGTTCGTGCGCCACAAGCTGCTCGACGCGATCGGTGATCTGTCGCTCGCTGGCCTGCCGATCTGGGGGCGCTTCCGATCCTACAAGGGCGGGCACGCGCTTAATGCGCATGTGCTGACGGGTCTCTTCTCCAGCGAAGCCAATTATGAGATAGTGAACGCTGAAGACCTGACACTGGAATTCGAGGCGTTCGACGACCAGCCCGAAGGCCTGGCAGTTCAGCCTTACCTTCGGTCCGTGCGCTGAGCCACGGCGCCGCGCCACAGTTTTGATCCATTTGCCAACTACGCCGCGCCCATCTGCGGATGATTAAGAACGGGGCCGTTTGTGAAGCTTGACGTTGTGAGCCAGTTCGCCAACCGGTCGATCCGGTTCGCCCTCATTGGCCTTTTCGCTGCCGTGCTGACGGCCTGTTCCGGCGGTGGCCTTTTCGGGCCCCCCAAGCTCAAGGAAGATCCGATTGTTCCGGCGGCATCGCTCTACCAGAGCGCGCTCAACGATATGGATCGCCAGTATTATCAGAGCGCGATCAAGAGCCTGGAAAAGCTTGAGCGCCAGCATCCGCGCGATCCGCTGACCGAAAAAGGCAAGCTGATGCTTGTCTATGCAAACTATCGCAGCGGTGAACTGGACGAGGCGGTGCTTGCCGCCGACCGGTACCTCGCGCTTTACCCCAACACCAAGGACGTGCCCTACGTTCTTTGGCTCAAGGCGACGGCCTACTTTGCGCAGATCAAGGACATTACCCGTGATCAGCAGCTGTCGCGAGACGCCATCGATACTTATACGCTGCTGATCAACAACTATCCCAAGTCCGAACACGCTGCCGACGCCAAGGAAAAGCTCCTTGTCGCCTATGATCAGCTGGCCGGTAAGGAAATGTCGGTTGGCCGCTACTACCTCGGCAATGGTCAATATGCCGCCGCCATCAACCGCTTCCGCGAAGTGGTGGAGACCTGGCAGACCTCGACCCATATCGAAGAAGCGCTGTATCGCCTGACCGAAGGCTACCTGCTGCTCGGCCTCACCAATGAAGCCATGTCCGCGGCGGCCGTGCTGGGTCACAACTATCCGTCGAGCGAGTGGTACAAGCGTGCATTTGCACTCCTCGGCAAACAGGGCCTTGCGCCGCAGCTCAACTCGGGCAGCTGGCTGGCGGCGCATCGCCGCTGATCCTCAGCGTCAGGAATTGGATCGGGCCCTGCGGGGCCCTTTCTTTTTAAGGGGATGCGCCGTGCACCCCGTTGCTATTTTGTTCTGCTCCGATATCATGCGCTTGTTTCGGCCCCTGGGCTGACAGACGCATCGGTTAGCCACGGGAAGCTACGCGCATGCTCAACGCGCTTTCGGTCCGCAATATCGTCCTCATCGACCAGCTCGACCTGGCGCTCGACAACGGCATGACCGTGCTTACCGGCGAGACCGGTGCCGGCAAGTCTATCCTCCTGGACGCCATGACGCTGGCGCTCGGGGGCAGAGGCGACGCCTCGCTGGTGCGTCAAGGGCAGGAGAGCGGGCAGGTCGTGGCCGTGCTCGAACTTGCCGCGACGCATCCGGCACGCGCCCTGTTGCGCGACAATGCCATCCCGGACGACGAGGATGTGATCCTCCGGCGCGTGCAGTTTGCCGACGGCCGCACGCGCGCCTTTATCAATGACCAGCCGGTTTCTGCCTCGCTGCTGCAAAAGGTCGGCAGCCAGATTGTCGAGATCCACGGCCAGCACGACGACCGCGCGCTGGTCGACGTGGCAACCCACCGTGCGGCCCTCGATGCCTTTGGCGAGTTAGCGAAGCCGGTGGCCGCCGTGCGCGACCTTTGGTCGGCGCTGGTCGAGGCGCAGCAATCGGTTTCGGAACAGCGGGCCCTGGTGGCCGAAGCCGTGGCCGCGGAAGATTATGCGCGCCATGCCGTCGAGGAACTCGGAAAGCTAAAGCCTGCTTTGGGCGAGGAAACCGAACTTGCCGAACGCCGGCAGCAGTTGCAGCAGGCGGAAAAGGCGTCGTCCGACGTGGTCGAGATCGACGAGATTCTCAACGGCCCCAATGCGCCCACGCCCGCACTTGCTTCATTGATGCGCCGATTGGCGCGCAAGATCGATACCGGCGCAACGCTGTTCCAGCCGATCGTTGATGCACTCGATGCGTCGCTCGTGACGCTGGATCGCACGACGGATGCGCTCGAGGAGCTCAAGCGAGAGATGGCCTTCGATCCGCGCGAGCTCGAGGAGGTCGAGGAGCGGCTATTCGCCTTGCGGGCCGCTGCGCGCAAGCATCAGACCACGCCGGACGGCCTGGTCGAAGTTCTGGCAAAATACGAAAGCGACCTCGAAACGCTGCAAAGCGGAGAGAGCCGGCTCAAGGCGCTGGAAGCCGAAGAAGCGACCGCGCGGGCGCGCTATCGCGAGGCCGCGGACACCTTGAGCAATGGCCGCAAGAAGGCCGCCAAGGCGCTGAGCAAGGCGGTCGAGGCGGAATTGCCGGACCTTAAGCTGGGTAATGCCAAGTTCATCGTCGACCATCAGGTCGACAGCGACCGCGTCGCGGCTGCCGGTATTGACCAGATCGCCTTCCACGTTCAAACCAATCCGGGCACCGCGGCCGGGCCGCTGCTCAAGGTTGCCTCGGGCGGTGAGTTGAGCCGCTTCCTCCTGGCGCTCAAGGTGGTGCTGGCCGATCGCGGTTCGGCGCCGGTTCTGGTGTTCGATGAAATCGACACAGGCGTCGGTGGTGCCGTTGCAGACGCCATCGGCCGGCGGCTGGCGCGGCTTGCAAGCAAGGTTCAGGTGCTGACGGTCACCCATGCGCCGCAGGTGGCAGCGCGGGCCAACCGGCACCTGCTGATCGAAAAACAGATGGTCAAGGAGGGTCATTTCATGCGCACCCATGTTCGGCCGCTCGATACCGGAGCGCGGCAGGAGGAAGTCGCGCGCATGCTGGCGGGTGCGGAAATCACCGACGAAGCGCGCGCTGCTGCCAGCAAATTGCTGAGCACCGTGAAATAGGGCTATCTTTCTTCCCTTCTCCCCTTGTGGGAGAAGGTGCCCGAAGGGCGGATGAGGGGTGCCTGCAGCACCGGATGCGCGGCGAGAACCCCTCACCCGTCTCGGCCTGCGGCCGATCCACCCTCTCCCACAGGGGGAGAGGGGAGGCTCGGTGATAGTAACGTAGCGAGTGCCCATGTCCGACCTGTCTCAAACACCCGTCAGCGATCTGTCCGAAGACGAAGCCCGCTCCGAGCTTGAGCGGTTGGCCGGCGCCATCGCCGCGGCGGACCTCGCCTACCATGGCAAGGATACGCCCGAGATCACCGACGCCGAATACGATGCCTTGCGCATCCGGAATGCCGAGCTGGAAGGCGCCTTCCCGGAACTGGTCCGGTCGGATAGTCCTACGGGCAAGGTCGGCGCGGCACCGGCAGAGGGTTTTTCCAAGGTTCGGCACGCCGTGCCGATGCTGAGTCTAGCCAAGGCCTACACCGATCAGGACGTTCTCGACTTTATCGAGCGCGGCCGCCGCTTCTTTCAGAAGGACGAGGGGCTGGACCTCGCCTTTACCGCCGAGCCCAAGATCGATGGCCTTTCCGCTTCGCTCCGTTACGAACACGGCGTTTTCGTCCAGGGTGCTACCCGCGGCGACGGATCGGTGGGTGAGGACATCACCGCCAATCTGCGGACCATCAAGGATATTCCCAAACGCCTGCCGGAAGGTGGGGACTGGCCGGAGGTGATCGAAATCCGCGGCGAGGTCTACATGACCTATGCCGAGTTCCAGGCGCTCAAGGAGCGCTCAGCCGCTGCGGGTGGGCAGAACTACGTCAATCCGCGAAATACGGCGGCGGGATCGCTTCGGCAAAAAGACCCGTCGATTACGGCCAGTCGCAACCTGCGCTTCTTTGCCTATGCCTGGGGTTTTACCAGTGCCGACCCGGCGCCGACGCAGTTTGAAGCGGTGCAGAAATTCGCCGATTGGGGCTTTCAGATCAGCCCACTTATGTTGCGGGCCAAGTCAGCCGAAGAGCTGATCGCCCAATACAAGCTCATCGAGAGCCAACGCTCGTCACTGGGCTATGATATTGATGGCGTCGTCTACAAGGTCGACCAACTTGAACTGCAGCGCCGCTGGGGCTTTGTGACGGGCGAGCCGCGCTGGGCCATCGCCCACAAGTTCCCGGCCGAACAGGCGACGACCACTGTGCGCGACATCGAAATTCAGGTGGGCCGCACCGGCACGCTGGCGCCGATCGCGCGGCTTGATCCGGTGAGCGTCGGCGGGGTCACCGTGGTCAATGCGACTCTTCACAACGAGGACTATATTGCCGGCCGCGACAGCAATGGGCTGCCGATCCGCGACGGCAAGGACATCCGCATCGGCGATACCGTCACCATCCAGCGGGCAGGGGACGTCATTCCGCAAATCGTCGACGTCGTCATCGAGAAGCGCCCGGCCGCCGCGGAGGCCTTCCACATGCCCGAAACCTGCCCGGTCTGCGGCTCGCCGGCAGTGCGCGAAATCAACGAGAAGACCGGCAAGGAAGATTCCCGCCGCCGTTGCACCGGCGAGCTGTTCTGCCCGGCGCAGGCGGTGGAGAGCCTCCGTCATTTCGTTTCTCGCGGCGCCATGGACATCGAAGGCCTGGGGGCGGAGAACATCGAGCTCTTGTTCAGCAAGGACCTCGTCAAGACGCCGGCCGATATCTTCACGCTCAAGGACAAGCGTGCCGAGGTTCAGCGTGCTTTCGCCGAGCGCCGCGAAGAGCAGGCACGCCAGCGCGAAGCGGCTTCCGGAAAGGCGCGCAAGAATGTGCGCAGCGTCGAGGACCGCAATTATGAGGGGCTGGACAAGCTCTTCGCCGCCATCGATGCCCGCCGCGACCCCGAACTGGACCGCTTCATCTTTGCGCTCGGCATCCGCCATATCGGGGAAACCACCGGCGCCGTCCTCGCCCGCACCTTCGGCACGATCGAGAAGCTGCAGGAAGCGGGAAGGGAGATGGCCGCTGCGGACGACCCGATGGGCGTTTTCCCCTCGGTTGACGGCATCGGCAGCACGGTGGTCGAGGCGCTGGTCGAATTTTTTGGCAACGAGCGCAACAACGAGGCGCTCGCGGCGCTCCTCGCGCAGGTCCGGCCCAAGCCCTATGTGGTCACCATTTCAGCCGACAGCCAGGTGGCGGGGAAAACGGTGGTCTTCACCGGCACGCTCGAAAAAATGTCACGATCTGAAGCCAAGGCTATGGCCGAACGGCTGGGGGCGAAGGTCGCCGGTTCAGTTTCGGCCAAGACCGATATCCTGGTTGCCGGGCCCGGCGCCGGCTCCAAGCTCAAGCAGGCGCAGGAGCATGGGGTGGAAGTGATCAGCGAAGACGAATGGTTTGCCAGGGTCGGCAAATAGCGGGAGACTGAAATGCGTCATCTGCCATTCGCCCTGGCTCTGCTATCTGCCCTCACGCTGCCCGCCGCGGCGAGCGAGTTTGGCGATAAGGTGCGCGCGCATCTTTATGCCGGCACGCTGAGCGAAATGGGCGAGCAGATCGCGCCCGCCTGCGACGCCGGAGATGCCGAAGCCTGCTTTGCCTTCGGGCTTTCCGATCTCATCACCGGGTATGAGCAGACGGCGCAGATGCTCTACCGGCATGGCGCTGTTGCTCCTAACGCGCCGGCGCTGAGCCTGTTTCTCGGCACCGGGCTCGATACGCCGCCCGCGACAATAAACGCCGACGCCCGGCCCCTCGATTATGATGGGCTGGTGCAAATCCTTGATGATTTTGTGGTCACCCTTGGCCAGGCACGGGCGCATTTTGAGGCCGCCGGCAATGGCGACGCCTTTGTCATGCCGATCGATCCGCTTCGCGTGCGCATCGATCTTGACGGCAATGGCGCGGCTGAGCCCGGCGAGACGCTGGCAGTTGTGTTGCAGGCGGCGGGTGAACTAACCGAATTTCCTTCGCCCGATGAACCGCCGCCGGGGCACAAAACCAAGACCAAGAGCAAGGGCGCGCCGGACGCGACGATCGGCTTCGACAATGCCGATGCTATCTGGTTCGCGGGCTATTCCACACTTGTGTCCACGCCAGTCGATTTCCTTTTGGCGCATGATTTCAGCCAGTTTTTCGACGCGTTCCTTCATCGCGTCTTCCCCCATGCGGGCCTTCCCATGGGCGGGCACTTGCCCGGCGGCATGATGGTGATGGACCCTGAAAGCGACGCCTTCTTCGCCGATGTGATCGCCGCGATCCACGCTGCCGATTTCCCGGTCACCGATGCGGCGCGCCTCGCCAATGTGCGGACGCGGCTGCTCGAGATTACAGCATTGTCGCGCCGCAACTGGGAATTGATCCTGGCCGAAACCGATGACGACAGGGAACTCGTGCCGTCGCCCACGCAGACGTCGCTGGTGCCCGACCGGCAGGTTACCCAGGACGTCGTCGATGCCTGGCTCGCCACGCTCGACACGGTGGACCTGGTGCTCGAGGGCGAGCTGCTGTTGCCGCATTGGCGGTTCGCGCAAGGTTTTGACCTCAAGCGCTACTTCGAGACGGCTACCGAGACCGATGCCGTCATGCTGTTTACGGGGCTCGGGGCATTGCCGTTTCTTGGCGATGGCCCGATCGCCGGCGCCGATGATTTCGCCGAAGCCAATCGGGTCTTCGGCGAGGACTGGCCGTTTTTCGCCCTCTGGTTCAACTAGGTGCCTTCGGAGCTCCCCATGCGTCTTGCTGCAATCGCCTCGATCGCTTTTCTCGCCCTTGCCAGGGCCGCTGCGGCGCAGCCTTTCGACACGCCCGAGGCGCTGCTCGAAGCCGTTTATGCGCCCTATTTCAGCGGTGAGTTCAGCGAGGATGAGGCCGAGTTCCGCTCCGAAGCGCTCAATGCACTCTACGAGGCCGATGCGCAAAACACGCCGGAAGGCGAGATGGGCGCGCTGAGCTTTGATCCCTATATCGATGGGCAGGATTTCGAGATCGCCGAATTCGAGATCGGCGAACCGCTGATCGATGGGGACACGGCCACCGTCGATGTCACCTTCACCAATTTCGGCGAGCCGCGCGCCATCACCTATGATCTCGTGTTCGAAGACGGCAGCTGGAAAATCGACGACCTCGAAGGCGAGAACGCCGAGTTTTCCTACCGGCTGACGGAGATCTTTGCTGGGGTGGAAGACACAAGCGAGTAACAGCGGTTCGCTGTCACCCCGGCCTGCGCCGGGATGACATCGAGCGTTCGGGAATTACGCGGCTAGATTGCGGCCGTTGCGCCCTTTAGCCACTCCTTGACCTCGCCGCTCACCAGCGGGCCGATCTCCGTCCATACTTTTGCGTGGAACGTGTTGAGCCAGTCGCGCTCCGCTCCGGTCAGCAGGTCCATCTCGATCAGACGCGTGTCGATGGGCGCCAGGGTCAGAGTTTCGAACTCGAGGTATCCTGGAAACGCCTCAGCCTCCTTGACCGCGACGAGGTTCTCGATGCGAATGCCGTATTCGCCGGCCTTGTAGTAGCCGGGCTCGTTGGAAACCACATTGCCTGGCTCGAAGGGCGTCGTGTAGCGCGAGGAGATGCCGACAGGCCCCTCATGCACGCCAAGGAAGGCGCCGACGCCGTGGCCGGTGCCGTGATTGTAAGTCACCCCGTCTTGCCAGAGGAACTGGCGCGCCAGGATGTCGATCTGGGCGCCATTGGTGCCGCGGGGGAAACGGGCGAGCGAAATGGCGATCATGCCCTTGAGCACCCGGGTATAGCGGTCCTTCTGCTCGGGGGTCGCCGACCCGGTAAAGAGCGTCCGGGTTATGTCGGTGGTACCCGACAAATATTGCGCGCCCGAGTCCACAAGCATGATCTCACCGGCATTGAGGGTCCGGTCGGTCTTCTTGGTCACCCGGTAGTGGACGATGGCGCCATTCGGCCCAGCGCCGGAGATGGTGTCGAAGCTGGCGTCGACGCAGGATTCTTCTTCGCGCCGGAAGGCCTCAAGGGCGGTGACGATGCCGATTTCGGTCAGCGTGCCTTTGGGTGCTTCGCCATCGAACCAGTGCAGGAATTTCGCCAGCGCCACGCCATCGAGCTTATGGGCTTCGCCCATGCCGGCCAATTCGGCCTCGTTCTTGATCGACTTGGGGCCGAGCACCGGATCGCGCTTTTCGATCACCCGGGCACCCGCCTGGCGAAGCGTGTCAGCCACGGCGGCGGGAGCCGATTGCGGATCGACCAGCACGGCCTTCTTGCCCGAGCCGAGCTTTTCCAACGCCTTGGCGAGGCCGACGCTCTTTGCCACCTTGGCAATGCCATCCAGCGCCTTTTCGAGCTCCGGCGTGATCTTGGCCTTGTCGAGATAAAGCGTCGGCAGGCCCGACTGGGGCACGATGGCGAAGCCAAGCACAAAGGGGGTGTTGGGGACATCGCGGCCGCGCATGTTGAACAGCCAGCAGATCGATTCCGGCAACGTCAGCACCGCAGCGTCGGCGCCTTCCTTGACGAGGGTGTCGCGCAGATCGGCAATCTTGTCGGACGAGGTCTTTCCGGCACGGTTGTGGCCCAAAAATTCGATTGGGCTGAGCGGCGGGGCAGGGCGATCTTGCCAGACATGGTCGACCAGATTGTCGTGCGGCACGACCTGGGCGTGACCGGCGAGCTTTTCGGTGATGTCGCGGATTTCACCGGGCGTGTGCAGCCAGGGATCATAGGCCAGCGTGCCGCCCTTGGGCACATAGAGCTTGATGTCCGCGCTGACGCCTCCCTGGCCGACCTCGTGAACGGTGATCTTGTTCGTGTCGGTCTGGACTGGCGCCTGGAGCGTGTAGCGGCTGTCGACGAAGAGACCGGCCTTCTTCATGCCGATCACCGCCATACCGGCCGAGCCGGTAAAGCCGGTGAGATAAGCCAGCCGCGCTTCGCTGGCCGGCACGGACTCGCCGCGATGCGCATCGGCGCGCGGAACAAGGAAGGCATCGACATGCGCCCACTGCATAGCGGCGCGCAGGTCGGCAAGGCGAGGCGCCACCTGGCTCGGGTCGGATTTTTCCTCGAAGCTCTGGAATTTAGCGGGCGGGAAGGCGGTGTCGGTCATGGTTTTTCCTGACGCAAAGCCGGCTACTACATGCGCTGCCGGCATGGCTATCTTGTGTCATCAGCGCTGGTGCGGGCGCGGTTCGAACCTATCTTAAGGGCACAGGTCAAGGAGATGAAAAATGAACAAGGGCAAGAATTTCTTTCGGCGCACCCTCGACGCCATTGTCGAAGGCCGCGCCCGCGAGGCTCAGCGCTTTGTCGATAGATACGAGCGCGACCATGGCTTGCGCGACAAAATGAACGGCCGTTAACCGCGGTCTGCACTTCCGGCATGGCAGGCTTGCCGGTGCGCCCCTAACCAGGGCAGCGCGAACAGCCTAGAGAGAGCAAGACGGCTACCAAACGTTTGGTCCGTCGCATGGAGTAGAAGATGACTGAGAGCAAGAATGGTTTCCGCAGCGCATTGGGTGGCCTTATCGACGCCCGGAGCCGCGAAGCCACCCGCCAGGTCAGCTATCGCATGCAGCACCAGCTGATCGGCGCAGTAACCAAGCGCCCGTAAGGCTGCTGCAGCACTCGCTGACGATCAAGCCCCGATCCCCGAAGCCTGCTTCGGGGATTTTGTTTTTTGCGTTCGAGAAAGACCCCCACCCAACCTCCCCCTGAAGTAGGGGGAGAGCCGCATCTCGCTTGTCGCCACTTCGGTGTTTGTCCACCGGACGCACTCCTCCCCCTACTTCAGGGGGAGGTTGGGTGGGGGTCCTCCTAGCGAGTTACCGCTTTTCCAGCACCAGCGTTGTCCAGTCCTTGCGCTTGAGATGATCGCGCAGGGTGAAGCCTGCCTTTTCATAAGCCTCGATGACGCCGTCGGCCTGGGTGTTGAGGATACCCGACAAAATCGCCGTGCCACCCGCCTGGGTGATGACGCCCATGCCCGGCGCCAGCTCCACGAGGGGGCCGGCCAGGATATTGGCGACCACGAGATCGTAGGGTGCGCGTGCGGCAATGGCATGGTGGTCGAGACCGGTTGCGACCAGTGTGTCGATCAGACCGGCCACCTCGTTGTCGCGGGCATTGTCGTCCGTGGTGGTAACGGCGATGGGGTCGATATCGGTCGCCAGCACCTTCTTGCCGGTGCGCTTGGCAAGAGCGATGGCAAGGACGCCGGTGCCGGTGCCGACATCGATCATGGCGCTGGGGCTCTTGGTCTCGAGCACGGCCTCGATGGCTTCGAGGCACCCTGTCGTGGTCTCGTGGTGCCCCGTGCCGAAAGCCTGTGCCGCGTCGATGCGCATCGGCGTCAGCCCTTCGGGGATCGGCCCGGTTTCGTGGCTGCCATAAACATAGAAGCCACCCGCGATCACGGGCGCCAGGCCTTCAAGCGACTTGGCGACCCAGTTGACTTCCGGATCGATCGGCTCGACCGAGAACTGCACTGTGCCGCCCAGCACTTCCTGCGCCAGCGCGTTGAAGGCTTCGAGGTCGGGCGGGCTGTCGCAGGCGGCTTCAAACACCCATTCCCCGGTCTCTTCGTTTTCATGCGCCGAAGCGGTCAGCGCCAGCTCGTCGCGCTCTGCCACGGCGTCGACCAGGGCATAGGCCTGTTCCTTGGTGAGGGAAACGGAGAGCTGGTCGACGGACATGAGTGGCCTCGGATTTGGTTCGAGGCCATTGAGGCAAGCTTGGCGCCTAAGTCAATGACTAGAGCTTGACCGCCGTGCCAGACACCGAAACCATCAGCATCGAGCCGTTCTGGCCGACGACTTCATAGTCGATATCGACGCCGACCACCGCATCGGCTCCCATGCGCCGGGCTTCGTCGGCGAGCTCGCGATAGGCCTCTTCGCGCGCGCTGCGCAGCGTCGATTCATAGGCGCCTGCGCGGCCGCCGACAATGTCGCGAATGCCGGCAAACAGGTCCTTGAAGATGTTCGCGCCAACGATCACCTCGCCGGTGGCGATGCCGAGATAGTCACGGATCGGGCGGCCTTCCAGGGTGGGGGTGGTCGAGATGATCATGGGGTCCTCCAGGTTTGTGTGGAGGATGTGGGAAGGGTGGGGCGGAGTGCAAGGGGGAGACGGTAAAGGCACCCCCTCCCACCTGCGCTACGGCCAAGAGGCCTAGCTGCGGTTCCCCCCCTCTAAGGGGGAGGGTGGGTCCGGTGAGAGTGGCAGCTAATTGCCAACGAGTGGAGTTCATCTTCCCCCTCAAAGGGGAAGGCAAGCAAAGCTTAGGTGCGCAGCGCCTTAGCGACGCTCGGAAGGGGGTGCCTAACCCTTCGTCACAAAGCTCTCCAAGACCTTCTTGGTCCCCGCCTTGTCGAACTCGATGGTCAGCTTATTGCCCTCGATATTCATCACCTCGCCATAGCCGAACTTGAGGTGGAATACCCGGTCGGACACCTCGAAGCCGCTCGACTGGCTGCCAAGATCGACGGAGCGGGCGACCAGTTCGCCCTCTATGGTCAGCGGCCCGCCACCCTTGCGCGTTGCCTGCTGCGCACGCGCCCGCTGCCAGCCGGGCGTTTCGTAGACGCTTTCGAAAGGGTCGGCCTTGTTGAAGCGGCTCGAGGCGCCGCCGCCATAGCTATAGCCGCCATAGGCCGAGCCGCGATCGGTGACGTCCAGCACGTCGGGCGGCAGTTCGTCGATGAAGCGCGATGGAATGGCCGATTGCCAGAGCCCGTGGATGCGCCGGTTCTGCGCTGCCGAAATCCGCACACGCTTGCGGCCGCGGGTTATGCCGACATAGCCGAGGCGCCGTTCCTCTTCGAGCCCGGCGCGCCCCGACTCGTCCATCGAGCGCTGGCTTGGAAAGGTTCCGTCTTCCCAGCCGGGCAGGAATACCGTGTTATATTCGAGCCCCTTGGCAGAGTGGAGCGTCATGATGGTGACGGCATCACTGGCCTCGGCGCTGTCGCGGTCCATGACCAGCGATATATGCTCGAGAAAGCCGCCCAGCGTCTCGAACTCTTCCATGGAACGGCTGAGTTCCTTGAGGTTTTCCTTGCGGCCCTCGCTTTCGGCGGATTTGTCTGCCGAAAGCATGTCCATATAGCCGCTTTCTTCCAGGATCTGTTCGACCAGCTGGTAGGGCGGCAGGCTTTCGGCACGATAGGACCAATCGTCGAATTGCGCCACCAGGGCACGCAGGACCGAGCGCTGCTTGGGCTTGAGGTCCTCGGTTTCCACCAGCATGCGCGTCGACTGCAGAAGCGGCACGTTCTGGTGGCGAGCCGTCGCGGTCAGCATGTTGACGGTCGAGTCGCCGAGGCCACGCTTGGGCACGTTGATGATGCGTTCGAAAGCCAGATCGTCAAAGGGCTGTGCAACCAGCCGCAGATAGGCCAGAGCATCACGAATTTCCTTGCGCTCATAGAAGCGCGGACCGCCGATGACGCGGTAGTTCAGCCCCAGCGTGATGAAGCGTTCTTCGAACTCGCGCATCTGGAAGGAAGCGCGGACCAGGATGGCCATTGAATTGAGCGGTTCGCCGAGGCGCTGGAACTGCTCAATTTCCTCGCCGACTGTGCGCGCCTCTTCCTCGCTGTCATAGACCTGGGTGAACGAGATCGGTTCGCCCGCTTCGGCGACATCGGTGTGGAGCGTCTTGCCCAGGCGGCCTTCGTTGAAGGCGATCAGGGTCGAAGCGGCCTTGAGGATATTGGCGGTCGAGCGATAGTTGCGCTCAAGCTTGACCACCTTGGCGCCCGGAAAATCCTTTTCGAAGCGCAGGATGTTGTCCACCTCGGCGCCGCGCCAGCCGTAGATCGACTGGTCATCGTCACCGACCACGCAGATATTGGCCTCGTTTGCGGGACGGCCCTGCGCCAGGAGGCGCAGCCAAAGATACTGGGCGGTGTTGCTGTCCTGGTATTCGTCGACCAGCATGTACTTAAAGCGCTTGTGGTATTCGGCAAGCACGTCGGGCTGTTCGCGGAACAAGCGAATGCATTCAAGCAGCAGGTCGCCGAAATCGACGGCGTTGAGCGTTTTGAGGCGGGCCTGGTAGTCCGCATAAAGGTTGGGCAAACGGCCATTGGCGAAGACGCTGCTTTCCGACGCCGGCACGTCCTTGGGCAACCAGCCCCGGTTCTTCCAGGTATCGAGCAGCCCGGCAAAGCCGCGAGCGGTCCAGCGCTTTTCATCGATGTTTTCGGCCGCCAGCAACTGCTTGATCAGCCGGATCTGGTCGTCGGTATCAAGGATGGTGAAGCTGGGTTTAAGATCGACCAGTTCCGCGTGCTGGCGCAAAATGCGGGCGGAAACCGAGTGGAACGTGCCCATCCAAGGCATGCCGTCGAAGTTTGGCACAAGCTCATGGATGCGCTTTTTCATCTCGCCCGCTGCCTTGTTGGTAAAGGTCACGGCTAGGATCTGGCTGCCCCAGGCAAGGCGCTGGTTGAGAATGTGGGCGATACGTGTCGTCAGCACCCGCGTCTTGCCGGTACCGGCACCCGCCAGCACCAGAACCGGGCCTTCCGTTGCAAGCACGGCGTCGCGCTGCTCGGGGTTGAGGCCAGCCAGATAGTCCATCGCTGGCGCCTGTTGAAGGCGGCTGGTATTCGGCCCGGCGCCGGGACGGTAAAGGGGTGCGGGTTCGGCCATGCGGTGCTTTGTTCCGGGGCCGGCGCCGCGATGAGCAGCAAGCCGGGCCTTGACGAATCTTGATTTGTTCTCGTCGCAATATAGGGACGGCGACTGTCCCTGTATAGAAGCGCAGCCTGTCACATGGACGTCACGCACCCGGCCTAATCGAGCCCCGCATCATATCCGGGGACTATTCATGATTGCCCAAAAGCGTCTGGCTGCCTTGAGCGCGGCCCTGTTGCTGACCACTGCCGGCGTTCAGGCCGAGCAGTATTTCAACCGAGTTTCGAGCTTTGCCGTGGCGCAGAATGCGCCTGAGGCGGACGCCACGTCATCGGAAATCATCGCCGCCACCGAAGATGGCATGACGCTGATCTATTCGGATAGCCCGGGCGGCGGCATCGGCTTTGTGGATATAACCGACGCTTCGGCGCCAAAGGCTGCCGGCTATCTGGCCATCGAAGGCGAGCCGACCTCGGTCGCCATCATCGGCGACAAGGCCTATGTCGGCGTCAATACCTCCGAGAGCTTCACCGAACCGTCCGGCAAGCTGGTCGTCGTCGATATCGCGACGCAGACCGCCGAAGCCGAATATGACTTCGGCGGACAGCCCGATTCTGTTGCCCGCAACAAGACCGGTACGCTCCTTGCCATCGCCATCGAAAACGAGCGCGACGAAGAGGTCAATGACGGCGACATTCCGCAGATGCCGTCGGGCTTTCTGGTGATCTTCGACGTCGCCGCCGCAACGCTCAAGACCGTGGACGTCACCGGCCTGGCCGAGATCGCCGGCGATGACGCGGAACCCGAATTTGTCAGCTTCAACGACAATGACGAAATCGCGCTGACGCTGCAGGAAAATAATGCGATCGTCATCATCGACGGCACCACCGGCGAAGTGACGGGCCATTTCAGCGCCGGTTCGACCACGCTGACGGACGTCGACACCAAGCGCGATGGTGTCCTCGATTTCACCGGCACGCAGGAAGATCGTCTGCGCGAGCCGGACTCGGTCAAGTGGCTCGACAACGATCGCCTGGTCATCGCCAATGAAGGCGACTGGAACGGCGGCGCTCGCGGCTTCACCATCTTCTCCAAGGATGGCGAAGAACTGTTCGAAGCCGGCAATGCGCTCGATCACAACGCCGCCCAGCTCGGCCACTATCCAGAGCACCGCAACTCCAAGGGCGTCGAGCCCGAAGGCCTTGATGTCGCGATGTTTGGCGAAACCAACTATATCTTCGTCACCGAAGAACGCGCCTCGCTGATCGCGGTCTACAAGGACAGCGGCGAAGAGCCCGAATTCGTCCAGGCGCTACCCTCCGGCATTTCGCCCGAAGGCGTCGTTGCCATCCCGTCGCGCAATCTTCTCGCCACGGCCAATGAGGTCGATCTGCGCGAAGACGGCGGCGTGGGCTCCCATGTCATGATCTATGAGCTTGCCGAAGGCGAAGCGAACTATCCGCAGATCATGTCCGATCTCGACGCCGACGATCGCCCGATCGGCTGGGCCGCTCTTTCGGGCGCCTATGCCATCGAACCCGGCAAGCTCGTTGCCGTCAGCGACAGCGCTTTCAACGAAGCTGCGATCTATACCATTGATGCCACCGAAACCCCGGCACGCATCACCGCCAAGACGGTGATCACCCGCAACGGCCACCCGGCGCAGAAGCTTGATCTCGAAGGCATCACTGGTGACGGCGAAGGCGGCTTCTGGTTGGCCTCCGAAGGCGACACGGCCAAGCTGACGCCGCACGCCCTGTTCCACGTCAATGCCGATGGCGAGATCGAAGACGAAATCGCCTTCCCGGCAGACCTGCTTGCCGGCGAAACCCGCTCGGGTTCTGAGGGCATTGCCATGGTCGGCGACACGCTCTGGATCGCCATCCAGCGCGAGTGGAAGGACGACGAAAAGGGTTTTGTGAAGCTCGTCGGCTACAACACCGAAACGGAAGAGTGGAGCGCCGTCCGCTACCCGCTCGAAGCGGCGGCCGAGGGCACCTGGGTCGGCCTGTCGGAAATCACGCTTCATGGCGACTATGTCTACCTGATCGAGCGCGACAACCAGATCGGCGACAAGGCCAAGCTCAAGGCCGTGTACCGCGTGCCGGTTGCCGAACTCGAAGGCGCTGAACTGGGCGGTGAACTGCCGACCGTTTCCAAGGAACTGGTCCGTGATCTCGTGCCCGATCTGGCCGCGCAGAACGGCTATGTCGTCGACAAGGTGGAAAGCCTCGCCATCGACGCCGACGGCAAGGCCTATGTGATCACCGACAATGACGGCGTCGACGACAGCTCGGGCGAAACGTTCTTCTGGACGTTCGACATCGAGTAAGCTTCGCGTATGAGGAAGGAAACGGCCGGGAGCGATCCCGGCCGTTTTGCATCTCAATTCCTCCGGCGCCCGCTTGCGCAAGGGCTGCAAGTGCCTACACTTGCATGAGGTTCTTAGCGGGAAACGAACGGCTCCAGTGCTTAATCGCATCTATATCATCGTCGGCATGCTCGCCATCGTGGTGCTGGCCGGCGCCTTTATTGCGCCGCGCTTTATCCAGTGGAGCGATTACCGCGATCGCATGGAGGACCTGGCCACGGGCGTGCTCGGTGCCGACGTGACGATTCGGGGCGATATCTCCTTCTCGCTGCTACCGACGCCGCGCCTTGAATTTTCCGATGTGGTGGTCGGCGACATCGAATCCCCTGCCGCCACCGTCCAGGGCGTGGAAGCCGAGTTCGCGCTGATGGATTTCTTGCGCGACAATTACACCGTTACCGCGCTGACCCTCAACCAGCCGCAGGTCGACCTGGTGCTCGATGAAAGCGGCTTGTTCAGCAGCGGGGTCGACATTGCCGGTGGCGGAGCAGGGATTGCCCTCAGCCAGGCGCGGATTTCCAACGGCCGCATCCGCTTGACCGATTTGCGCTCGGAAGAAGTGTTCACCGCAAACCGTGTCGATGGCGATTTCCGACTTGCGAGCTTTAGCGGCCCTTTCCAGTTCCAGGGCTTTGCCGATTATGGCGCCAACCGCTTTGATGTGCGCTTCAGCACCGGGCCAGGCGACGCCGAGGGCATTTCGCGGCTCAGCGCTTCGCTACGGGAAGTCGCCAATGCCTATTCGGTCAGCGCCGAGGGACTGCTGACCGCCGGCATGGCGCCCAAATTCGACGGCACGCTGACCTATCGCCAGGCGCCGCCCGGCGCCGAAGCTGCCGACGACATCCGGGGCGACCTGGTACTGGAAAGCAAGCTCACCGCCTCGACTGATCGTGCGGTGCTCAGCGGCTTCACCCTGATGCCCGACGAAAACCGCGCCGCCACGCGCCTGACCGGCGCCGCCAGCGTGCAGTTCGGCGCCCGCAACAGTTTCGACGCGGTGATCTCGGGCGGCGTCTTTTCCCTGCCTCCTCGCGACGCGAGCGAAGTTCCGAGCGAACTGCCTTACGAATTCGTGCGCCTGCTGGGCGAGATCCCGGCACCGCCGCTGCCGCCGATCCCGGGGCGGCTGGGCATCGACCTCGCCGAGGCGACGCTGCGCGGCTTTGCCCTGCGCGATGTGCGGATCGATGCGACGACCGACGGGAGCAATTGGGCGATCGAGCAGGCCGTGGCGAACCTGCCTGGCGAGACGGAACTGCGGTTGTCGGGCACGCTTAGCGATGAAGGAGGCCGGGCCGGATTTACCGGTGACCTGGCAATGACCTCCCAGCGCCTCGACGCGCTTTCGGCCCTGTGGCGCAAGCCGCAGGACAACAATCCACTGTTCAATCTCCCCGGCGCCTTGAATGGCCGGCTGATGCTGAGAGGCGATGCTTTTGGGCTGACAGGTGGGCGCTTCACCTTTTCCGGCGAAACCCATTTGGTCGAAATGCGCATCGGTTTCGGCGACGAACCGCGCTTCGACGGCACCGCTACGCTCGGCACGCTCAACGCTTCGCAGACTGCAGCGCTCCAGGCTCTCTTGCCCAATGTGTTGGACACAAGCTTTGCCCATAGTTTTCCCGACGGCAGTTTCAGCCTCATGGCCGATAGCGTCGACGTGCTGGGCCTGCCGGCAGTCGACCTTGTCGCCGAGGCGCAGTGGTCACCGCAAACCTTCCACTTCTCCCGCCTTTATGCCGCCGGCTGGGGCGGGCTCAGTCTTGATGCCAATATCGTCATCGGCGGGACGCTTGCCGAGCCGCGTATCACCGGCTCTGGCGATATCGGCGTGACAGAGGCGGACGCCCCGGCGCTCGACCTGTTCTATGAGACCGTTGGCCTTCCCTATGGCTGGCAGCAGGGTCTTGCCGGTGCCTGGCCGGCCGATCTTCAGTTCATCCTGAGTGACGGCGATAACGGGTCAGGACAGGTTCTGACCCTGGGCGGCACGCTTGGTGCCGGCGATTTCGACCTGCGCGCCGAAATGGCCGATGGTTTGCCCGCCGTCTCGACTGGCGATCTGCGCCTGATCGCGTCGCTTGAGGGCGATGCCGAGGCGCTGCAGGCGCAGTTCGGCTTTGCCGACCGGATGCTGTTCGAGGGGACGGAGCCGCTGATCGCCAGCCTCTTCTTCGAAGGCAGTGGCGTGGATGCCTTCGAGGGCCGAGCCGCCGTGAGCATGGGTAACCAGTCCCTGAGCTATTTCGGTAATCTTGCGCTTGCCGCCGATGGGCAGGTCAGCGGCGACGGGACGCTTGAAGCAAATTTTGAACCAGGCCATGCGCTGGCGGCTCTCGCCGGCGTTGGCGGCGCAAGCTTTGGTGCGCTTGATGCCACTGCTGCTCTAAGCTTTGACGGCGTCGATACTCTGGCGCTCAACGATATCTCAGCTGTGATGGGCAGTGCCGGGGTCCGTGGCAATCTTTTGCTTGGCCGCACTGGCAATGTACCCAGCTTCACCGGCGATTTGGAAGCCGATGCGCTGGATGCAGGCGGTCTTGCCGCGGCGCTGTTCGGCACCGAGGCATTGCTTGGCGTTGGGCCAGAAGACGGTCCATGGCCGGAAGGTCCGCTTGCTGCCAGCACCGCACAACGTCAGACGCGCGGCGACATCGCTATTCGCGCTGAAGAAGTCACTGCCAACGGCGTCGATATCCTTGGTTCAACGGACTTCAACTACGTCTGGGACGCTGGCGCTACCAGCCTCAGAAACTTCAAAGCCGAAGCCGGTTCCGGCACGATGGCGATGAACCTGACGCTCTGCTGTTCCGGTCCGCTCAGCGATCGCACGCTGTCTGGACGCGTGACGCTTGCTGGGGTCGACCTCGATGCGGTCACGCCGGGTCCGATCGCCAGCGGCCTGGGTGGCCTTGTGGACGGCGGCCTCCAGTTCGAAGGCACCGGCGCCAGCCTGGCGGACGTCATGCGCGCCATGACGGGAGAGGGCAATTTTTCCATCGCCGACTTCGCCGCCACCGGTCTTTCCTCAGGTGTGTTCCCATCCATTGCCGCCATTGATGATGCGCTCAACACCGATGCCGCGACGCTCGAAACCATGATTGGTCTTGGTCTTTCCGGCAGCGATTTCACTGCCGATCTGGCACAGGGTGCCTTTACCATTGCAGGCGGCACGGCGCGGCTGGCAAATCTTATCATCGAAGGGCAGGGGGGGCGTCTTGCCGGCAGTCTCAACCTCGTTCTGGCCCGGTTGGGACTCGACGGCTCCTTCGTCCTTACCCCACGCGACGACCTCGACCCTGCAGGCTTGGTGCAAGCCGACACTGCCCGCATCGTCACCACCATTGGCGGTACGCTTGCGTCGCCCCAGATTGTGGTCGATCTCGCCGAAATGGTGGCGGCCATTCAGGTGCGCGCCAACGAGCTCGAAGTCGACCGGCTTGAAGCCATGCGCATCGAAGACGAAGCGCGCCAGCGCGAGGCCGCCGAAGCGCGCAACCGCCTGATCGCCGAACAACAGCGCCAGCGTGCGGAAGCCGAAGCGCAACGTATTGCCGCAGAGGAAGCCGCTCGCATGCTCGAACTGGAGCAGCAGCCTGCTCCGCCCCCGGCCGCGCCGCCCGCCACTCCGCCGACAACGGTCACGCCCGGGGCGTTCGATCTCCAATTGCCTCAGGTCAACCAGCCGATCGGTAACGGCGTCAATCAGCCGCTGAACCCGTTCTGAGGTTTTGTTCTGCGCGTGCGCGGTACCATTCCAAGACCGCCAGCCGCACCGCTGAGGAGAGGTTCGCAGTCTCCCGCGTTTCGTCGATCTCCCGCACCAACCCTGCGAGACTGACACTCCGTTCAGCCGCCATGGCTTCGAGCCCGCGCCAGAAGTCGGCTTCGAGCGCAATCGAGGTTCGGTGGCCGGCGATGGAGAAGGACCGCTTATCCATGGGTCCGGATGGGATCAGGGTTTCTTGCGGAACGCGTCAAGGCTGACGACTTTTTCGCCCGGCTGTTCGACGGGAACGCTGCCGGCGTCTTCTGCAGCCTCGGTTGCAGCATCGGCGGCCGCCTCGTTGTCGTCACGGCCTGCGGTGGCCGGATCGAACTGCAGGCCAAACTGCACGGAAGGATCGAAAAATCCCTTGATGGCCGAGAACGGGATGACCAGGATTTCCGGCTGCCCGTTGAAGCTCAGTCCCACCTCGAACGTGCTCTCGGTGACCTTGAGGTCCCAATACTGGTTCTGCAGCACGATCGTCATTTCCTTATCGTACTGCTTGAGCAGTTCTTCGGAAATGCGCACGCCCGGCGCGCGAGTAGCGAAGGATATAAAGAAGTGGTGGTCGCCGGGAAGCCCCGTGCGTGACACTTCGGCCAAAACCTTGCGCACGACGCCGCGCAGGGCTTCCTGGGCGAGAATGTCGTATCGCAAATGGTCTTCGGCCATGACGCAACTCCTACCGGGTCTTCGATTCCCGAACGGCCCATATCAGCCCTACGTTCCCCAAGATTTCAAGGACAAAGGCGAAGCGGTTGATGGGCTATGAAGGGAAGTGCAGGCTTCTGTTGCCAGGTGCCTGCGAACCCCGCCTGTCGCCCGGCTAGGAGCGGAGGACTTAATTTCCCAATGCTAGCACTGCTTACGCAGCGAGAGCGACTGGAGCCTTATTGTTGTCATTAGCAACTATAAGTTTCGGACCGATAACGGTGGTACCTCACCGAGCAAAAGCACACTCTTTACGCCCTCGTCGATCCTGTTTCGTCCCCATTGGCTCACCCCTTTCGGGAGGAGATGGTGGAGACGCCGGGTACTGCCCCCGGGTCCGAAGGGTTTATTACAATGACCGTTTATCGCCATAGCCCTTGCGGGCAAGACCTATATAGGTGACCGTTGGACGACATGCAAATGGATGACGACAAAATTGGCTGGGTGCCGATCGAGGGGCGCAACTGCGCAGGCTGTACCGCCTGCTGCACCTTTGCGCCGATCCGCGTGCCCGAGCTCAAGAAGCCGGCCAATGCCACTTGCCTCCATTGTGCCGAAGGGCAGGGCTGCACTGTCTACCAAGTGCGACCGCAAGTCTGCCGCGGCTTTTATTGCGGCTACTTCTTTCTCGAAGAGCTCGGGCCCAACTGGCATCCGGAGCAAAGCGGCGTGGTGATCCGCTCTGAAGCGATGGAAAACGACACCATTACCATCCTGATCCTGCGCTTTTCCGAATTCCTGGTCTCGGAAGATTTTGCCGGCATGGTCGGCGCCTGGGTCGATGCGGGGATCGGCGTCGAGTTCGAGCGTGTTGGGCCGGAAGGTCACCTGCCGGCCAAGATGCGGATCAATGAACTTCTGGAAGACGCCGTCGTGGCCCGTGACCTGCGCGAGATGCAAAAGGTGTTTGCCTGGTCGGTCGCCTATATCGACCAGACCCACACCTGGGAACGCGACGAAACAGTGTTCGAAAGCGCACTGGTCTAGCTCAGCCGTTCCACTTCATGCCCATATAGACGCCGCCGGCTTCGAGCTCCTCTAGCATCTGCTCAAGGTGCTTGAGCTTGGTTTCCTCCCGCTTCACCTTGTTGATCCAGAGGAGGTAATCGTTGCGCTGATAGGGCGGGCGGGCGTCATATTTCTCGCGCAGGCCTCTTGCTTCCAGCGCCTCGCGGACAAAGTCGGGCATATCCTCTCGCTTGCGAAATGGTCGTAGTTGCGGACTCATGGTCGCTCTCCTTTGCCGCAACGATAGTGGCGGGCAGGGCATCTGCTGTCAGCAGTGGAAACGGTATTAGCCTACCGGGTGGCCGGAGCCGAATCGCATAAGTTGGGGCTATGCAGCCCTACCTCAAACTTCTCTCCGACATTCTCGAGCACGGCGCCGACAAGTCCGATCGGACTGGCACTGGCACGCGTTCTTTGTTCGGCTACCAGATGCGCTTCGATCTATCCAAGGGCTTTCCGCTGCTGACCACCAAGAAGCTGCACCTGAAATCCATAATCTATGAGCTGCTCTGGTTCATCCGCGGCGAAACCAATGTGCGCTGGCTTCAGGAGCATGGCGTCAAAATCTGGGACGAGTGGGCCGACGAGAACGGCGACCTTGGCCCGGTCTACGGCTCGCAGTGGCGATCCTGGCCGGCGGCGGAGGGGCGCAAGATCGACCAGCTGGCCAATGTCATTGAGAGCATCAAGACAAAGCCGGATTCCCGGCGCCACATCGTTTCAGCCTGGAACCCTGCCGAAGTCGACGACATGGCGCTGCCGCCCTGCCATTGCCTGTTCCAGTTCTATGTCGCCAACGGCAAGCTCAGCTGCCAGCTTTACCAACGCTCGGCGGACACGTTCCTCGGCGTGCCCTTCAACATCGCGTCCTATGCGCTTCTCACCCATATGGTGGCACAGGTATGCGATCTCGAGGTCGGCGACTTCGTCCATACCTTTGGCGACGTGCACCTTTACTCCAACCACTTCGAACAGGCGCAGCTACAGCTCACGCGCGAACCGCGTCCGCTGCCCAGGCTGGTGATGAACCCCGAGCGCAAGCGCATCGAGGACTTCGTCTTTGAAGATTTTGCCTTCGACGGCTACGATCCCCATCCGCATATCAAGGCTGCGGTTTCGGTCTAAGGCTCGGGCTGTTTTCTTGACAGCTGATCTTCCGCGCGAGAATCCGGCATGCGATACAAGTGGCTGTTATCTTGGGGGAAACGATCGTGAGACTTTCTGCTTGCCTTGTAGCGTTAAGCCTCCTGCCGGTTCCGGTTCTTGCCAATGACACAACGGCACAACTCGGGGCGGGCGGCCTGGTCTTTGTCAACAACCAGACCATCGAGATGGCGTCCGAGCATCTCTTCGTCTCGCCGTCGCAGATCAAGGTCGTCTACGAGTTCAACAATACGTCCGGCCAAGACCAGCATCTGCTCGTGGCCTTCCCCATGCCCGATGTCGAGGGTGGCCCGGACATGATGACCGATGTGCCGAGCGGCAGGGAGGAGGGGCAAGACCCCAGTAACCTCTTCGGCTTCGAGACAACATTCGACGGCGAGCCGGTCGATGCCGAGCTTTACCAATACGCCTTCCAAAATAATGTCGATTATTCCGCCGAACTCCAGGCTCTGGGCATCCCGTTGGCGCCGTTCGGCGACGAGACGCAGGATGCGCTTAACGCGCTGCCGGAGGAAGACCTTGCCCAGCTCGCGCATCTGGGGCTTGTCGACAGGATGGAATACGACGCTGGCGAGGGCCCTGAGGTCGACCATACGCCGGCCTGGACGCTGCGCTCCACCTATACCTGGGAAGCCACATTCCCACCCGGCATGTCCGAGGTGGTCCATACTTATACCCCGAGCGTCGGCGGCACTGTGGCGACAACCTTCATGCCAGACGACAATTATCCCGAAAACGAAGCGCGCTTTGGCGAGTACCAGAAGCGCTATTGCGTCGACGATGATCTGGTCGCGACGCTGGAGAAAGTAGCGATCCCGTCCGAGGGCTGGACCAACTATCCTTATGTCGAAAACTGGATTTCCTACATCTGGTCGACCGGCAACAACTGGGCCGGACCGATCGGCAAGTTCACGCTGACGGTGGACAAGGAAGATCCGAAGGCCCTGG
This sequence comes from Devosia rhizoryzae, assembly GCF_016698665.1. Classification (NCBI taxonomy): domain Bacteria; kingdom Pseudomonadati; phylum Pseudomonadota; class Alphaproteobacteria; order Hyphomicrobiales; family Devosiaceae; genus Devosia; species Devosia rhizoryzae. The sequence goes on from NZ_CP068046.1 coordinate 829,292, forward strand.
TTTCGTTCTGCGGCGAGAACGTCAAGAAGATCGGACCCACGACCTTCGAGATGACGGCGACGGACTGGTATCCGCCCTATGACCAGGAACTCGAAATCCTGCTGCTTCGCCCGGTCGATTGGTACGATCAGTGACCGAAGCGAGCCTCTCCATCCGGCCGGCGCGTCCAGAAGATGCGCGGCTGATCCTCGACTTCGTGGTGGCGCTTGCCGCGTATGAGAACCTTGCGCATGAGGTCGTGGCGACCGAGGCGGACATTGCGCGTGATTTCTTTGGTGGCGACCGCAAGGTCTTTGCCGAGATAGCGGAGTGGGAGGGCAAGCCTGTCGGCTTCGCCCTTTGGTTCTACACCTATTCGACCTTCCAGGGCCGGCACGGCATCTGGCTCGAAGACCTTTATGTCGATCCGTCGCTGCGCGGGAAAGGCATCGGCAAGGCTTTGCTGAAGCACCTCGCCAAGCGCTGCGTCCGCGACGGGCTTGGGCGTTTCGAATGGTGGGTGCTCGACTGGAACGAGCCGTCGATCCAGTTCTATAAATCACAGGGCGGGGTGATGCAGGACGAGTGGACGAAGGTGCGGATCGATGGGCCGGCCCTCGCAAAGCTCGGTCAGATCGACGCTTTGTAAATATGTCGAAGTCTTAGCCGGAGGTTCGTCGGCAGGGCAGGAGGCGTCGAACCCGGCGCCCAGGCAGAGGACAATAAATGGCAATTCTGATCAGCACGGCCTTCGTTTCGCTCGATGGCGTCATGGAAGCTCCTGGCGGAGAGGCGGGCTACCGCAATAGCGGCTGGACCTTCAACGGTATCGACTTCGTTCCCGAAGCCTACGAGATGAAGGGCGAAGAGCAAGCGGAGGCGACGGCCATGCTGCTTGGCCGCGTCAGCTACCAGGCGTTCAGCCCGGTCTGGCCGGGGATGACGGACGAGTTCCCGCTCTATAACGCGATGCCGAAATACGTCGTGTCGTCGACGCTCGAGGACAGCGACCTCGTAGAGAATTGGGGTCCCACCAAGATTTTGCGCAGCCTCGATGACGTTGCCGCCCTCAAGTCCGAACACGAGGGCACGATCAGCATGCATGGCAGCGCCACGCTCGCGCGCAATCTTTCGGATGCGGGCCTGATCGACCGCTACCACCTTCTGGTGTTCCCGACGTTGCTTGGCGCCGGCAAGCGCCTCTTCAGCGAGACCGACAAGGACAAGCAGATGCTGCGCCTCGTCGACAGCAAGGCCTATTCGAACGGCATACAGAAGCTGGTCTATGACGTCGTCCGCTGATCGCCTGGAGGGCAGTCGCGCTTGAGTATCAAGGTCTCCCTCATCGCTGCGGTTGCCCGCAACAATGTCATTGGCGCCAGCCAGTCCATTCCCTGGCGCATTCCGTCCGACTTCGCCTGGTTCAAGCAGACAACCATGGGCAAACCCATGATCATGGGCCGCAAGCAGTTCGAGACCTTTCCAACACCCTTGGCCGGGCGGCCGCATATCGTGGTGACCCGGCAGGCCGATTACGCCCTCGAGGGCGTCACCGTGGTTCATACTCTGCCCGATGGGCTGGCCGCTGCGCGACGGCTGGCCGAAGCGTCGGGCGTGGACGAGATCATGGTCATCGGCGGCGGCGACATATACGCGCAGGCCCTGGAAGTCGCTGATCGGCTCTACATCAGCCATGTCGATCTCGCCCCTAAGGGGGACGTGGTTTTCCCGCCCATCGACCCCGAAATCTGGCAGATCGTCGCCGAGCCGGAGGTCGTGCCATCGCCCAAGGACGAGGCTGCCTACATTATCAAAGTCTATGAAAGGCTTGCTGCCCGCGCTCATTGATCGCGCGCGCGCCTTGCTTATATATGACCAAGACGAATTTCCCTTAGACACCGAAAGGAATGCGATGCCTTGGGAGAATAATGGTGGCGGAGGCGGCCGCAACAATGGCGGTCCCTGGGGCCAGGCGCCGGGTGGGGGCGGTGGCGGTGGTCCGCGTCGTCCGGGTGGCGGCAACACGCCCAATCTCGAGGACATCCTCAATCGTGGCCGCGACCAGTTCCGCGGCGGCGTTCCCGGTGGGCGCTGGCTGATCATCGGCGGTGTCGTCGTACTTGGCGCCTTCTGGCTTCTGAATTCGGTCTATACCGTGGCTCCGCAGGAAGTTGGCGTCGAGCTGCGTCTTGGCCAACCCAAGCCCGAGCTTTCGACGCCTGGTCTGCACTTCCATCTCTGGCCGGTCGAGACCGTCGAGAAGGTCAACGTCACGGTCAACCAGACCACGATCGGCACGACCCCGTCCAATGGCCGCACCGGTGGCGATGACGGGCTGATGCTGTCGGGTGACCAGAACATCGTCGATGTTCGCTTCTCGGTCTTCTGGTCGGTTGTGAACCCGATCGATTACCTCTTCAACGTGCGCGATCCCGAAGACATGGTCCGCAACGCTGCCGAAAGTGCGATGCGCGAAATCGTCGGCCGTCGCCCGGCCAATGACGTCTTCCGCGACGACCAGGCAGGCATTGCCGCCGAAGTCCAGCAGATCACGCAGACCATCCTCGATAGCTATGGCCTTGGCGTCACGGTCAGCCAGATTTCCATCGAAGGCGCGCAGCCACCGGCCGAAGTCGCTGATGCCTTCAACGAAGTGCAGCGTGCCGAGCAGGACGAGGACCGCGTTCAGGAAGAAGCTCGCTCCTACGCTAATACCCTTTTGGGTGATGCCCGCGGTCAGGCCGCGGCGCAGCGCGAAGAAGCGGCCGCTTATTCCAACCGCGTGGTGCAGGAAGCAACCGGTGAAGCCGAGCGCTTCAACTCGATCTACGCCGAATATGTCAACGCGCCCGAAGTGACGCGCAAGCGTCTGTTCCTTGAAACCATGGAACAGGTGATCGGCTCGTCCGAAAAGGTCTTGATGGAGCAGGGGGCCAATGGCCAGGGCGTCGTGCCCTATCTGCCGCTGCCTGAGCTTGGCGCACGATCCAACGCCACCACCACACCGACGGGGGCGGGGAACTAAGCCATGAACAATCGTCTCTATGTCATTGGCGGCGTAATCCTTGTCGCGCTCTACATTCTTTTCTCGTCGATCTACGTGGTCAACGAGAGAGAGCAGGCTATCGTTACGCGCTTCGGCCAAATCACCGATATTCGCACCGAACCGGGTCTTTACTTCAAGATTCCGACCGATTTTGTCGACAGCGTCCAGATTGTCGAAGACCGTCTGCTGCGTCAGGACATTTCCGATCTGCGCGTGCAGGTATCCGGTGGTGCCTTCTATGAAGTCGACGCCTTCCTGACCTATCGCATTGCCGATCCGCGTCTCTTCCGTGAACGCGCCCAGGGCTCGCTCGCGGTGGTCGATGATCGTATTGCAACGCGCTTTGCTGCCGTGCTGCGTCAGGTCTATGGTCTGCGCGAATTCAACGCTGCTCTTTCCGAACAGCGCCAGCAGATGATGACCGAAGCGCGCGACCTCATCCGTCCCGATCTCGAGCAGATTGGTATCGAGGTGGTTGACGTTCGCATCCTTCGCACCGATCTTTCGGCCGATGTGTTCGAGCGCACCTACGAGCGTATGCGTGCCGAACGTCTTGCCGAAGCCGCACTGCTTCGGGCTCGTGGTGAAGAACAGGCACAGAGCCTGCGCGCTATCGCCGAACGTCAGGCTGTTGAAATCGTCGCTGCCGCGACCCGTGATGCAGAAATCATCCGCGGTACCGGCGATGCCGAGCGTAACCGCCTGTTTGCGGCCGCCTATGGGCAGGACCAGGAGTTCTTCGAGTTCTACCGCTCGATGGAAGCCTATCGGAATGCCTTGATCGACTCGGGCACGACCATGGTCCTGTCGCCGGAAAGCGAATTCTTCCGCTATTTCGGCTCCAATGGCGAGCTTCCGGCCGCCAGCACGAGCTTTGGCACGCCGATCGCGCCAGCGCCGGCTCCCGAGGCGGCGGCCACGGATAACGAGCCCGCGCTCGATGGTCTGGGGATTGAAGAAACGACCCTCCCGAGCCTCACACTCGATGACGGCACGCCGCTCCAGCCAACTGTCGGCACCGAGGCTCCTGCTCCGGTCGAGGAGCCGGCTCCTGCCGCACCTGCGGCAACCGGAACGCCGCTTCTGGCACCCGCCCAGTAAGCGGGGACAAGGCGAATAACAAAAGGGCCGGTGCAGGAGACTGCACCGGCCCTTTTGTTTTCGCACCTAGATGGCGGTCAGCGAACGAAGTCTTCTTCGCTATAGCCTTGCATGTAAAGCAGTGCAGTTAGATCGCCATGATCGATCCTGATGCCAGCGGCCTCTGCCACAGCCGGCTTGGCGTGCAGGGCGACGCCGAAACCGGCGGCACCGATCATGTCGAGATCGTTGGCCCCGTCCCCGACGGCCAGGGTCTGGTCTGGCCCGAGGCCACGTTCTTCGACTAGTGCCAGCAGACGGTTTTTCTTGGTGTTCTTGTCGACGATCGGCTTGCTGACCGTGCCGGTGAGTTGCTCGCCGTCGAATTCCAGAACGTTGGCAATTGCCTCATCAAAGCCGATCCGCTTGGCGAAGTAATCGGCAAAGAAGGTGAAGCCGCCAGACACGAGCGACGTATAGGCGCCATAGGCCTTCATCGTGTGCACCAAGGTCCGGCCGCCGGGAGTCAGGGTAATGGCCTCGCGCCGGATCTCCTCGATTCTTGACCGGTTAAGCCCCTTGAGCAGCGCCACGCGGGTGTCGAGCGCCTGGGCAAAATCGAGTTCGCCGCGCATGGCGCGATCGGTGATCTCGGCGACCTGGGGCTTGATGCCCAGGGCATCTGCCAGTTCGTCGATGCATTCCTGCTCGATCATGGTGGAGTCCATGTCAGCAATCAGCAACGCCTTGCGGCGGCCTTCGGTGGGAAGGAGGTTGGCATCCACCCGGCGCTGGCTGATAATGTCGCGTGCCAAGGCCAGAGCGTCCGGTGCCTTGGGCTCAAGGATATCGCAGGCTACAGAATGATTTAGCCAGTTGAGTTCACCGCCCGTCGCTTCTACCACCATAGCGGCGAGCGCGGGATCAAGCTCGGAATCGGCAGGGTTGGCGATCAGGGAAAGAACCGGCATGGCAGCAGCTTTCGGGAGTTTTGCGTGACGGGCCAAAGGCGTGCGGTGCTGATAGCGGGTCCCACCGCGAGCGGCAAGTCAGCCTTGGCGCTGGAGCGCGCGCGTGCCTCGGGCGGGTTAATCGTGAACACCGACGCCATGCAGGTTTATGACATCTTGCGCGTCGTCACCGCGCGCCCCAGTGCCGCCGACGAGGCGCTGGCCGAGCACGCTCTGTACGGTACCGTTTCGCCCGCAACGCGCTTTTCGACCGGCGAGTGGCTGCGGGCAGTGCAGGCGATCATCGACAAGACCGATCCGGACCGAGAGCTGATTTTCGTTGGCGGTACGGGGCTTTACTTCGATGCGCTCGTAAACGGATTCGCCGACGTGCCGGAAATTTCGCCCGAGATTTTGCAGTCCGTGCAGTTAGAGCTCGAGCTATCAAGCGAAGCGCAGCGCATGGCACTGCTGGAACAGGAGGATGCCGAAACTGCCCGCCGCCTCAAGGTCGCCGATCCGCAGCGCGTTATCCGTGCCTTGGCGGTCAAGCGGCAAACGGGGCGGACGCTATCGAGCTTTCAGGGTGATCAGCAGCCGGGACCGATCCGCGACTGGACCATTGAGCGCATGGTGCTTTGGCCGGATCGCGACATTCTTCGCGACCGCATCGCCCAGCGCTTTGCCGGCATGTTCGAGAATGGCGCCGTCGAGGAGGTCGAGGCGCTGCTGGGGCAAAAGCTCGACCCGAGCCTGCCGGCGATGAAAGCTATAGGCGTGCCCGAGATTAGAGACTGGCTCAGCGGGCAGTTGGAGAGAGAAGAGGCGATCGACCTGGCGACCATCGCCACCCACCAATACGCCAAGCGGCAGCGGACCTGGTTCCGCAATCGAATGGGCGACTGGCCCCGGCTTGGTCTGGCCGGAGCGCAGCTCTAGGCCTTGGTCCTTGGCTCCAGAAGCCCCAGTTTTTCGCGCATGATGAAGCGTGTTCCGAGCAGAACAGCGACAAAGGCGAGACCGCAGGCAAGGCCGATCCAGATGCCAACGCCCCGCATTTCGAAAACGAAACCGAAGACATAGGCGACCGGCAGGCCGACCAGCCAGTAGCCGCCGATCGCCATCAGCATCGGTACCTTGGTGTCGCTGAGCCCGCGCAGCGAATGGGCTGCAACTACCTGCGCGCCATCTACGAGCTGGAAGATTCCGGCAACGGCAAGGAAGGACGCGGCCAGACCAAGGGCATTGAGATTGCCCTCCTGGTGAGGGTCGAGGAACAAGGTGACAATGATCGGGCCGAAGAGCAGGAACGACATAGCCGACAAAGCCATGAACCCCGTGCCCAGCACGAAGGCAGTCCAGCCGGCTTTCCGAACAGCCTCGCGGTCGCCCCGCCCATAGGCGAGGCCAACGCGGACCGTAGCTGCAACGCCAAGCCCAAGGGGCACCATGAAGGCCATGGACGCGCATTGCAGCGCAATGGCGTGGGCGGCGATCTCGTCGGTGCCGAGCCGTCCCATCAGCAGAGCCGCGGCAGTAAAGAGCCCGACTTCCGCCAACACCGTCAGGCCGATCGGCGTGCCGATCCGGAAGATGTCACGGAAATAACCCCAGTCCGGCTTCCAGAAGCGGATCAGGATGTGGAACCGCCCAAAGCGCCGGTGCCGGACCACATAGATCAGCATGGCTATGAACATGATGATGTTGGTGGTGAGCGTCGCAATCGCGGCGCCCCGCAGTTCCAGTCGCGGCAAGCCGAAATTGCCGAAGATCAAGGCGTAGGCGATCAGCGCGTTGACCACGACGCCGAGCACGGTGATCAGGAGAATCGCTCTTGTGGCATCGAAGGCTGAGAGAAACGAGCGCAGGACAATGATGCCGATCGCCGGAAACAGTGACCAAACGACAATGTGGATAAAGGTTTCCGCCAGATCGGTGGCCACCGGGTCTTGTCCCAGGAACTGGTAGATCGGCCGGATCTGCCAAACGAGGGGGAGTAGCAAGGCAGCGATCAGGATGCCGGCCCAAAAGCCCTGCCGAACGATGCGCCGCACGGCCTTGACGTTGCGGGCGCCGCGCGCCTGCGCCACGAGCGGCGCGACCGCGCCAACCACGCCGATGCCAAACAGGAGGAAGGGCATGAAGAAGGTCGTGCCCAAGGTCCCGGCTGCCAGATAGGTCGGCCCAAGCCAGCCAAGCAGGATAACGTCAGTCGTGTGCAAGGCATTCTGCGCCAGCTGCGCGATCACCAGCGGCCAGGCGAGGGCAAAGGTGGCGCGCAGTTCTGCGCCCCAGCCGAGCTGCGTTGCGGCAGCGGGCGCCGCATGTGGCGCCATGGTATCGGTCATCTCGTTTCTCCCACTCGCGCGCTCGGTCTAGTGCAATCCTGCGTTTCGGGAAAGGTTTTGGCCATCGAGGGCTGCCGCTCACGATCGCGTTAATAAAGTTCAAATTGCGCCGGAACCTTTGCGTGATCGGCGCATTTTCGGAGCAGCATTCCTTTGGAGGACTACATGCACAAGATCCTGATCATTGCCGCTACCACGCTTTCCCTCGCTGCCTGCACCACCACCCAGCAGGGTGCAACCGTTGGCGCCATCGGCGGCGGCGTTATCGGCGCTGCTGCAACCGGCGGTAGCGTTCTGGGCACGGCCGTTGGTGCCGGCATCGGCGCTGTTGCTGGCGCAGCTGCTGGCGACCTGGTCGGCTATTATGGCGAAAGCCGCGACCGTTGCGTTTATCAGGAGCCCGATGGCGACCGCTACATTGCGGCTTGCCCGCGTGGCTAAGACGAAATAGCCGTAGCGCCCCCTGCGGCTCTGCGCCCCCAGGCGCCAGACACCCGACCGCCCCCGGTCGGGTGTTTTATTTCGTCCGTACGCCACAGTCCTGCATCGGCTTGACTTGCAGCAAACAATGCTTCTATCAATGCACCGTCTTATTTTGTGGAGCGGTCCAGTGCGGGCACTCATTCTCGTAGTATGCAGGCGCATCGGCACCGTGGGGTAAAACCCCGCGCGATAGCTGGTGCGCCGAACACAGGTCCCGAAGGGGGCCTTTTTTATTGCCTTGTTTCGCGTGTGCGGATGCGAGGCACAGTGATGGCGAGGCCCCGCTGGGAGGGGCAAAGACTTAGGGAAGGGCTATGTAATGGCCGAAAGAATGACCGGCGCGGAAATGGTGATCCAGGCGCTGACGGACCAGGGTGTCGAGCATATCTTCGGCTATCCGGGCGGCGCGGCTTTGCCGATCTATGACGCCATCTTCCAGCAGGATTTCGTCCAGCATATTCTGGTGCGCCACGAACAGGGCGCAACGCACATGGCCGAAGGCTATGCGCGCTCGACCGGCAAGCCCGGCGTCGTGCTGGTGACCTCCGGACCCGGTGCTACCAATGCCGTTACCGGCCTCACCGACGCGTTGCTTGATTCCATTCCCTTGATCTGCATCACCGCTCAGGTGCCGACGACGCTGATCGGCACCGACGCGTTCCAGGAATGCGATACGGTCGGCATTACCCGTTCCTGCACCAAGCACAATTATCTGGTGAAGTCGGTCGCCGACCTGCCGCGCATCCTCCATGAAGCCTTCCTGATCGCCACCACCGGCCGTCCGGGCCCAGTGGTCATCGACATCCCCAAGGACGTCCAGTTCGCAATGGGCGACTATTATCGTCCCGATGCCGATACCTTGCGGCACCAATCCTATCGTCCGCAGGTCGATGGCGACCTAAAGGCGATCGAAGCGGCAGTCGACCTGATGCTTAAGGCCGAGCGGCCGATCTTCTATACCGGCGGCGGCGTCATCAATGCCGGTCCCGAAGCATCGGAAAACCTGCGCGAGCTGGCCGAACTGACCGGCTTTCCGGTGACCTCGACGCTGATGGGTCTCGGCGCCTTTCCCGCATCGAACCCGCAGTGGATGGGCATGCTGGGCATGCACGGCACCTACGAAGCCAACCTTGCGATGCATGACTGCGACGTCATGATCAATATTGGTGCGCGCTTCGACGACCGCATCACCGGCCGCATCGATGCTTTCTCGCCCAACAGCACCAAGATCCATGTCGATATCGACCCGTCCTCGATCAACAAGGTCGTGCAGGTCCATGTCCCGATCATCGGCGATTGCAATCGCGTGCTAGAAGAGATGATCCGCATCTGGCGGTCCAAGACCAACCAGCCGCGCACCGAGGCCATCGCGCCGTGGTGGAGCCAAATCCAGAAATGGCGCGATGTCGGCTCGCTGAATTTCACGAACTCGGACACCACCATCAAGCCGCAATGGGCAATCCAGCGCCTCTATGAAGCCACCAAGGCTCAGGGCAAGGACGTCTTCATCACCACCGAAGTCGGGCAGCACCAGATGTGGGCGGCGCAGCACTTCCACTTCGACAAGCCGAACCGCTGGATGACTTCGGGCGGCCTCGGCACGATGGGCTATGGCCTGCCGGCTGCCGTTGGCGTGCAGGTGGCGCATCCCGATGCGCTGGTGATCGACATTGCCGGGGAAGCCTCGGTGCAGATGACGATGCAGGAAATGTCGACGGCGGTGCAGTATCGCCTGCCGATCAAGATCTTCATCCTCAATAACGAGCGCATGGGCATGGTGCGCCAGTGGCAGGACCTCCTCCACGGCTCGCGCTACGCGCATTCCTATTCGGAGTCGCTGCCCGATTTCGTCAAGCTGGCAGAGGCTTACGGCGGCAAGGGCATCCGTTGCGAGAACCCGGCCGAGCTCGACGCGGCGATTGCCGAAATGCTCGACTATGATGGTCCGGTGCTGTTCGACGTCATCGTCGAAAAGGACGAGAACTGCCTGCCGATGATCCCATCGGGCAAGCCGCATAACGAGATCATCCTGCCCGACACCGCCAATATCGGGTCCATCATCGACGAAAAGGGACGGCAGCTGGTTTAGGCGCTCCAGTAGACCTCATGGTGAGCCTGTCGAACCACGAGGTCGTGCCCGCAATGGTGCCACGACCTCGTCCTTCGACAAGCTCAGGATGAGGTCTGTTGAAAGTGCCGCGCAAACCTTCGCTACAAAGAGCAAAATCATGAACGCACATCTGCAGCCCACCGGCTCGGCCTATTTCCTGACCCAGGAAACCCAGCAGACCGAACGCCACACGCTCTCGGTTCTGGTCGATAACGAGCCGGGCATCCTCGCCCGCGTCGTCGGCCTGTTTTCGGCCCGCGGCTACAATATCGAAAGCCTGACCGTCAGCGAGACCGAACACGACAAGCGACTTAGTCGCATCACCGTTGTCGTTGTCGCCACGCCCAAGGTCCTGGTGCAGATCAAGCTGCAGCTCGAACGCCTTGTGCCGGTGCACAAGGTGCATGACCTCACGGCCGAGGGCTCCTATGTCGAGCGCGAACTGGCGCTGATCAAGGTGCGCGGCACCGGCGATCACCGCGCCGAAACCCTGCGGCTGGCCGATGCCTTCCGCGCCCACATCATCGATGCGACGGTTGAAAGCTTCATCTTCGAGGTAACCGGCAAGCCGGACAAGATCGATAGCTTCATCGCACTGATGGCGCCGCTCGGCTTGGTCGAAGTGGTCCGCACCGGTCTTGCTGCGATCGGGCGTGGCCCCGAAGGCATGTAATGGTGTATGGCAGGTCTTGTTAGCCGAAAGACCTGCCATGACCCTTCTCTCCGTCAATCTCAATGCCGTCGCCCAGCTGCGCAACCGGCGCGATCTGCCCTGGCCCAGCGTCACCGGCATCGCCCGCGTGGTGCTCGATGCCGGGGCGAGCGGCATCACCATTCATCCGCGTCCGGACCAGCGGCATATCAGGCGGACCGATGTCTTCGAACTTTCGGAACTGCTTCGCGCGGACTATCCGGCGGCGGAGTTCAACATCGAAGGCTATCCGAGCGACGACTTCCTGGAATTGATCGAAGCGGTGGATCCCGAGCAGGTGACGCTGGTGCCGGATGATCCGGCACAGGCGACATCCGACCACGGTTGGGATTTTCGTGGCGAAGCCGATTTTCTGGCTTCGGTCATCGGCAAGCTGAGCAAGCCCGGCCGGCGCATTTCGCTGTTCTGCGACCCCGATGCCGGTGCCGAAGCCGTAGCCGCCGCCAAGGCCACTGGCGCTGACCGGATCGAGCTTTTCACCGGACCCTACGGGGCGTGTTTTGCCGACCCCGCCACGGCAGACCAGGAGCTCTCCGCCCTGGTGCAGACGACGGAGGCGGCGCTGGCGATCGGCCTCGGCGTCAATGCCGGACATGATTTGACGCTGGAAAACCTTCCGGCTTTCCAGGCCAAAGTCCGGGGCGTGGCCGAAGTTTCGATCGGCCACGGTATCACCGCCAATGCCTTGCTGATGGGCTTTGCGGAAGCGGTCCGGCGCTACCGGGCCGTGCTCAGTCCCAATAGCTGAAGTCGGACAGTTCGCAGACATTGTTGTTGTACTTGACCAGCTCGTCGCCGTCTTCGAACACGGCGAGGAAGTCGTATTTGCAGTAGCCGGTGCCATCATCGATGTTGATGACCACGCTATTGCCCGCGGGCAAGATGTTGCGGCCCAGTATGTCCTCCTGCCAATCGCGCGTGCCCTTATTGGAGGCATAGAACTCGATGATGTCGTAGGAGGAATGATTGTTGATGCGAACGCGGCGGTCGAGTGCGGCAGCGTCGAGCGTGCCGACCGAAGCGATGGCCAGCGCCAGTGTCAGAGATGCGAGTTTCATGGTGTCCCTCAGGTTTGTCCCGAGGCGAATTAACGACATGACCGATATGGCCGCACCCTCCATTTGGGGGGTATCGCAGCGCGCCCGCGAAATAATTGTCGCAGCTCTCCGAACAGTGCGTCCCGATCTGTGATGCAGTTGACTGAACCAAGCCTGTACGCACTGTCTATAGCTCAAAAACGCAGTCGCCGCCTATACTTACATCAGTGATACCGGGGCACGCCATTGATCCCGGGCGACAGCGACGTGCCTTCTTGAGAGAAGCGCTCTCAGGCACATATATCGCCTCAGTTACGTTTTGTTACCAAGGAGGGCATCCCAATGTCCAATCTCAAGATCGGCGTCGTCATTTCGTCCACCCGTGCTACCCGTTTCGGCGACAAGCCGGCGCAGTGGATCCTGGACAAGGCCAATGCCCATGGCGGTATCGACGCCGAATTGCTCGACCTGCGCGATTTCGACCTGCCGTTCTTTGACGAAGCCGCTTCCAATCTCTGGATGCCGTCGAGCGACCCGCGCGCCGTGGCATGGCAGAACAAGCTGGCTGAATTCGACGGCTTCATCTTCGTCGTTGCAGAATACAACCGCTCCATCACCGGCGCGCTGAAGAACGCTCTCGACCAGTCCTACAAGGAATGGAACCGCAAGCCGTTTGGCATCGTCGGCTACGGCACTGTGGGTGCTGCCCGCGCTGCAGAACATTTGCGCGGCATCGGCGTCGAACTGCAGATGGTTTCGACCCGCTCGGCCGTCCATATCGGTGGCAGCGACTTCTTCGCCGTTCACCCGCTCGGCCAGCAGAACAAGCCGTTCAGCGAGATTGAAGGCTCGATCGGCCCGTCCGCCAACGACATGCTCGACCAGCTGGTCTGGTGGGGCAACGCGACCAAGTCCGCTCGCTAAGAATTCGAAGACCTCCAAACTCTTCGTTTACCTGGAAGGGGCCGTTGCGAAAGGGGCGGCCCCTTCTGGTCTTGCGAACCAATTTGAAGCCTGCGTGTTGTGTGTAACGGCGGGCGGGTGTATAGCCCCGCCGGCCTTAAACCAGCGAGAGCCCCAAAGCTCATGACGCGTGCGGACCATGCCGGCTCTGTTGCCGGTGACGTAGCGACCCATCAGGCCAGCCACGAAAAAAACAGTCTCCCTCTTCTCACCCTGGGCGCGATAGGCGTCGTCTATGGCGATATCGGTACGAGCCCGATCTACGCCTTCCGGCAGGCCACGCATGTCCGCCCTGGGGCTGCAGGGACCGATGTCGAAATCCTCGGCCTCCTGTCGCTGATCGTTTGGGCGCTGACGCTTACCGTTGCGGTCAAATACGTTTTCTTCGTCACTCGCGCCGACAACAATGGCGAAGGCGGTACGCTGAGCCTCATGGCGCTCGCGCGCAAAACCTTCACCAAGCCACCGATCTGGATAACCGCACTAGGCGTCTTGGGTGCGGCTCTGTTTTTTGGCGATGCGATCATCACGCCAGCCATTTCGGTGCTCTCGGCAGTCGAGGGTGTGGAACTGGTGGCGCCCGGCATGACCCGCTGGGTGGTGCCGATAACGCTTCTGATCATTGTCGGGATCTTTGCCGTCCAGCGCTTCGGCACGGCGAAAGTCGCCAACGTCTTTGGGCCGATTACGGCCGTCTGGTTTCTGACGCTGGGCGTCTCGGGCCTTGTGCAGATCATCAACTATCCAGCCGTGCTGATGGCGCTCAACCCGTTGCTGGGGTTTGGCTTTCTGTTCACCCATTTCGGGATTGCCTTTGTGGTGATGGGCGCGATCTTTTTGGCGGTAACCGGTGCCGAGGCGCTCTATGTCGATCTTGGCCATTTCGGGCGAAAGCCGATCGTGATCGCCTGGTTCAGCCTGGTGTTTCCGTGCTTGCTGCTCAACTATTTCGGGCAGGGAGCCTTTGTCTTGCTGCAGGGGGTCGAGAATGTCGAAAGCCCCTTCTTTGAAATGCAACCGGAATGGGCTCTATTGCCGTTCGTCATCCTGGCCACGATGGCAACGATTATTGCCAGCCAGGCGGTGATTACCGGCACCTATAGTCTGACGCAGCAGGCGATTGCTTTGAACATGCTGCCGCGCATGGTGGTTCAGCATACATCGGCGACGCAGAGCGGGCAGATCTACATGCCGCAGATCAACACCATGCTGATGATCGGGGTGTTGCTGCTGGTCGCAATTTTCGGCAGTTCAGAAGCCTTATCAAACGCTTACGGCATTGCGGTGTCGGGCGTGATGATCGTGACGCTGTCGCTCCTGATCGTCGTGATGTGGCGGAACTGGAAGTGGCATCCGATCGCGGTGATCGGTTTCGGGCTCCTGTTCGCGGTGATCGACGGCGGTTTCTTTGCCGCGAATGCAGCAAAACTGTTCCAGGGAGGCTGGGTGCCGGCAGTTGTTGCGCTCGGCGTAGCACTATTGATGTGGAGCTGGATGGCCGGGCGTGCGCGTTTGTCTGAGAAAACACGACGGGACGAAGTGCCTCTCGAGTTCCTGGTCAACAATCTCTCGAAGAAGAAGCCGACAACTGTGCCAGGAACGGCGATTTTCTTGACCTCGGATGTTGAAGGGGCGCCAACGGCACTGTTGCACTCGCTCAAGCATTACAAGGTCTTGCATGAGCAGAACGTCATTCTGACCGTGCGCACCTCTACCTCGCCGCGTGTTCCGGACGATGAAAAGGTGACGATCGACGCCTATAACGAGCTGTTCTTCCGCGTCGTGGTGACCTTCGGCTTCATGGAAAGTCCCAATATCCCCAAGGCCTTGGCGCTGGCTCGTAAACTGGGGTGGAAGTTCGACATCATGTCGACATCGTTCTTCCTGTCGCGACGGTCGCTGAAGCTGGGAGCCAAGTCGGGAATGCTGCGGTTCTGGCAGGATCGACTATTTATCCGTTTGGCGCGAAACGCCTCAGATGCCACTGAATATTTCCATATACCCACCGGGCGCGTTGTGGAGATCGGCACTCAGGTCATCATCTGATCGTCTGGTGACAGATCGGTGCTAGCATTTGCCGCGATTAGCGCGGCATTTCCGGACACACATGTGGCACTTGTGCGGGTGCGAAGCGCTGTTCCTCGGCGCCGCCGACCAATTTGAGGTTCAGCACCAGTTCGGCATCGCTAACGGAGGTGATATCGGCGCTGATGGTCATGCCGTCTTCTTCCCAGGAGATTTCGGTGTCGGAAACCTGCTGCCAGGTCGAAAGGCGATAGGTTTCCCAGCAGCTGTCCGAAACCAGGGTACCGTCGGCTAGGAAAATGTGCATGACGCCGGGCAGCGAGTCGGCGGCGCCTTGCATGACCCAGACGCGATTGAGGAGCGGGTTATCGCCTTCGGCATCGCCCGCTTCCTCGACGAGTTCTTCAGCGTCCTGCGCCAGAGCGGGAAGGGTGGTGCAGGCGCCGACGCCCCAGGCGGTCATCAGCGCCAGAATTGCGGCCTTGGTATCCATCTGCGTCTCTCCCTTTCCCGTGATTTGGGCTTTGCCCCAGTTGATCACAAGAGGGACACCCGCATGTCGGCGAAATTGAGATGGTGCAGCGACACTATTGTGCCGCTTGCGCCCTGCTGCTTTCGCTCATGACGCGGTGGTAGTCGGAGACGCGACGCGTCTGGACCGGCCATGGTGTGAAGTCGCCGCCAAGGGCGACATTGGCGTGGAGCGCCCAGTTGGGATCGTCGAGGGCGCCGCGCGCCAAGGCGATGAAGTCGGTGTCGCCGTTCTCGATGAAGGCTTCGGCCTCTTCCGGGTCGCCCAGAAGGCCAACAGCCATGGTGGGGATGTCGGCGCCTTGCTTGACCGCCTTGGCGAAGGGCACCTGATAGGCGGGTGCGGACTTGATGCGGCCCTGAGCGAAGCCGCCGCTGGAGCAATCGATCGCATCGACGCCGAGAGCCTTGAGTTCGCGCGCCAGGGCGACACTATCTTCCACCTGCCAGCCATCGGCATTGTTGTCGCTGACGGAGAGGCGGACGATCAACGGCTTGTCCGCAGGCCAGACGGCGCGGACCGCTTCGGTGACTTCGAGCACCAGGCGCATGCGGTTTTCACGGCTGCCGCCATATTGGTCCGTGCGGTGATTGGCCAATGGCGAGAGAAACTGATTGAGCAGGTAGCCATGCGCGGCGTGGATTTCCACCGTATCGAAGCCGGCGCGCTCCGCACGCTTGGCGGCGGCGACGAAGCCGTCGATCACGCGGCGAATGCCTTCCGCATCGAGGGCGGCCGGCACCTGGAAGTCCGGATTGGCGGGGTCATTGGACTCGGCGCTGGGCGCGACGGGAACCCAGTGCTCATAGCCGACGGCGCGGCGCTGCTCTTCGGTGAGCTGCTCGGGCTTGATCCACGACACGGGCGTTGATGCCTTGCGCCCGGCATGAGCAAGCTGGATGCCAACAGCGGTACCCTGGCTGTGGAGGAAATCGACAATGCGGGCGAGCGGCGCAATGTGCTCGTCCTTCCAAAGGCCCAGATCGGCATAGGAAATACGGCCCTCGGGCAGAATACCCGTGGCTTCCAGAAGGACGAGGCCGAAGCCGCCGATGCCAAAGCGACCCAGATGCACGAAGTGCCAATCGTTGGCAAAACCGTCCTGCGCCGAATATTGGCACATGGGGGCGACAACGGCGCGATTGCGCAGGGTGAGGCCGCGCAGCGTAACGGGAGAGAAGAGCTTGGACATGGATATTCCGCAATAAGGCGAAGGCGTTCGCGCCTACATGCGCTGTTTGCGGTTCATCGGCAAGTGCCGATGAAAGGAGGCCTGTCCTGCTCGTCGTGCAGGGGTGGCTTTAACCCGGTAACATCATCAGCACGCGCTGCAGCAATGCCGGATTGGTCCAGAGGAAATAGGCGGCGGCGACGAAAGCGGCGAGCACGGCAAAGCCGATGACTTTCTTGAGTACGGAAAACACAAGCCACAGGATGACAATGGCGGCGACGCCGAGGCCGATCAGGGTGGCGGAGTCTGTTGGCATTGCGCGGGTCCTTGTGTTTAGGGGCTAGGTACCGTGTTCGGAGCAAGGAAGTCACCCCCTTCCGAGCTGCGCTAGGCTCGTCCCTCGCCAAGCTCTGCTTGCCTTCCCCTCTGAGGGGGAAGGTGGACGCCACTCGCGTGCACGATAGTGCCACACGCTCTATGTCACCCTCCCCCTCAAAGGGGAGGGTCACGAAGCTAGCCAAAGGCGTAGCAAAGCTAGGGAGGGGGTGACTTAGTGAACCAGAATTCGATTTGGCCGTTTCAGCAATATGCGCACCAGTTTAGCCACCGCAGTTCTTCTATTCCTTGCCACCGCCGCGCCGGCACTGGCGCAGTGCCCGCCTGCCGCTGCCGGCAACACGGCTGACGAGATACGCAGCAATGAGCGGCGCATCGTTTGCTTGCAGCAGCAGTTAACGGTCGAGAGCGAGCGGCGGCAGTTCGGGATTGAGCTTGACATGCTGAACCAGCGCCTGCGGGAACTGCAGCTGCAGCGGCAGTTCGATGTGCTGCCGGCGCCGGTGGTGCCTAGATTTTAGCGTGCGCGTCGCGACCTACAATATCAACGGCATAAACGGGCGGTTGCCACTGTTGCTGGAGTGGCTCGACACAACCCGGCCCGACGTGGTCTGCATCCAGGAGCTCAAGGCTCCCGATGAGCGCTTCCCCCGGCGTGAGATCGAGCGGGCGGGGTATGGCGCGATCTGGCACGGGCAAAAGAGCTGGAATGGAGTGGCGATCCTGGCCCGTGGGAGCGATCCGATCGAGACGCGGCGGGGCCTGCCTGGCGACGAGACGGATGTGCAATCCCGCTACCTCGAGGCGGCGGTGAGTGGGGTTCTGGTTGGGTGCCTTTACTTGCCCAACGGCAACCCGGCACCTGGCCCAAAGTTCGACTACAAGCTTGCCTGGTTCAAGCGCCTGGCGCTGCATGCGCAAAGCCTTCTAGATACCGAGCTGCCAATTGCGCTGGTCGGGGACTATAATGTGATGCCAACCGACCTCGATGTTTATGCGCCCGAGCGTTGGCGCGACGATGCCTTGTTCCGGCCCGAAGTGCGAGAGGCGTTTGCCGATCTGGTAGGGCAGGGCTGGACCGATGCGATCAGGACGCTCCATCCTCAGGAGCGGATCTATACGTTCTGGAAGTATTGGCGGAATTCGTTCGAGCGTGATGCGGGGCTGCGCATCGACCATTTCCTGTTGAGCCCGGCTCTTGCGGGGCGGCTGGAAAGCTGCGGCGTCGATCGGGCATTCCGAGGACGGGAAGGCGCCAGCGACCATGGTGCCGTGTGGATAGAAGTGAGCGACACCTAGGTCACTAAAGAATCCGCTTGCCTCCAACCGTACCGCACGGTACGCCAGCGCAACGATGCCGACGCGGTCGGTTGCCGCTGGTTGAGGAAGCGCCATGGCCCTGGCCATAAAGGTCAATGAAGAAACGTTCACCCCGCGTCAGCAGGCCGTGCTGACGGCGGCGCTCGATCTTCTGGTCGAGAACGGCGACGGCTTGACCATGACAGCCGTGGCCCGGCGCGCTTCCTGCTCCAAGGAAACGCTCTACAAGTGGTTCGGCGATCGCGATGGCCTGCTGACGGCAACTGTGCAGTGGCAGGCGGCCAAGGTGCGCATGCCCTTCGTCGATCGCAGCCACCTTAACGTCAAGGCGCTGCGCACGAGCCTTGAGGCTTTTGCGCGCGACCTGCTGACGACGCTGATCGGCGAAGTGTCCATCACTCTCAACCGCACGGCGATTACCCATGCGGCGCAGGAGAAGGATAGTCTGGGGACCATCGTGCTCGAGAACGGGCCGATCGCGATCCGGCGGCGGCTGAAGCCGATCCTTGAAGCGGCGCGCGATGCGCGGCTCCTGCGTTTCCCTTCGAGCGAAGACGCCTATCGCACCTTTTTCGGCCTTGTCGTGCGCGACGTGCAAATCCGTCTGCTGCTCGGCGACAAGGCTCTCACCCAATCCAATGCCGAGGCGAACATCGAAGACGATGTGAAGACCGCGACGGATCAATTCCTGGCTCTTTATGGCGCCAAGGCAAACGCATAACAAATCGAGGGAGCACCCCAATGCGCGTCTATTACGATCGTGATGCCGATCTCAACATCATCAAGTCCAAGAAGGTCGCGATTGTCGGCTACGGCAGCCAAGGCCATGCCCATGTGCTGAACCTGCGCGATTCGGGCGTGACCGACGTCGTCGTGGCGCTCCGTCCCGGTTCGCCGTCGGCCAAGAAGGCCGAAGGCGAAGGCCTGCGCGTGATGTCGGTTGCCGATGCCGCTGCCTGGGCCGACGTCATCATGATGCTGACTCCGGACGAGCTCCAGGCCGACATCTACAAGAAGGATATCGAAGCCAATATCCGCGACGGCGCTGCCCTGGCCTTCGCCCATGGTCTCAATGTCCATTTCAACCTCATCGAGCCCAAGTCGACCGTCGACGTGATCATGATCGCGCCCAAGGGCCCGGGCCATACCGTGCGTGGCGAATACCAGAAGGGTGGCGGCGTGCCGTGCCTGATTGCCGTGCACCAGGACGCATCGGGCAATGCCCATGACATCGCGCTGGCCTATGCTTCGGGCGTTGGCGGCGGCCGTTCGGGCATCATCGAAACCAACTTCCGCGAAGAATGCGAAACCGACCTTTTCGGCGAGCAGGCCGTGCTCTGCGGTGGTCTGGTCGAGCTGATCCGAGCCGGCTTCGAAACGCTGGTGGAAGCCGGCTACGCACCGGAAATGGCTTACTTTGAGTGCTTGCACGAAGTGAAGCTCATCGTCGACCTGATCTACCAGGGCGGCATCGCCAACATGAACTACTCGATCTCCAACACGGCCGAATGGGGCGAATATGTCACCGGCCCGCGCATCATCACCTCGGAAACAAAGGCCGAGATGAAGCGCGTGCTCCATGACATCCAGTCGGGCAAGTTCACCGCCGAGTGGATGCAGGAAATCAAGGCCGGCGGTTCGCGCTTCAAGGCCACCCGTCGCCTCCACGACGAACACCAGATCGAAGA
Source organism: Devosia rhizoryzae (assembly GCF_016698665.1). Lineage (NCBI taxonomy): Bacteria > Pseudomonadati > Pseudomonadota > Alphaproteobacteria > Hyphomicrobiales > Devosiaceae > Devosia > Devosia rhizoryzae. The sequence continues at coordinate 849,072 of NZ_CP068046.1, forward strand.
AGTGGGCACCAAGCTGCGCGACATGATGCCGTGGATCAAGGCAGGTGCCTTGGTGGATCGGGCGAAAAACTAAGTTCTTCAACAGTTGATCTTAAACGGGGGCTTCGGCCCCCGTTTTGCTTTCCAGCGACAGTATTTCTGTTAGGCTCACCGCAGCGTCTACGGTCCCACCCCTCCTTTTGCGAGGCTTTGACTATGACTAAGCGGTTCTGCCTCTATCTGATCAAGCCCTCGCATTATGACGACAAGGGCTATGTCATTCAGTGGAAGCTTTCGCCCATTCCCTCCAATTCACTCGCATCGGTCTATGGGCTGGTGATCGATTCCCTGGATAGGGGAGCGCTGGGGCCGGACTGGATGGCAGATGTCAAAACCATCGACGAGACCAATACCGAAGTCGATGTCCGGGCCATCATCGCCGATGCGAAGAGTGCCGATGCGGCGCTGATCATGCTGATCGGGGTGCAGTCGAACCAGTTTCCGCGCTCGCTGGACCTCGCGCGACCCTTGCTGGCGGCCGGGGTGCCGGTGGCGATCGGCGGCTTCCACGTCTCGGGCGTGATCTCGATGCTCAATGGCGAGGATGCCGACTTCAAGCAGGCGCAGGCGATGGGCATTTCGCTGTTTGCCGGCGAGCTCGAAGGGCGGATGGAACTGGTGCTAGCCGATGCTGTCGCCGGGACGATGAAGCCGCTCTACAATTACATGAACGATCTTCCCGGCATCGAGGATACGCCGGTGCCGTTCATGCCGGCCGAACATGTGTCGCGCACCGCCTATAACCTCACGAGCTTTGATGCGGGGCGTGGCTGTCCCTATCAATGCTCGTTCTGCACCATCATCAATGTGCAGGGGCGCAAGTCGCGGCGGCGGTCTCCGGACGATATCGAGAAGATCATCCGGCTCAATACCAGCCAGGGCGTGCACCGCTATTTCATTACCGACGACAATTTCGCCCGCAACAAGGACTGGGAGGCCATTCTCGACCGGCTGATCCAGATGCGGGAAGTGGAGGGGATGAAGTTCAACTTCATCATCCAGGTCGATACGCTCTGCCATCGCATTCCCCGCTTTATCGAGAAGTGCTCGCGCGCCGGGGTGACGCGCGTGTTCATCGGGCTCGAAAACGTCAATCCGGCCAACCTCAAGGACGCCAAGAAGCGGCAGAACAAGATCACCGAATATCGGGTAATGTTGCAGGAATGGAAGAAATGGCGCGTGATCACCTATGCCGGCTATATCCTGGGTTTCCCGACCGATACGCCTGAGCGGATCATGCACGACATCGATGTGGTCAAGCGCGAACTGCCGGTCGATATTCTGGAATTTTTCTTCCTGACGCCGCTGCCGGGTTCGGAGGACCACCAGAAGCTGCATCGGGCAGGGGTGGCAATGGACCCCGATCTCAATAAATACGATCTCAATCACTACACCACGGCTCACCCCACGATGAGCAAGGCGCAGTTCGAGAAGGTGTATGCGGACGCCTGGAGCCGCTATTACTCGCTGGACCATGTCGAGACGATCATGCGCCGGGCGGCAGTTTCGGGAATTTCGACGTCGCAGGTACTGTTGCTCTCGACCTGGTTCATGGGGGCGCTCAAGATCGAGGGCGTGCATCCGCTCGAAGTCGGTTGGATCCGGCGCAAGTCGCGGCTCAATCGCCGCTCCGGCATGCCGATCGAGCCGGCGATCCTGTTCTATCCCAAATACTATGCCGAGCTCGGCTGGAAGCTGGCGCGCTGGGCTGCGCTCTATGTGCGGTTTGGGCTAAAGCAGCTCAAGGTCGAGCGCGATCCTAACCGGCATGCCTATACCGACCTCGCCATGTCGCCGGTGGGCGACGGGTCGGAGGAGGATCTCGAACTCTTCAAGACCATCGATGCGGTGGCGTGGCTCGACCAGCAGAAGCGGATCAACAACGCACAGCACGGCATCAAAGAGCCGGCGGCGGAATAGGTCCGGTTAGGTAGCGCTGGAGGGTTGGCGCGATGGCGGCAACCAGGTCTTGGCGCGGGGCGCTGGCAAGCGGCTCAAGCTTGAGTACATAGCGGGTGATGATGAGGCCGGCCACTTGCGAGGCGAGGAGCGTGGAGCGCCAGCGTGCTTCGGGCTCGGGCAGATGCAGTTCGCGCATCACCGGCGCAAGAATGCGGTTGAGCAGGAATTCGCGCAGGAGCTTGGCGCCCCATTCGTGCTGGAGGCCCGTTCGCATGAGGGTAACGCCCGCGGTTCCCACGGGACTGTCCCAAACGGTCAGCATGGTTTGGAGCAGACGTTCGCCAATGTCTTCGCGGGAGCCGGTGAGGACCTGCTCGACATAAAGGCGCGGATCGACGGGCGCGTCGAGCGCGGCCAGGAACAGTTGCTCCTTATTGCCGAAGTGGTGGTTGATCATGGCTGGGTCGACCCCGGCCATGGCCGCGATCTCGCGCACGGTGGTCTTGTCGAAGCCGCGTTCGGCAAAGGCATGACGGGCGGCTTCGAGAATCTGGTCCTTGGTGGTAGAGGCCCCGCGACGGCGGCCGATCATGGCTGAGGCTCGGTTTGCGGGCGGCGGGCAAAATCGGGGGCGTGTTCGGGACGCGGGCCGAAGGCGACCATTCGAGCCGGGAGGCTCTTGAAGCCGGGCACGTGGGAAACCAGCCAGACGAAAAAGGGCGGTGGGCCGGAGCGTTTGCCATCGAAGGCGGCCTGGAAGACCACGTCGTGCAGGGTGCGCTGGACCGCCTGGATGATCCGGGTGGGAAACATGCGGCGGCGCTGAACCTTGGCGAGGTCCGCTTCAGTGAGCGTGCCGTTGTGGAGCGGATCGCGCAGGATGCGCGCGGCGGCGACAGCATCCTGGATGGCGAGATTAACGCCGACTCCGCCGGCTGGCGACATGGCATGGGCGGCGTCGCCGATCAGCAGCAGGCCCGGACGGTGCCAGCGCGGCAGGAGGTTGAGCTTGACGTCGAGCATGTGGACGTCCTCGAAGGTCAGGGTTTGGAGGCGGTCGGCAAAGTCGGGGCGGAGCCTGGCAATGCGGGCGCGGAAGCTTTCGATGCCTTGGGAGCGGAGCGCTGCGTCGCCACCTTTTGGAAGGAAATAGGCGATCTGGTAGAAACCTTCGCGGGTGATGGCGAGGAGCACATCAGGGCCCTCGAAGCGCGGCAGGATGGAGGAGAGTTCGCCGCCTTCGCTTTCGGCGCGCGGCAGGCGGAGCCACCAGACGTCGAAGGGCACGGGGGACTCGTCGGGCAGGAGCTTTGCTCTCTGCCGGACAATGGAGCCGCGGCCGTCGCAGGCGACGACGATGCCCGCGGTGACGGTATCGATCTCACCTAATTTGGTGCGGTAACTCACCCCGGTGACCTTTCCGTCTTGTTCGATCAGGCCAGTGACTTCGGTCTCCATGCGGATGGAAAAGCTCGGCTCGGTCTGGGCCGCGCTGACCAGGAAGTTGAGAAAGTCCCATTGCGGCAGCATGGCGATGTAGTTGTAGGGCGGCTTAAGGGCCGCAAAGTTGCCGAGCGGAATGGCGCCGCCACCGGAGGTCGGCAGTTCCAGCGCGCCAAGCCGTGTTTGCGGCAGACGGCGGAAGGCGTTGCCGAGGCCCATTTCGTCGAGGAGGCGAATGGTTGAGGCGTGCACCGTGTCGCCACGAAAATGGCGCAGGAAGTCGCTGTGCTTTTCGAGGACAGTGACCTGGACGCCGCCGCGGGCGAGCAGCAGTGCCAGCATGATGCCGGCCGGACCGCCTCCGACGACAAGACATTGCGTGTGTTCCACCGATGCCTCCTCGAAATTCAACAGATGTTGAATTAATGCGCTTGTGCGGGGGATTTGTAAAGCCGGGCTCTGCCCTGCTTACGAAGCTCAAGCAAATTGCGCTAAGGCTGGAACAGCTGCTTACGAGTCGAGGATTGAGCATGAGCACGGAAGACGATATTGCCTTGGTCAAGCGCCAGGAACTTGAACTGGTGCTGCCTGCATTCGATGAGGCCGTGGCGTTTGCGATAGGCGCGTCGATTCGGGACCGAGCACTCAGCGACGGGCTGTCGCTCGTGGTGGACCTTAGAACCTGGGACCGGCAGCTGTTCTTTTCGGCAACGCCGGGCACAAGCGCGGACAACGCCGAATGGGTTCGGCGAAAGATCAACTCGGTTCGGCGTTTTCAGCGGGCTAGCTACCGGCTGGTGCTGGAGCGCGGCGAAGCGCCGTTTCCGCCGCAATCGGGTGCCGATCCGGCAGACTATGTCATCGCCGGCGGCGGCTTCCCGATCCGGGTACCTGGCGCGGGGATCATCGGAACCCTGACCATTTCGGGTCTTCCCGGCCGCAAGGATCACGGCGTCGCCGTGGATGCCCTTTGCGATCACCTCGGCATGAGCCGTGCTGACTATGCCCTTGGCGACTGACGCTTGACGCCTGCTTCGGCGAGCCTCAATGCTTGACCCATTGGGGGAGTGGGTCATGGCGGAAAAGCTGCGCTATCTTATCTTGGACGTCTTCACGCGGACGCCGCTGACAGGCAATGGCCTCGCGGTCATCCCGAACGCAGCGGGCCTGCTCGACGACGAGATGCAGGCCATTGCGCGGGAGTTCAACCTTTCCGAGACTGTGTTTATCTGCAAGCCAGAGGGTGAGCGGAACACGGCGTCGGTGCGCATCTTTACGCCCTATGAGGAACTGCCATTTGCGGGTCATCCCACGGTCGGCGCGGCAGTGGTTCTGGGGCTGCAGAGCAAGGCGACGGCTTTGCGCATCGAGGAAAAGGTGGGGCTGGTGACGGCGCTGTTCGAGCGCATCGACCGGCGCACCGGGGAGGCGCGGTTTACCTTGCCCAAATTGCCGTCGCGGATCGCTGACCTGCCGGACCGGTTGAGCCTGGCGCAGGCACTCGGCATCGAGCCGGAAGAGATCGGCTGCGACATGTTCAAGCCGGCAGTGTTCTCTGCGGGCGTGACCTTTCATCTGGTGCCGGTGCGGAATGCGGCGGTCCTCAAGCGAATCAAGGTCAACCAGGCGCTGTGGCCCGAAGTGTTCCACCATGAACATAGCTCCGCCTATGTGTTCACGCTGACACCGGAAGAACCGGACAACGACATCGCTGCTCGAATGTTCGGCATGGGACTGGGAGAAGATCCGGGGACCGGCGCCGCGGCTGCGGCATTGATCGGGCTCTTGGCAGAGCAGGCGCTGGGCAATGACCAGTCGGACCTGGTCCTGCGCCAGGGCCATGAGATGGGGCGGCCGTGCCGCATCAATCTGCAGTTCCGCAAGACCGATGATGTCTTGACACATGGGGCGATCGGCGGGGAAGCGGTGATCGTCGCCGAGGGCATGCTCGACCTCGTCGAATAAGGCGAACGGATTTTGGGCGCGTGGTCTTGCAACGGGGCTGCGATTGGCGCATTGTTCGCCTAGAGACAAGCGTACCAGAGCGTACTCATGCAGCGCAGCCGCGCCAAAGCCATTGCGATTTCCCAGGCCCAGGTCGCCAAGACCCGGATGGTGATCGCTGCTGGCCTTTTGCTGCTTCCCGCCGCGCTTCTCCTTCTTCTTATCAGCCCCTGATCACCGGCAGCTCGAATTCGAGCGGGTCGTCAGGGGAGTGCGCCACCAAACCGAACAGAAGAAAATGTCCGGTCCAGCGAGCCATTGCCTCGGGGCCGATAGGGAAGACCAAAATGTCCGCCACTGCCAATTCTAACAAAGAACGCGTCTTTATCTTCGACACCACGTTGCGTGACGGCGAGCAATCGCCCGGCGCGACAATGACGCTGGACGAAAAGATCCAGGTCGCCGATGCGCTCGATGAAATGGGCGTCGACATCATCGAAGCTGGTTTCCCGATTGCCTCGCAGGGCGACTTCGAGGCTGTAGTCGCCGTCGCCAAGCATGTGAAGAAAGCCCGCGTGGCAGGCCTTGCCCGCGCCATCACTGCCGATATCGACCGGGCAGGGGAGGCGGTGCGGCACGCCCAGCAGGGCCGCATCCATACTTTCGTTTCGACCTCGCCGATTCACTTGGCTCACCAGATGAAGAAGACCGAGGACGAGGTCATCGAGATCATCGCGCGCACCGTGGCGCAGGCGCGTAATCTGATCGACGACGTTGAATGGTCGGCCATGGACGCGACCCGCACGCCAATCGAGTTCCTGAAGCGCTGCGTCGAGACCGCAATCAAGGCCGGCGCGACGACGATCAACCTGCCCGACACCGTTGGCTATGCCGTGCCGGACGAACATTTTGCCATGTTCAAGACAATCATCGAAAGCGTGCCCGGCGCCGACAAGGCGATCTTCTCCGTCCACTGCCACAATGACCTGGGCATGGCTGTCGCCAACTCGCTGGCCGGCGTTGCCGGTGGTGCGCGGCAGATCGAATGCACCATCAATGGCCTGGGTGAGCGCGCGGGCAATGCGGCGCTGGAAGAAGTGGTGATGGCGCTGCGCACCCGCGGCGATGCCATGCCGTTCTTTACCGATATCGAAACGACGCATCTGGCGCGTGCCAGCCGCGTGGTTGCGGCCGCGGCCAATTTTCCGGTGCAGTACAACAAGGCAATCGTGGGCAAGAACGCCTTCGCGCATGAGAGCGGCATCCATCAGGACGGCATGCTCAAGAATGCCGAAACCTATGAGATCATGACTCCGGCCAGCGTCGGCATCAAGGAAACCACCTTGGTCATGGGCAAGCATTCCGGCCGCGCAGCCTTCAAGGACAAGCTGAAGGAGCTGGGCTACGAGCTTGGCGACAATGCGTTCCAGGAGGCCTTCCAGCGCTTCAAGGACCTGGCCGATCGCAAAAAGCATGTCTACGACGCTGATATCGTCGCGTTGGTTGATGACGAGGTCGGCTCGGTCGGCGACCGCATCCGCCTGGTCGATATGGAAGTGGTCAGCAAAACCGGCGGCGTGCACAAGTGCAACCTGGTCGTCACCATCGATGGCGAGGAGACCGCGGTGTCCTATGAAGGCACCGGCTCGGTGGACGCGATCTTCAACGCCATCAAGCAGGCCGCAGGGCAGGAGCCGCACCTGGTGCTTTACGCGGTGGACGGTGTCACCGGCGGCACCGACGCACAGGCATCCGCGCATGTGCGATTGGAGATGAACGGCCGCATCGCTTCGGGCAATGCGGCAGAGCCCGACACGCTTGTGGCGTCGGCGCGTGCGTATCTCAACGCGCTCAACCGCGTGATGATTGAACGCGGCGCCGCAGCGCAGGGCGCTATGGCCGGCTAAGTAAGTTCCCGGTGGGCCTCGGGCCCACCGGCCCTTGCACATTTGCGGCCAAACTGGTCTAGCCTGCGCCCGGGAAAACGGCGGGCCACAGCATGCTGAGCAAGGCAGAATTTCGCGGCGGGATCCTGGCGCTGGCCGGGGTCATGACCGTTGTCTTCCTCTTCGTGTCGTTGTCGCCGGGGCTGCCCGGCGAACTGCTGCTGCAGACCTTGCGCTTCCACCTGATCGTGGTTGGCCTCGTGCTCGCGGCGTTGGCGCTTGTCTTTGGTGCACGCTGGCGCGGCCTCTTGTTTTTGTTGGTCGTGCTGGGCAGTGCCCTTCATGGCGGGCTGATCGTTTCGGATCTTTATGCCCGGCGCACCCCCATCGTCGCTGAACCCACGGCGCAGTTTCGCTTCCTGAGCTTCAACGTGCTGGCGGGCAACGACCGTGCCGGTGAACTGGTCGAGACTGTGCTGGCCGATCCGCCCGATGTCATGCTGGTGATGGAGACGCCGGGCATCACCGACTATCTCGACGAGATGCGGGCCGTGTTCCCGTACCACGCCGGTTGCGCCGATGATGGCTGCGATATCTCGCTTCATTCGCGCTTTCCGATCGCCGAAGCCAAGGTCGTCGACCTTCCCCCCTTTTTTCGGCAGCGGCTCGTCACCGCGCGCGTAACGATTGATGGGCAGGAGGTTACCGTAGCGGGTCTTCACCTTTCGAAACCCTACTTCGACGAGGCGTCCTGGGGCGAAATTTACTACATCCGCCGGGCGCTGCGGGAGATCGAAGGGCCGATGGTGATTGCGGGCGATTTCAACGCTGCACCCTGGTCGGAGCCAGTCGCCTGGTTAGCCGATCAGCTCGATCTTGCGCCCGGACCTTGGCCGGCGGCAACCTGGCCTGTGCGGTTGGGCGCTCTGGGCGTGCCGATCGACAATGTGTTTACCCGTGGCAATGCGCGGCTGTTGACACTGGAGGCAGGCGACAATCTTGGCTCCAATCACCGCCCGCTTTGGGCCGATGTGGCGATCTACACCGAATAGGCTTCGCCAAGGGCAATGGGCAGGGCTTCGGCGAGGATGTCGAGCTCGCGCTGGGGCGCCGCGCTGATGCGGATGTGGTGATCAAGACCCGGCGACATGGGCTTGCGGATAAAGACGCCCTGACTGGCGAGGCCGGCAAGAACGGCGCTGGCGAAGGCGGCGTCGCGATCGCAATCAACAGCAACGAAATTGGTGCCGGAAACCAGGGGGCGCAGACCATTGGCTTCGGCGATGTGGCCGATCCGCGTCCGCGCATCGGCGATCGCGTTCACCGCCTGCCGCAGAAAGTCCTGATCCGCGAGCGCTGCGAGACCGGCGGCCTGGGCGAGCCGGTTGACACCAAAGTGGTTGCGGACCCGCTCGAAGGCACGGACCAGTCGGCGATTGCCCATAGCGTAGCCGACGCGAATGCCGGCGAGGCCATAAGCTTTTGAGAAGGTTCGCAGCCAAAGAACGTTGGGGCGGCTGGGATCGACTTTGGTCACAACGCCGGCGGGGGCGGTTTCGCCATAGGCTTCGTCGAGCAGGAGGAGGCAGGTTTCGGGCAGGGCGTCGATGAAGCGGATGACGTCTTCTGCGGACCAGAACGAGCCCATCGGGTTGTCGGGATTGGCCAGGTAAACCATGCGGGCGCCGGTTTCGTGCACCTTGGCAGCGAGGGCTTCGAGGTCCTCGTGGACGCCTCGGTACGGCACGTAGTGGAAGGCGCCGCCATAGCCGGCCACATGATAATTGAGCGTCGGATAGGCGCCCAGCGAGGTCACGAAGGGGTCGCCAGGAGCGATGAACAGGCGGACGGCAAGGCCCATCAGCCCGTCGATGCCTTCTCCAAGAACGACTTCGTCCGGCGCGATGCCGACATGTTCGGCAATGGCCGCTCGGAGTTCGTAGCCTTCAGGATCGGGATAAGCCCAGATGTCGCTGGCCGCGGCGGCAATGGCGGCCTGGACCCTGGGGCTCGGACCGAAGCCCGATTCGTTGGCGCCGATGCGGGCACGCAGGGGAACGCCAGAGCGGCGTTGCAGAGCCTCGGGTCCGACGAAGGGGACGGTTTCAGGCAGACTTTCGGCGAGCGCGGTGAAGGGCGGAACGGGCACGGGGGCATTTTTCCAAGTGGCTTCGTCGCATTCTAGCGAGCCAATTCTGGGACGCCAGCAATAACACCCGCAGTTCTGCACAGCCGCTTGCCCGGCTAAACCGCCGCCAGCGCTGAGGTCCCCGGGAACAAGCCGCATGCGCTGCTTTTAAATTAAATGGCAATCGCGCCGGCAAGTACCCGGCTACCATGGCGGTCCACCCTTGGCTGGTCATTCGCTTTTGCGATTCCCCCAGCGACAAAGACCTCAGGAGATCAGGGTGAACCCAACTTTCGTGCTTGCGCGAGACCATTTGCAGCGCGCAGCGACTATCCTTGGCGGCGTCGACCAGCGTTCGCGGCAGCTGCGACATATTATCGAGCGAACCATCGGCCTGATGGAAGAATACCGGCCCGAGCCGCCGCCGCGCGCCAGCAATGTCATCGAGCTGAGCGATTACGATCATTTGCGCCAATGAGTTGGCCTATTTGCGAGGCGCTGCAGGGTGCCTCGCAGATTTTGCACATAAAGTTCTGGGCAGCGCTGGACAGGGGCAAATCCGTTGGTTATAGAGGCGCCACTTTGGTAGCCCAAGCACTGGGCGAGTAGCTCAGTTGGTAGAGCAGATGACTCTTAATCATCGGGTCCACGGTTCGAGCCCGTGCTCGCCCACCAAAGTCTCTCCTCATCTTTGATATAAAGATCGGCGCTGACGCTTTTGCGACAGATTGCCGATTTTTCATGTCCCCGTATCCATGAGGTCATGTCGGTCTCCTTAGAAAGCCGGTGTCCACCGCGATGTGGATGGCTTTGAAAGGACCGCGGGATGTCGCACGACGCTCACAACCATGACCATGATTTGGGCTTCGCCCATGATTTGCCGCGCATGATCGGGCGGCGGCGCCTGCTGACCCTGATGGGTGGCATTGGCGTCCTGTCGATCACCGGCGGTGCGGCCGCAGCGCTGGAATGCGTGGCCTTGCCATGGGAAACAGCTGGGCCTTATCCGGCAGACGGCACCAATCGCAAAGATGGCCAGGTGGTCAATGCGCTGACTCAGGATGGCGTGATCCGGCAGGACCTGCGCCGCTCGTTCGGCGACCTGACGCCCGTGGCCGACGGGGCGGAACTCGAATTGGAGTTGACGCTGGTCGATACTGATGGCTGCGCTCCGCTAGCCGGCTACGCTATCTACCTCTGGCACTGCGACGCGGTCGGGCAGTATTCGCTCTATGACATGACAGACGCCAATTACCTGCGCGGGGTCGGGGTGGCCGGCGCGGATGGCAAGGTGCGCTTCACCACGATCTTCCCCGGCTGCTATGACGGACGTTGGCCGCATATGCATTTCGAGGTTTTCGAAAGCGTGGAGGCTGCCATCAGTGGCGAAGCATCTGTGCTGACCGCGCAGATAGCGATGCCGGAGGAGGCGAGCGCCGCGCTCTACGCCGCGGACACGCGCTATGGCGGTGGCGGGGACAACCTCAGGCGCGTGACATTGTCGAGTGACATGGTGTTCAGCGACAACAGCGCAGAAGCGCTTGAGCAGCAGGCCATGACCGTGAGTGGCGACAGCGTTGGTGGCTATGTGGGTTCAGTGACAATTGCCGTGGATCTGACGGCGGAGCGCAGCATGGGCACCATGCCCGGCGGGCCCCCTCCAGGAGGGTTCACGGGCGGCCGGCCTCCGGCGCCACCGAAGGGCTGATCCTCTTTTGCCTTTTGGGGGTGCATCGCGGGCGGTTTGGCTATAGGCTTGCCGGATGAAACCACATGTCACCCCCATTGAACGGGCGTTCGAGCTGGCCCGCAGCGGCCAGTGCCGGTCGACCACCGAGATCAAGAAAGCGCTCAAAAGCGAGGGCTACATGATCGAAACGCTGACCGGCGCTACGCTGTTGAAGCAATTGCGCAATACGATTCTGGCGCATGGCGGCGGCGAAACGATTAATCTTCCGAACGCTTAAACGGTCTTGCCCTCGCCACGATTGGCTGGCATATAGAGCTCATACGTTTTCAGCCTAAGTCGGCTGCCTCTGACGGGTAACTCCCGGTCCTTGGCTCACTGATCTATATGCGAACGTTTGTAGGCCCTCTTGCATGTTGCGGAGGGAAGCGCTCGTTACGCTACGGCTCGAGCTTTTAGGAAATCAAAATGGCTACCATCACCGGCACCGTTAAGTTCTTCAACTCCACCAAGGGCTTCGGCTTCATCACCCCGGACAACGGCGGCAAGGACCACTTCGTGCACGTTTCGGCTGTGCAGCGTTCGGGCATCGACGGCCTCTACGAAAACGACAAGGTCACCTATGAAGTCGAAACCGGTCGCGACGGCCGTGAATCGGCTGTGAACCTGATGCTCAACAAGTAAGCTTTACGCTTCTTGCTATGATTTCGAAGGCCGCTCTTGTAGCGGCCTTTTTGTTTGCCGCTACTCCTTCGGTGCGGCTGCAACTTTTGTCGCGTTTGGACACTACACCCCTTGATGTGCGGGCGGGTGAGGGCTAGCAGCATGGCACAGCCTTTGTGACACCGGCCCCAGGACCATCCATGTTCGGTTTAGATCCGAGTTTCCTTTCTTCGCTGCTTCAGGTCATCCTGATCGATCTGGTTCTGGCCGGCGACAATGCCGTGGTCATCGGGCTTGCGGCTGCGGGCCTGCCGGCCGATCTGCGCCGCCGGGCCATTCTGATCGGTATTCTGGCAGCCACGGTGCTGCGCATCGGTTTTGCGCTGATCACGACGCAGCTGCTGTCGCTCGGGGGCGGCTTGCTGATCGCCGGCGGTGTGCTGCTGCTCTACGTCTGCTGGAAGATGTATCGCGAGCTCAGCGTCCCGCATGAGGAAGAGGGCGAGGCGACCGAGGCGCTGTCGGATGCCGACCACAATGCCGATGGCAAGGTGGCCGGCAAGGCACCGCGCAAGACGCTGCGCCAGGCCGTCATCCAGATCATAATCGCCGACGTCTCGATGTCGCTCGACAACGTCCTGGCCGTGGCCGGCGCGGCGCAGCACCATTTCGAGGCGCTGATCTTTGGTCTTGCCCTGTCTGTGGTGATGATGGGCGTTGCCGCGACCTTTATCGCGCGGCTGCTGCATCGCTTCCGCTGGATCGCCTGGATTGGTCTTGTGATCATCCTCTTTGTCGCGATCCGCATGACGCTGGAAGGTCTGGGCGCGTTTGTCACGATCCCGGAAATCCCGTTCCTCTACACGCCGCATGCGGTGGGTACCGCCGCAGCCGTTGCGCATTAGCCTTTGGTAACCACGGGATGATGTTGTCGGCATTTGTCCCGCGCCGATAGGAAATTGCACACTTCGCTTCGATAGTTTCCGGCTGAACAAAGCCGGAAACTCGTCATGACAGCCTTTACAGGCCTGGTCTCAGACCCAATTACCGCAGAGCCTCAGGCGCCGGCCCGGTCCGGTCTGGTTCTGGCTGTGCGCAAGGTCGACGGTGCCGAGTTCGACCGGATCGTTTCGGGCTTCGACGGCGTCTGCAAGGAACAGCTTTATCGCTTTGCCGCCGTCCGCTGGCCGGGCGTCGTGCTCGAGCCGCGGCTGTTCGAACTCGAACGGCGCGTGGTCGGCGGTGTGCTGATGATGGTGCAGAAGCTGCCACTCGGCCTTGCCCGGATTGCGATTGCCAAGTGGGGTCCGATGCTGGCTGACAGCGGCAGCAGCAGGGCATCCGAGACCTATCAGGGCATGATCGAAGCGCTGGTGACCGAATATGCGGACAAGCGCGGGATGATGATTTCGCTGCTGCCGCACGCGTCGGTCAAGGCGCAGAACGGCCAATATCGGGCTCTGCTGGCGCGGGGCTTCCGGCCCGGTGCGGCGCTGCCCTATCCCGACCGTTACCTGGTCAACCTCCGGCTCAGCGACCCAGATCAACGTGCCAGCTTCGACCAGACCTGGCGGCGCCAACTAAAGCGGGCGGAAAAGGCTGGACTGGTCTTTGAACGGGCAGGGGCGGATCGGCTCGGCGAGTTCAAGGCGCTTTATGCGACCATGACCGACCGCAAGCAGTTCCGCGACCATTCGGCGTTTGAAACCATCGACAGCCTCATGGAACTCGACGAACCCGCCCGGCCGGAGCTGTTCTTCGTGCGGCATGAGGAACAACTGGTCGCCGGCGCCGTGATCTTCAAGGCAGGGGAGCGCGCAGCCTATCTTTATGGCGCCACCAATGATCAGGCATTGCCACTGCGGGCGGGCTACTTTCTTCATTGGCAGGTGATCCGCTGGCTGCGCGATCATGCGCGGGCCGGCTGGTACGACCTTGGCGGCACCGATGGTTATTCCGGGCTGCACCAGTTCAAAAAGGGCATGGTCGGCGATCAAGGCGTGATCCGGCCCTTGCCGCCGGTGCTGAACTACGCCAGGAGCCCATTGGCTTTCTGGCTAGGCGCAACGGCTCTTGGCGCGCGCGAACTTCTCAACGACATCCGCCGCAAGATCGACGCGCGCCACCCTTCCGGTGTGCGGCCGGACCTGGCGCCCACCATCCTGGATAACAGCAGCCTATGAGCCTTGCACGGCGGCTGTTGTCGCAATCCACGATCATCTTCGGCGGGCGGCTGTTTGGAGCCGGTCTCATCTTTCTGGTGCAGGCCTTCATCGCGCGCTTTTGGGGCGCTGCGATCCTGGGCGAATACCTGATCATCATGGCCGTGGTGAACCTTGTTTCCACCGTCATGCCGCTCGGTTTCCAGACCGTCAGCACCTACTTTGCGGCCGAATACCGGGCGCGCGGCGATCGCCGGCAGTTCACCGCATTTCTCATGCGCAGCTATGCCCATGTGGCGCTGATGTTCGTGATCCTGTGCCTTGCAGGGCCTCTCGCGCTCGAACTCTTCGGGCTGGGCGGAAGCTCGCTTGCGCAGCACTTCATGCCGGTCGCGCTGCTCGGCCTTGCGGCCGCCGTGGTCTATGTCAGCGGCAATGTGCTGATCGGCATCAAGCGGCCCTATGCCGGGCTCTTCGCCGATGGCGTATTTCGCCCGATGATGATGATGACGCTGTTCTTTGCCTGCGCCCTCACTATCGCTGAACCGCAGCAAAGCTTCGGCACCATGCTTTGGGCCGTGGCTTTCGGTTACCTCGCAATCGCCGTGGGCCATTTCACCATCCTGATGCTGTCGCTGTCCCGGGTAGAGGATACCGCGCCGGCGCGTCCGGCCGAAGTGTCGCGCTGGTGGCGCTTTGCGACGCCTTGGGTGCTGATCACCATCGCGACCGACTACTTTTTCGACATCGACCTGCTGCTGCTCGCGACGATTCTCGAGCCGGAAGAACTCGCGATCTTTGGCGTCTGCACGCGCATCTTTGCGCTGGTCTCTTTCGGCGTCTCTGCGGTCTATTTCGTGACCTTCCCCGACATGTTCGAGAGCGAAGCCAAAGCCGATCGCCAGGCGTTTCATCGTAAAGTCGGGGAAGCGAACCTTGCGGCCAGCGTGGTTTCGATTGGCCTCTTCATCATCGTGGCGGCAGGGGCACCCTTCGCGCTTAGCATCTTCGGACCGTCGTTCACTTCTGGTGCCGTGCCGATGGCGATCCTATGCCTCGCGCTGGTGGTGCGGGCCCTTCTGGGCCCTGCGTCCATGGTGCTCTCCATCCACGATCGGCCATGGTCGAGCCTGCCGGCAGTGGCGCTGGGCATGGTGACGCTGGTGATCGGCAACTGGCTGCTGGTGCCGAGCCTTCACTTGACCGGCGCGGCGCTAGCGGCGCTGATCGCCATCACGGTCTGGTCAATCGGGCTGTGGCTGATCGCTTTGCGGCTGGCCAAGATCGATGTTTCGATCCTGCAATGGCTGCGCTCGCGCCGGGCTGCCGTGCCGGCGGAGTGATCAGGCGCCGACAAGGCCTTTGAGGCGGTTTTTCATGCGCTGCAGGCGGCCGACATAGCCGCTGTCATAGGGCACGTCCTGGCGGGTGTAGAACTTTTCGATGAGGAGATAATCCTCGCCGAAAATGTGCTTTTCCAAGAGCGCCGTCTCCCGATAGCCATAGCGCTTGAGCAGCATGCGGGCGACTTCGTTTTCCGGCCGCACGAAGGTGAAGGCCTTGTGGAAGCGGTTGTTGTTCCAATGCTCGTCGAAGGCGCGCATGCCGAACATGCCCAGCTTTGTCTGCCGGTGCGAGGGGAAGACCCAGCTCCAGTAGCGGAAAACCGCGCCGCAATCGGGACCCGAAACCATGGCGCCGCCCGGCACGCCATCGGCGCACATCAGCATGATGTGCCAGGGGTCCATGGCCAGGAGCCCGCGCAAAAAGGTCTTGTCCAGCCGCCCGGCCTCGTGGCGCTTGAAGCGCTCACTGTAATGGGGCGAGGTGAGGATCACGTCCTGCAGCTCGCGATAGACGAGGTCGATATCGGCTGGGGTCGCAGCGCGGATGGTCATTTCGGCCATGGGTTGGCTCCTCGTGTCTGATCGCATCTTAAGAGACGGCAGTTAACACCGTGCTGCTGCTCCGGTTTGGCCTTGCCGGTGGCGGTGCCGGTCCATTAGAAGCTTGGGTGGGAGAGACAGGGAGGAAGCCGATGAGCGAGCAGCTCATATTCCAGCCAAGTGCGGCCGCAATTGCACACACCCACATCAATGCCGAGCAGTATGCGGCGCTTTACGAGCGGTCTGTCAGCGACCCCGATGGATTCTGGGCCGAGCAGGCCAAGCGGCTCGACTGGGTGACTTTCCCTACCAAGATCAAGAACACGACGTTTGAATATCCCGATGTCTCGATCAAATGGTTCGAGGATGGGGTGCTCAATGTTTCCTATAATTGCATCGACCGGCACCTCGACAAGCGCGGTGATCAGGTGGCCATTATCTGGGAAGGCGATGCGCCGGGCACCCAGGATCAGGTCACTTATCGGCAATTGCATGAGCGCGTCTGCCGCTATGCCAATGTGCTCAAGGCCAATGGCGTCCAAAAGGGCGATCGCGTCACCATTTACATGCCCATGGTCATCGACACCGCGGTGGCAATGCTGGCCTGCGCCCGCATCGGCGCCGTGCATTCGGTGATCTTCGGCGGGTTTTCGCCGGATTCGATCGCCGGACGCGTTGGCGATTGCGGCTCCAAGATCATTCTCACGGCCGATGAAGGCCGCCGCGGCGGTAAGATCATTCCGCTCAAGAAAGCGGTCGACGAAGCGCTGACCAAGGTCGGTGGCGTCGAAAAGGTCATCGTCGTCAAGGTCACCGGCAATGCCGTGAACATGGAGCCGGGTCGCGACCTCTGGTACCATGAGGAAGCTGCCAAGGTTTCGGCCGATTGCCCACCCGAGCCGATGAATGCCGAAGATCCGCTTTTCATCCTTTATACGTCGGGTTCGACCGGCAAGCCCAAGGGCGTGTTGCACACTACGGGCGGCTATCTGGTCTATGGCTCGCTGACGCATCAGCTGAGCTTCGACTATCGCGACGGCGAAGTCTTTTGGTGCACGGCGGACGTGGGCTGGATCACCGGCCACACCTATATCGTCTACGGACCGCTGGCCAATGGCGCGACGACGCTGATGTTCGAAGGCGTGCCGAGCTACCCCGATGCCAGCCGCTTCTGGCAGGTGGTGGAAAAGCACAAGGTCAACATTTTCCACACCGCGCCGACCGCCATCCGGGCGCTGATGGGCGCTGGCGCCGAATATGCCGACAAATACGACATGCCGACGCTGCGCCTCCTGGGCACGGTCGGCGAGCCGATCAACCCCGAGGCCTGGCTCTGGTATTCCAAGCATGTGGGCAAGGATCGCTGCACGGTGGTGGATGCCTGGTGGCAGACCGAGACCGGCGGCCACATGATCGCGCCGTTTCCTGGGGCAATTCCGACCAAGCCGGGTTCGGCAACCAAGCCGTTCTTCGGCGTGCAGCCGGTGGTGCTGTCTCCCGAGGGCAAGCTCCAGGAGCAGACCAAGGCTGAAGGCGTGCTGGCGATCAAGGATAGCTGGCCGGGGCAGATGCGCAGCGTTTATGGCGATCACCAGCGTTTCGTCGAAACCTATTTCAGCCAGTACAAGGGCTACTACTTCACCGGCGACGGCTGCCGGCGCGATGAGGATGGCTATTACTGGATCACCGGCCGCGTCGACGATGTGCTCAATGTTTCGGGCCACCGTCTCGGTACCGCCGAAGTCGAAAGTGCCCTCGTCGCCCATCCCAAGGTTTCGGAAGCTGCCGTCGTGGGTTACCCGCACGACATCAAGGGGCAGGGGATCTACTGCTATGTGACGCTGATGGCCGGCGAGCAGAGCACGGACGAGTTGCGCAGCGAGCTCAAGACCTGGGTGCGCAAGGAAATCGGCCCAATCGCGACGCCGGACCTGATCCAGTGGGCGCCTGGGCTGCCCAAGACCCGTTCCGGCAAGATCATGCGCCGCATCTTGCGCAAGGTGGCCGAGAACGACTTCGGCGCTCTCGGTGATACCTCTACCCTGGCCGATCCGACGGTCGTTGATGACCTGATCGCCAATCGGCAGAACAAGTGAAAAAACGGGCGGTGACCACGTTCACCGCCCGGTTGAGTTTGGCGGGGCCGGTGGTGAAGGTTGGTCACCCACCGGCCGCGTCCGCCTCGGGTGCAAACTGAGCGTATTTGCCTTCCAGCGCATCCTCCCAAAGGGGGATGTTCATCGAAATGCCGGGTTTCGCGGCAAGAATATTCTTTTGTTACCAGAGGATAGTCCCGTGCTGCGCATAGTCTCCATATCGCTCCTCGCCGCGCTTCTTACTGTGCCCAGCATCGCGGCGGATGAAACGCTGGAGAAGATGGCCGGCCAGATGATCGTGGTCGGGTTCCAGGGCGACAGCGTTGGCGACGCAGGGGTCAAAGCTGTAGAGGCCGAACTTGCGGCAGGCCGGCTCGGCGGCGTCATGTTCTTGAAGACCAATGTGGCGAGCCTTCCTGCGGTGCGAGAATTGAATGCGCTGTTCCGGGAGGCGTCACGAGACCTGCCGCCGTTTCTGACGCTCGATCAGGAGGGCGGAGCCGTGGAACGGCTGACGGAAGCGGTAGGGTTCACCGAAATTGCGAACGCTGCCAAGATCGCCGCTGACAACTCGCCGGAAGAAGCTGAAGCGATCTATGCGAAGATGGCGGCGGGCATCGCGGCCGAGGGTTTTTCCGTCAATTTCGGTCCGGTGGCGGACCTCAACACCAACCCCAATAACCAGATCATTGCGCGCTTCGGTCGCTCGTTTTCCGCCGATCCGAACGTGGTGACCGCATATGACACCGCCTTTATCGAAGCCCATCGGGCAGCAGGGCTGATCACGGCGCTCAAGCATTTCCCCGGGCACGGCTCATCCACCGCCGACAGCCATGAGGGTTTTGTCGACATTACTGAGAGCTGGAACGAGGCGGAGCTCGAGCCTTATCGTGCGCTGATCGCCGCCAACATGGCCGACATGGTGATGGTGGGGCACCTCTACCATGCAGACTATGCCGATGGTGACGGGGAGACCCCGTCTTCCTTATCGCCGCGCTGGATCGATGGCGTGCTGCGCGGCGAGCTGGGCTTTGGCGGCGTTGTCATCAGCGACGACCTCGAAATGGGCGCCATCCGTGAGCACTTCACCACGAAGGAAACGGTGACCAAGGCCGTTCGCGCGGGCATGGACATTCTTCTTTTCTCCAACACCGCCGACTATCATCCGGAGCTGTCGCGCGAAATTCTGGCCATTCTCGTCAGCGAAGCCGAGGCAGACTCCGAATTTCAAGCCAGGATCAAAGCGAGCTATCACCGGATCGTTGACCTCAAGGCGCGCCTGCAGTAGCGGCTTTCCTCTGCTTTGTGCCGGCTGTTATTTGCAGCCGCGCTTGCACTCGCTAAGATGGTTCGATGAAGCGGAGGCCTTTTGCTCATGACAGATGACCGAGAGGTCCGGCGCGTCCGGGCGCTGTTCCTGTCCGATGTGCATCTGGGCATGAAGCCGATCCGCGTTGGTCAGCTGATCGATTTTCTGCGCGGTCACGACGCCGAAACGATCTACCTCGTCGGCGATATCATCGATGGCTGGCGCCTTGCCAAGGGCTGGCACTGGCCTTCCGAATACAACGTGCTGATCGACCTTCTGCTGCAAAAAGCGACTGCCGGGGCACGCATCATCTATCTGCCCGGCAACCATGACGAGTTCTTGCGCGAGTATCTCGGCACCTATTTTGGCGAGGTGCAGTTTGTGGACCGAACGGTGCATACCTCGGCAACTGGCAAGACCTATCTCGTCATCCATGGCGACCAGTTCGACGTCGTGGTGATGAATGCCAAGTGGCTCGCCCATGTCGGGGACTGGGCCTATAACGCCGCCCTGCGCCTCAACCTTGCGGTGAACTGGGTGCGGCGTCGACTTGGGCTGCAATATTGGTCACTGAGCGCCTGGGCCAAGCAGAAGGTCAAGAACGCTGTTTCCGTGATCGGGCGCTTCGAGGAAGCCTTGGTGCACGAGGCCAAGCAATCGGGCGTTGATGGCGTCATATGCGGCCACATCCATCTCGCCGATATGCATGATCGGCTGGGCATCCAGTACATCAATACCGGCGATTGGGTGGAGAGCTGTACGGCAGTTGTGGAGAACCATGACGGGCAGTTCGAACTGATCCGCTGGACCGAAATGGTGGCCGGCGAGCCACGCCGGATGCGTGCCAAGCGCAGTGCAGTCTAGGCGCGTCGATTGACTCTTGCCACCGCCGGCCAATGGAGTCACTGAGGGAAACGCGGCGTGCTTCGCGCCGGGAGTTTCTTTTCCATGCCATCGGCCGTTTCGCGCTTGGATAGTCCCGAGCTGCGCGCATCCATTTATCAGTTCACGGTCTATATTCCCGGCGGCGTTGCCTCTGTGTTCCTGGGCATCTGGCTCAGCGAACATGGCATTCCTGCCGACCAGATCGGGCTCATCAACGCGCTCCCGACGTTATGCCTCCTGCTGCTCAACATCCTCGTCGGGCGGATTGCCGATAAGGCCGACGACTGGCGCACGGCGCTGATCTACATCTCCATCGCTTCGGCGCTGGCGCCGCTGCCCCTATATTTCGTCTCCGAGTTTTGGGGCATTTTGCTGGTCTGGGCGCTATGCAGCACCACCAACGGGCTCGTTGCCCCCGTGATCGACGCGGCGACGGTTCGCATGACGCGGCGCAATGGCACCGATTTTGGCGTTATTCGGGCCTGGGCGACTGTGGGCTACGTTTTCGCCGCAGGCGGGTTGGGGCTGCTGATCAATTTCTGGGGCTCGGGTGTCTTCATCTCGCTCTATGTAGCCATGGTCGTTATCCGCGCCTTCCTGGCCTTCCTCTTGCCCCGCTTCCGGGCGCCCGCACAAAAAGTGACGTTGGCTGATGCCGCTGCGCCCGCGATGCCGAGCCGGCTCAAGGACAGCCTTCAGCTTTGGTTCATCTTGCCCCTCCTGGCCTTCGCCTTGGTCAATTCCAGCAACTCCCTGATCGGCGGCTTTGCCGCGCTGGTCTGGTTCGAAAACGGCATTCCGAGCTATTATCTCGGGCCTTTGCTGGGAATCGCGGCGACCGGAGAGGCTGTGCTGATGTTCGCCTGGCGCCGCTTCGGCGGCCGGGTCTCAGCCCGCACCATGATCCTCGTAGCCGCCTTGGCGGGGCTGGTGCGCTTTACTGTGATGGCCTTCAATCCACCAGTGGAAGTGCTGTTCTTCACCCAGCTGCTGCACGCCTTCAGCTTCGGCATGGGCTATTTCGGCGTGGTGCATTTTATTGCCAACTGGACCAACGAAGCCAATGCCGCCGAGGCACAAGGATTTGCCAATATGCTCAGCATGGGGGCGGCGATGACAGCGCTCACCGTCTTCGGCGTGCTGGTGGAGCATTTCGGGACGCATGCGTTCTTTTATTCGACGGCAACGGCGCTGCTGGCAGTGGTGTGTGTGTTGTGGTCGCTCAAGCTGCGGCCGCCCAAGGCGCTGGTTTAGATCCGGTCTGAAACCAACGGCAGCCTTTGCCTCGGCGAAGGCCGGGCGACAGAGGGTGGTTGTGGTCAGGTCGGAGCTCCCGACCAAACGGCGGTTCTTCCGAACTGAGAATGGCAAATGAAAAGGCCCCGGATCGCTCCGGGGCCTTCTGTTTGTGCTGTTCTGCTTAGGCCAGGCGGCCGCTGGCGTGGGCCAGGGTGGTGTAGACCTTGCCGCGGTCCGAGAGCAGGTATTCGCGGGTTTCGGCGGCTGGGTTGGCACCGGCGGCGGCGCGCTTCAGCAGCTGCTCGAATTCGCTCATATAGGCCTGTGCGGTGCGGGCGAAGTCCGGGTCGCGCTGCACGCGGCGGCGAACTTCGTCATAGGTGCTCTGGCCGGTAAGCGAATAGATGCGGCGGGTAAAGACGTTGGACTCGCCGGCCTGGTAGCGCGACCAGGCATCGGCCAGAGCATTGTTGTCGATCGAGCGGATGATCTCTTCGGTGAGGCCGGAGAGACCCTGCGGCTGCGGCTGGGCTCCAGCCTGGTTGGCCGAGGCGTTGCGCAGGACGTCGCGCAACCAGCCACCGGTTTCAGCCGGCGGCTGCGGCTGAGGTGCCGCGGCAACGGGGGCAGGGGCTTGCACCGGTGCTGAAGCGGCAGCCGCAACCGGCGCCGGTTGCTCGACCGGACGGGTGCGGATCGGATCCACAAGCGCCGGACGGACCGGCTCGGCGCGATAGGTCTCGCGCGCCGGCTCGGGCTGACGTTCAGCCTGGCGTTCCGGCTGACGTTCGACCTGGCGCTGCACCGGCGGCTGGTAAGGCGCGGGTTCGGGCTGGCGTGACGGGGTGCGCTGGGCCGGGCGGCGTTCGATCAGGTCGTGGCTGGCCGGCTGCGCGCGCACGATGGCGTTGAGCTCGCTCAGGGCTTCGATCTGTTCGGCAACGACGCGACGCATGGCGGCCGCACTGGCGCGGGTTTCTTCCGGCAGTTCGTTGACGCCGCGCGCCAGTTCGGCACGCGTTGCTTCAAGCTCGGTGCCGACTTCGCGGGCGGTTTCGCGCATGGCCTTGGCAGTGTCGGCAAAGCGCTCGGTGGCTTCTTCGATTGCGCGCTGCATGTCCGCGACCATGCGCTGCTGGGCTTCCTGCAGCGCCTGATTGGCACGGCGGCCTTCGCTGCCGGCAAGGTCGTTGAACTCGCCGAGCTTGTTGGCGACTTCGCCGGTGGTCTCGTCGAGCGTCTGGCGAAGCTGGCCGGTGGTTTCATCAAGGGCGCGACGCAATTGTCCGGAGTTGCCGGCAATGGCCGCACGAACGGTGTTGGTCGACTCCGACACCGTCTCGGCCAATGTGTCGCGCGTGCTGTCGATGGCGGTGCGCACCGAATTGGTCGAGTCCGCGATCGTATCGGCCAAGGTCGACGTGGTCGTGGTCAGCACATCGGTGACGCTGCCGGCGGTGGACGCCAGGACATCGCTGACACGATTGGCGTTTTCTTCAAGAGCCGAATTGATCTGACCGGTCTGGTCGGAAAGAGCCATGCGGACCGAGGCAGAGGTTTGACTGAGTGCGGCAGCGGCGGCTTCGGCGGCGCGCTGCACCGCATTGTCCATCTGCGCGACCTGGCCGTTGAGGGTCGAGGAGAAGCGCTCGCTGTTGGTGTAGAGCGCGTCATTGACGCTGTTGGAGTTGTTCTGCAGCGCCTCGGTGACGGTAACGCTGTTGCTTTGCAGCGCTTCGTTGACCGAGGCGCCGGTGTTCTGGAGCGCTTCGGTCACGGTCATGCTGGTGTTCTGCAACGACTCGGTCACGGTCTGGGTGGTGGCTTGGAGCGCCTCGTTCACGGACTGGCCGGTGGCCAAGAGGGCCTCGTCCATGGCGCGGCGAGCGCCGATGAGGCGGCGTTCCGTGTCATTGACCGTATCAGCGATGGTCTGCGCGAAGAGACGCATGCGGCCGTCGATGTCGTCGGCGCGCGAGGCAAAGCTCTGTGCCAGAGCATCCATAGCGCCGCGGCGATCCTCGAGATTGATGAGGGCAGTGCTGCTCGAGCTTTCGAGGGCGTTCGACGCCTGGGTCAGTCCTGCAGCCTCGGCGTCGAGGCGGCCGAGGATCGAACCGAACTCCTCGACCATGGTGCGGATGGTGTTCTGCAGGGCGCCCACATGCTGGGTGACCATCTGGCCGGCCTGCTCGGTCTGGCCGAGGGCTTCGCGCATGGTGTTGGCATAGGTCGCGGTCTGCTGGGCGACACCGGTTTCGAGCGTGGCGAGGTTTGCCGTCGAAGCGTCGAGCACCCGCTGCAGCAGGAGGTTGCCGTCGTTGAGCTTATTGAGGGCGTTGGTGACGTCGTTGAGAATGCGCGAGGTCGAAACCGACATGATGGCTTCGGCTTCACGGGAGTTCTCATTGAGCGCGTCACGCAGGAGGTTGCCGTGGCTGGCAAGCGCGTTCTGCAGTTCGGCCGAGCGTTCGGTGACGAGGTTGGCGAACTGGTTGGTGCGCTCTTCGACGGTCTGGTTGATGACCGTCAGGCGGCCATCGATGGCGTCCACGGCGTTGAGCGCCTTGACCGAGACGATGTCATCGATGTTGGCGGCGGCGATGCGGATCTGGTCGAGGGCGCTGCGCACCGCGCTGTCCATGCGGTTGGCCGTGGTCTCGACATTGTCGGAGATCGCTGCCGTGGCCGCGGTGATGCGGGTGGCGATGGTTTCCTCGATGCGGTCGGCGCCGGCTTCGAGATCAGCCATGGACTGGACGATCGAGGTGCTGATCGAGGCATTGAGGGAAGCGAGGCGTTCGGCGGTGATGTCTGCACGGGCGGTGATGGCCTCGGGCAGGGTGCCGAGGCGCTGATCGACCATCTGGACAATGGCGTTGCGGGCGTTGGTGACGCCGGTTTCGATAAGGGCGGCGGCCTGGCGGGCGCTTTCACCGACACTGGTGCTGGCGCTTTCGATGCGTGCAGTGACGCTGTGCTCGGCATCGGTGATGCGGGCGACGGCGTTGTCCAAGCCGGAGCCGAGGCTTTCATTGACTTCCGCAACCTTGCCGGCGACTGCGGCTGACATTTCATCGAGCCGCGACGCCATGGTCTGGCTGACGTCTCGCACCGAGGCTTCGATGCTCTCGCGGGCGCTGCGGCCATGCTCGTCGAGCGTCTCGCCCAGTTCGCTGGTGTGCAGCGAAATGGTTTCGCCGATCGAGGCGGTGTGGGTGGAGAGCGTGTCGGAGAGGGCACGGGTGCGCTCGTCGAGGCGAGACACGAGGGTGACGGCGCGCTCGTCCATCTGGTTAGCGATGTCGCCGGTGCGGGTCTCGAGTTCGAGCGACAGGAAGTTGGCGCGTTCGGAAAGCGTGTCGGCAAGGCGCTGGGTGCGGCTGCCGATCGCCTGGTCGAAGGCCTGCGTGCCGCTGGACAGGGTCTGGCCCAGTTCCTGCGAACGGACCCGGATGGCTTCGCTGACCTCGGCGCCGCGGAGGCCGAGCGTCTGATCGAGATAGGCCGTGCGCGACGTGATGGCTTCAGAAATTTCCGACGTACGGGCGGCAAGGGCCTGCTCGAGGTCAGCGGTGTGGGTAACGATGGCGCCAGCGACCAGGGCAGTGCGCTCGGACAGCGTCTGCTCGAAATCGGCAGTGCGGGCGGCGAGCGTTTCGGTGACTTCGGCGGCGCGCGTGGTCAGTACGTTCTCAAGGCCTGCGGTCTGTGCAGCGATGGCGCCGGCAACGGCAGCGGTCCGGGTCGAAAGGGTCTGCTCGAGACCGAAGGTCTGGGCAGAGATAGCGCCCGCGACCGAGGCGGTGCCTTGAGCGAGGGTCTGTTCCAGTCCGGCGGTCTGCGCAGCAATGGCGTCGGTCACTGCTGCTGTACCAGCGGAGAGGGTCTGGTTGAGGTCGACGGTCCGCGCCGTCAGTGCGTCGGCAATTGCCGCTGCGCGCGTTGCCAGAGTTTCCTCGAGCGCTGCGGTGCGTGCCTGGATTGCGTCCGACACTTCTGCGCTACGGGTCGAGAGAGCCTGTTCGAGGTCGGCCGTGCGCGTGAAGATTGCGTCGGAGACTTCTGCCGTCCGGGTCGAAAGAGTTTGTTCGAGCGCTGCGGTGCCGCTCGACAGTGCGTAGGACACTTCCGCAGCACGCGTGGAAAGCGCTTGGTCCAGGGCCGCTGTACGGGTCGAGATAGCGTCCGACACTTCAGCGGCGCGGGTGTTGAGGACCTGGTCGAGGCGGCTGGTGCGGCTGTCCAGGGTTTCGGCGATGGCGCCGGTATGGGTATCGATCTGGTCGACAATTTCACGCGTGCGGGTGGTGAGGGTCTCTGCCACGGCTTGCGTCCGGGCGCCCAGCACTTCGCCGAGCTCGCGCGTGCGTTCGAGAACGATGTCGTTGAAGCGGCCGCTTTCCTGGTTGAGCGCCATTTCAAGGACGTTAGCGCGGGCGGCAAAGCTCGTGCCCTGCTGGTCGAGGCGGGCGACGAGGTTTTCGCCCTTGTCGCCGATGACGTTGTCGAGGGCGTGCAGCTTTTCGTCGAGCAGGCTGGTGATTTCGCTGAGCCGCGCGTCAAAGAGGCCGAGCGACTCCTGTCCAGCACCGGACAAGGTAATGCGCGCGCGTTCGGACGTATCGTCCAGCGCGCCGCTGATCTCGATCATGGCGGACTGCAAGCGGCTATCGAGGGCGTTGAGCTGGATCGAGACGGACTCGTCGAGCTGACGCGAGAGGGTGGCAAGCAGAAGCTCGGCCTCGGTGCTGCGAGCGCCGATATCGTCGGCAACACGGCCGCCGATCTGGCGGAACGAGGCGACGACTTCATCGCCGCGCAGTTGCAGCTGGTCGACGAGGGTGGTGCCGCCATCGGTCAGGAGGTTGGAAAGAGTGGCGGTTCGCTCATCGAGTGCGCTCGACAGGGTACCGGTGCGCGCTTCGATGAGACCGGCGATGGTCTGTGCGCGATCTTCGAACTGGCCGGCCCAGGCGTCGCTGCGGGCGCTGATCTCATGCGTGCGGCTGTCGATCGCAGCGGCAATGTTGTCGACATGGCTGTCGAGAGCGCGCGTCAAAAGGCCGATACGGTCTTCGACGCCGCTGTTTAGATCGGCCGTCCGCGCATCGAGCGCGCGCGTCATCGCAGCGGTCTGGTCCTCGAACCCCGAGGCAAGGCGATTGGAGCTGTCGTCCAGGGCGCCGAGGAAGTCGCCGGTGCGGTTTTCGATCAGGTTGACGAAGCTGTCGGCGCGTTCGCTGAAGCCACCGGTCAGCGTGTTGCCGGCGGTTTCGAGCGCGCGGGTGAGATTGCCACCCGATTCGACGATGGTTCCGGCGATGCGCTGGCTGATCATGTCGAGGTCGAAGACCAAGCCGGTATGGCTCTCGGTGATCGCTTCGCGGACGCGTTCGGTATTGGTCAGGACGCTTTCGCGCTGGCTGGCCAGTTCGCCGATCAGGGCGCGCATGCGCGACTCATTGTCGGAATAGGTGCGTTCGAGAGCGGTAACCTCGTTGTGGATCATCACTTCGAGCTCGCCGGCACGCGAAAGGGCGCGTTCAAGCCCATCACCGAGGGCGTTAACCTCACGGCGGACGGCCTGACCGACGGAAGCGACCTTGTCGGCGGCAGCCACTTCGGGCTCGGCCAGGCGCATGGCCGCCTGGGTGATCGAGGAGGCCGCGTTGCGCAGGTCGGCGGCGCGGCGGAAGAGGGTGGCAACGGCAAAGAAGCCGAGCACCGGCAGAATCATGATGGCGAGCGTCGCCACGAACTCGATAGAGCCGAAGAAGGCGCCGGTGTTGAGCTGGCCGCCAAAGCGCATCCAGGCGACGATGCCGGTAGCAACGATCCAGACGATGGAAAGGAGCAGTGCCAGCCAGGTCGGCGTGGACGAGGAGCGATTCTGGAGGCCGTAGAGAAGCTTGGAGGTCGAAATGCGATCGTCGTTGGCTACCGAGCTGGCCTGCTGCGCGATCTTGTCGGCGGCACGAAGCCGTTCCGATCGCGCCGGTTCGGGCTGGCGACGCTCAGGCTGCTTCTTTTCGGGAGCGGGCTGCGCAGGCTGATCGAGATTAAAAACCGAGTCCTTGAGAGCGTCCTCGACGGCCGAAAAAGCCAGCGCAGCCGGGTCGTTCTGTGGTGTCGGGGTCTTGGCCATACTCTTTACTACTCTCGCGTCGGCACTGCAGCATGGAGGCGGACTTTGGGAGGTGTTGTGGCAGACAAGCCCTTACGGGCCCGACCGTCAAAACGAAACAATTCGATGCAAATGGTCTGCACCGTCCCCACCCTCGCCGCCGCGCGCTGGTTCAAAGCCCATTCATACATTCAATTTTATGCAAACCGAACGGTTTCTTACCCAAAGGTTAATTTTCGGGTGGAAACCGTTAAGGATTTGCCGCGCAATAAAGGCGGCTCCGTAGCTTAAGATCGTCTTAAACGCTCGCCTTTAATCTCGGCTCTACGAGTTTGTGGAGTATCGAGAATGGCGGAAAGAGCCTTAGCCCAAGACGCCGTTCCTGTTGACGCCAAACGGCCGATGCGGCCGATCGACCTTGTGCATCTGGCCAAGCAATGCTTGGGCGACGAAAACCTCGAACTCGAAGTGCTGCGGCTCTTCGAGACGACGCTCAAGACCTATTACGAACGGCTGACGCTGGCGACGGCCTTCGATGATCTCGCCATCAACCTTCATTCGATCAAGGGTGCGGCTGCAGGCGTCGGTGCCTGGGCTATTGCCGATCAGGCCAAGGCCATGGAAGCGGAAATGCGCGATGGGCGTCCGCTCCGGGCCGAGCGCATCGCCGACCTCGGCATCGCTGTGGAAGAAGTACGCGACTTCATCAGCCGAATGCTGGCCGACGAAGCCGCGTAGCGCTTAGGCGGAGCGGAATACCGCTACGGGCAGGGGCCCGAGCAGGTCGCTCAGGCTTGTGCCTGTCGATTTTTGGTCGCTGAGAACCGGTTTCCAGCGAGCAAGATCGATGGGCAGGCTTGCGGTGCCGATCTCGTCGGCAAGTCCTAGCCAGGCAACGACGAGCACCTGCTGATTGTCGAGCTTGCGGATGAAGGCGAGTGCCCGCTTGTTGGGGTCGTTCTCGACCGTGATAGGCTCGTAGCTGCCTTGCGTGAAAAGGTCCGGCAGTTCCTTGCGCAGTTGCAGCAGGCGGTGAATGACGCTGAGCTTGGCGGCGCCGGTCGGCCAGTTTGCGAGCAAGGCTTCTGGCTCGGCGAGGTTGCTCAGCAGCTCCTCACGATGACCGAAGTCGACCGGCCGGCGGTTGTCGGGATCGACCATGCTTTGCTCGTAAAGCTCGGCACCCTGGTAAATGTCGGGCATGCCCGGCGAGGTTAGTTTCAGCGTCGCGGCAATCAAGCTGTTGCGCAGGGCGAGGGGCCCGAGTTGGTCCGCGAACGCGCGGAGGTCTGCGAATAACGGGCCCTGGGCATCCAGCAGGGTCGCGATGACCGTGTCCAACTTGGCTTCGTAGTCTTCGACTGGCGCTGTCCAGCTTGAATTTCGGCGGCCTTCGCGAACCGCCTTCATCATCGCAGCCTGGCTGCGAGTGCGGAAGGTTTCGAGGGCCTTGTCCGGGATGTCGATGGCGAACTCTGCAGGCCAGGCTCCGATGATCTGCTGGAAGATATAATAAAGATCGTTGCGATCAATTTCGCCGATGCCTGCGGCTTCCAGCATGCCGGACCAGCGCTGCACTGCCTGCTCCCACTCGTCCGGTATCAGCGACAGCGCTGCAATGTGGGCGCGCACGTCTTCGCCGCGCTTGGTGTCATGGCTGGAACTGGTCAGCATGCCGAGCGGCGCCTGCTCGGCGCGCTGTTGGTTGAAGGTGTGGAAGTGCTCGACACCGGCAGAGAAGCGATCCGGTTTCTCACCAACATCGCTTAGGGCTAGCAGGCGATTGTATTGATAGAGTGCCGTGTCCTCGAGGCCCTTGGCCATAACCGGGCCGGTATATTGCTGGAGCCGACCCGCCGCCTCTAACGCTTCCGCCCGATCATAGCCTTCTGCCACGAGGCCACCGGTGGCGACTTTGCCGATGAAGTCGAAGACGGCGGGGTCGAGGGTCGGTGCCATGACGCGGGCCTGGTCGAGAGCGGCCTCGATGTTTTTTGCATCGAGAGGATCAAGCTCGGAGCCATCCACATAGCTTCGATAGACCTGCATGGAGGCCACGAAGTGCCGCAAGCCATTGCGGATGCTGTTACGGGTGAGATCCGAGGTGGCGCGGTTTGACTTGGCCAGGGCACAGAGACGCACGGTCAACGCATCCAGCTCCGCCGCCATCTCGTAGTCGATGATTTCGAGTTTGGCTTTGCGTTCGAGCTCGTCCAGCGTTTCGGTGCGGCCGGTGAAATCCTCGTAAAGCCTGGTGAGTGGCGCTTCGGCTTCCGGGTTGGTCAGGAGCTGCGCCACCGCATTGGCGAACTCGTAGCCGGTCGTGCCATCGACGCCCCAATCGGCGCGGAGCGGCTCGTCGTCGGCGAGGATTTTTTCGACGACAAGGTAGATCGGGCGGGGGCATTTCTCGCGTAGCCGGAGCGCATAGCCCTTGGGATCGTAGAGGCCGTCGATGTGGTCGATCCGCAGGCCGTCCACGAGGCCTTCCTCGACCAATTGGAAGATCAGGCGATGGGCGTGATCGAAGACGGCTTCATCTTCGATGCGGATGGCGCCAAGGTCGGAGACGATGAAGAAGCGGCGATAATTGATGTCGTCGGCCGCGACCGAATAGCGGGCGGCGCGCCAGTTTTGGCGCTCGATCAGCTTGGCGAAGTCTTCGCGGCCTTCTGCGCTGTTGAAGTGAGCAACGATCGTTTCGAGTTCGGCTGCGTCGGCTTCTGCAAGCCTTGCCTTCAAGCCCTCGGCCTCTTGGCTGCCCATCATGCCGTCGATCGCGGTGGCGAGCGTTTGCAGCGTGGTCTCGCCGTGCTGCAGGATGTCGCCATAGCTGCGCGGGTCGATCGGAAGCTTGTGGCTGTCTTCGGCCCAGGCGGCGAAGCTGCCGGCGGCTTTGTCGAAATTCAGCGCCAGGCGTCCCGTCTCCAGCGCTTCGCCAAAGGCGCAGCCGAGGAAAGGAACGAGGACCTTGTTGTTGAGCGACGGTTCGGAGGGCGCCCAGTTGACGTCGAACCAGGTGGCATACTGGCTGTCGCGGCCCCATTCGAGAAGGTCGAGCCAGTAGGGATTGTCGGCGCCGCCGACGCCCATATGATTGGGCACGATATCGAGAATGATGCCGATGCCATGCTGCTTGAGCTTCCCGGCCATGCGGCGGAAGTCTTCGACGCTGCCGAGCTCGGGATTTATGATCGTGTGATCGACGGTGTCATAGCCATGGGTGCTGCCTGCGCGCGCCTTGAGGATCGGCGATAGGTATGCATGACTGATACCGAGCTTGCCCAGAAAATCGGCGATCTGCTCCACATGAGCGAAGGTGAAATCCTTGTTGAGCTGGAGACGGTAGCTGGCGCGCGGCTGAGGCTTAGGCATAGGGCGTCCTGAGAGGGGTGGGCGCCTCGTTAATTCGACGCCGTTCCGTCGGTTCCCGAGCCGCTGGTTTGACCAGGCCTTGGCCAGAGCTTATAGAGCGCCCATATCAAACCGGTCCCGCGACGCCATCCGCGTCGGCACTGAGATTCTTGCAGTTTCCATGTCCATGATAAACGTTGCCGAGGCTGCGCCCCGGTCCACAGCCGAGCCGTTTCGTTTGCGTCGCACCTTTGCGATCATCTCGCACCCTGACGCCGGCAAGACGACGCTGACCGAGCGCTTGCTCGCCGCGGCTGGCGCCATCCAGCAGGCCGGCGCCGTGCGCGGCAAGGCAGGGCAGCGTTCGACCCGTTCGGACTGGATGGAAATGGAGCAGCAGCGCGGCATTTCCATCACCTCCTCAGTAATGACCTTTGATTATGACGGGCTGACGCTCAACCTCCTTGATACGCCGGGCCACTCGGACTTTTCCGAGGACACGTATCGTACGCTAACGGCGGTGGACGCGGCGATCATGGTGATCGACGCGGCCAAGGGTATCGAGTCGCAGACGCTGAAGCTTTTCGAGGTCTGCCGCCTGCGCGACATTCCGATCATCACCTTCATCAACAAGGTGGATCGCGAGGGCCTGGCGCCGCTCGACCTGATCGATGAAATCCAGAGCAAGCTGGCGCTCGACCTGACGCCGGTGCTTTGGCCCATCGGGCAGGGGGTGGATTTTTCCGGCTATATGGACCTCATCGAAAAGCGGGTGGTGACGCCGCAGGGCAAGACGCTGGCCGAGTTCGAGGCGCTGGAAGACCTGCTCGATGTGTCCGAGCTTGCCGACAATCCGGTATTTATGACGGCGCTCGAAACGCTGGAAATGGCGCAGGCCATGTTGCCGGAATTCGACCTCGAGACTTTCCATCAGGGCCATCTCAGCCCCGTGCTGTTCGGCTCGGCGCTGAAGGGCGTATCGGTGGCCGAGCTGCTGCGCACGCTTGGCGACTGGGGTCCGGAGCCGCGGCCGCAGCCGGCTTTGCCGGCTCCGATCGCACCGGAGGAGAAGAAGGTTACGGGCTTCGTCTTCAAGGTCCAGGCGAACATGGACGCCAATCACCGTGACCGCATTGCCTTCGTGCGGCTTTGCTCGGGCACGTTCGAGCGTGGCATGCGGCTCAAGAATGTGCGCTCGGGCAAGGACATGGCGGTCTCGAACCCGATGTTCTTTTTCGGCAATAATCGCGAACTGGCCGAGGAAGCTGTGGCTGGTGACATTGTCGGCATTCCCAATCACGGCACGCTCTCGGTGGGCGATACGTTGACGGAAGGCGCCAACATCAATGTGACGGGCATCCCCAACTTTGCGCCGGAAATCATCCGGCGCGTGCGGCTGACCGATCACATGAAGACCAAACAGATGAGCAAGGCGCTGTCCGACCTTGCTGAAGAGGGCGTGACCCAGGTGTTCCGGCGCATGGTGGGCGCGGACTGGATCGTGGGCGTCGTTGGTCAGCTGCAGCTCGAGGTTCTGGCGTCGCGCGTTGCCAAGGAATATGGCGTACCGATCACCTTCGAGACGCTGGGCTATGAAGTGGCGCGTTGGGTCGAGAGTGACGATCCGGAGGAACTGAAGCGCTTCATTGCGGCGCAGAAGGTCAATATGGCCGAGGACCGGACCGAGGCTCCGGTGTTTCTGGCGCAGAATGCGTGGTGGGCAGACCGGGCGAAGCAGGACTGGCCCAAGATCCGCTTCTTGACGACCAAGGAACGGCATTGAGCACGCCTGATCGCATTGGCGAGTTCGTGGAGGCGGTGCGCGCGGCATTTGCCGACGGGTCGCTGATAAAGCTCAAGCTTGGCGGCTATCATGGTGCGGAAGCCGATCTTAAATCGGCTGAAGCGCGCAAGGTGCCTATCAAGGCCGGCGAGCGCTTGAGCTTTGTGTTTCGCTACAAGACGCAGGACATCACCAAGAACCTGACGATTGACGAAGCGGCATCTCTTCTATCCTCGGACCTCGCTAACGCCTGGCGCAGCGCTCGGCTGGAGACGACAAGTTTTGACCTGCAGTTCGAGCGGCAGGGTGACAAGCTGCGGCTAAAGCGCACCGAGGTCGAGGGCCGGGAGGCTGTCGAAGCCACCCATGACCGTGCCAAGAACCGAGCCCTGACCGACACGGCCAAGCCGTGGCTGCATGCGCTGGGTATCACTGGCAAGGACGGGGCGGTTCGCAGCAATGCGCAGGATAAGTTTCGGCAGATCAACAAGATGGTCGAGATCTTTGCGCCTTTGATTCAGGCGATCAAGGCAGAAAAGCCGCGCGTGCTCGATATGGGCGCGGGCAAGGGGTATCTCGATTTTGCCCTTGCGGATCATCTTGGCGGCAAAGTCGAGCTGGTAGGCGTGGAGCTGCGTCCGGCTCTGGTTGAGGACGGGAACCGGCTGGCGTCGCAAAGTGGCTTTGACGATCTTCGTTTCGTCCCCGGCTCGATCCTCGACTATGATGCCAGTGGCGCGGACGCGGTGATTGCGCTCCATGCCTGCGATACGGCAACGGACGACGCGATTTTCCAGGGCATCAAGGCCGGGGCGGAGCTGATCGCGGTCGCTCCCTGCTGCCATAAGCAGATCAGGCGGCAGATCGAGGCGGGCCAGCCGGCTGACGATCTCGATTTTCTGCTGCGGCATGGGACGTTTCTTGAAAAGCAGGCGGAGATGGTGACCGATGGGCTGCGGGCTTTGCTGCTGGAGGCCAGTGGCTATCGCACCAAGGTGTTCGAGTTCGTGTCCGACGCCCATACGCCCAAGAACAATCTGATCGTGGCGCAAAAGGCTGGGGCTGGGTCGCGGCAGGCGGCGCTCGACAAGATTGCCGCAGTGAAGACACTTTTCGGCATCGACAGGCATTATCTCGAAGGCCTGCTCGGCCTTTGACGATCAAACTACAGGTAGTTTAATGACCAAGATCACCTTCATTACCGCCCGCGACGAACGCATTGAAACGGTTGCGGAGAATGGCTCGACGGTGATGGAGACCGCGATCATGAATGCCGTGCCGGGGATCATTGCCGAATGCGGGGGCGCCTGCACCTGCGCAACGTGCCACGTCTATATCGAGCCGGAGTGGCGCGAAGTGGTGGGTGGTCCGTCCAACATGGAAGAGGACATGCTCGATTTTGCTTTTGACGTTGAAGCGTCGAGCCGCCTCTCGTGCCAGATCAAGGTTCGCGATGCGCTGGATGGGCTCGTGGTGCGCGTGCCAAAGCGTCAGGGCTGAGGGCAGCGTTCATAGAGGTAGGTGGGGTCGAGCCAGTCGGCATCGGTGCGCGGCACTTCGTCATAGAGGTAGAAGCGATCCTTGCTGATGAAGATGGTGAAAAAGTTCGGGCCGCCGGCAACCGGTTCCCAACGGGCACCGCCTGAGTCGGCGACGAGTTCGGTTGCTGCATCGCCTTCGATGTCTTCCGTGCCGAGATAGAAGAAGTGATGCGTGTCGGCTTCGACAAGCCGGACGGGCTTGCTGCAGGTGACCCAGGCCGTGTTTGGATCACCAGCCATGGTGAGGCTCCATGAGCCTGCGAAAGATGCGGAAAGAGTGGGGTCGATACTGTTGGCAGGCAGAGGCTTTTGGACAGGCGCCTGAGCCACGCTCGGAGCCGCAACGAGTAGTGCCAACAGTGCAGAGATGAGCAGTTTCGGCATGGATTTTCTTTCCAACTCGGAGCAGCCCCGGTCGCGCGAGGCAAAAAATTCTAACTTCTGGTCCGTCGCAGATTTGATCCGTTCCAATGTCATTCCTGCAAGGGGAATATATAAGCTAATGGAATTGCAGGCATTGTTGCCCAAGGCGGAACGGCATAGTTTCCGCCATCTTTCACCGTAGGACACCATGGGACCACTCAACACCTTTCCGTTGAGCTTCAAAGTCAAGGGCAAGCGTATCATCATCGTCGGTGGCGACGATGAGGCCCTGAACAAGGTCCGGTTGGTTGCTAAGACTACTGCTCAGATAGAGATTTATTCCCAGCACATCGAGGCGGACTTCTCGGGGGTCCAGGCTATCGTTCATGAACGACGTCTAAACGCATCCGACATCGTCGGAGCTGCGCTCGTCTTCGTCGCCGAAGAAAGTGCAGATGCCGAGCTGGCCAAGAGCGAAGCGCGACGGCTGGGCATTCCGCTCAATGTCGTCGACGTCCCTGCCGAGTGCGATTTTTATACTCCGTCCATCGTCGATCGTGCGCCGCTGACCGTCGCGATCTCGACCGAAGGCGATGCGCCGGTTTTGGCGCGTCTGGTGCGGGCGCAGATCGAGGCGCTGCTGGCCCCGGGCCTGGGCAAAGTCGCGAGTCTTGCCGGTGGGTTACGCCACAAGGTTGAGAGCCTGATTCATGACGGTGCGGCGCGGCGGCGCTTTTATGAGGATCTGGTCGGCCGGCCCCATGTTGATGCCGAAGCGCTCTTGATGCAGCATATCGAACATGGTGCGGGGCAGGGTGTGGTTTGGCTGATTGGCGCCGGGCCGGGTGCCGAGGATCTGCTGACGCTGCGCGCGCAGCGTTTGCTGCAGCAGGCCGATGTGATCGTTCATGACCAGCTGGTGCCGTCTGCCGTGGTGCAGATGGGGCGGCGCGATGCCGAGCAGATTTGCGTCGGCAAGGCGCGGGGTCATCATTCATTTTCGCAGGCGCAGATCAATACTCTGATTGTTCGGCTCGCCGGCGAGGGCAAGCGCGTGGCGCGGCTCAAGTCGGGCGATCCGATGGTGTTCGGGCGGGCTGGCGAAGAGATCGAGGCTTTGCGCAAGGCCGGGCTGCAGTATGAGATCGTGCCGGGCGTCAGCGCGGCGCTGGCGGCTGCGGCCGATACAGCAACGCCGGTGACGCTGCGGGCGGTGTCGAGCGGCTTCGTGATGGCAACGGCGCATGGCGCTGACGACAGCGATATCGTGCATTGGGCGGCGTTGGCACAGTCGGGGCTGACGCTGGCACTTTACATGGGCAAGGCCATTGCGGCCGAAGTTGCCGGACGCCTCGTCGAGCATGGTGCGCCGGCAGACCTGCCGATCGGCATCGTTGTCAATGCCGGGCGCATGAACAGCACCAGCTATGCCGGGACGCTGGGCGAACTGGCTTCGGGCGCCGTCGATTTCGTCGATGGTCCTGCCGTTATTCTGGTTGGCCGGGCAGTCGCTCATGGCGACTGGGCCAATGCTGCGGCTGTGGCCGCCGAAAATTTTAGGGTCGCTTAATGGAAATTCTCACCGGCAACGAGCTGATCTCGGGCGCAACGGTTTACCTCAACGGCAGCAACAACTGGGTCGAGGACCTTCAGGCTGCGCGCCTGTTTGCCAAGGAAGAGACGGTGGAGCGCGATGCCGCGCTGGCCGCCACCAAGGCGACGGGGCGGGTGATCAGCCTCGAAATCGAAGAAGTTGAACAGGCTGGCGGCACGATCGTGCCCAAGCGCCTGCGCGAACGCATCAGGGCGGCGGGCCCCACCGCTCCCCTAACTCTGCACGGACAGGCGTACGACCGCCAGCATCTGGAAGACGACGGGCATGTATCGATATGACGAGTTTGACGCGGCCTTTGTCATGGGCCGCACAGCGCAGTTTGCCGACCAGGTAAAGCGGCGGATTTCCGGCGAACTGAGCGAAGACCAGTTCCGACCGCTGCGGCTGATGAACGGGCTTTATCTGCAGTTGCACGCCTATATGCTGCGCATCGCCGTGCCCTATGGCACGCTGTCAGCCAAGCAGATGCGCAAGCTTGCCCATATCGCGCGGACCTATGATCGTGGCTATGGCCACTTCACGACGCGCCAGAACATCCAGTTCAACTGGCCCAAGCTCAAGGACATTCCGGTGATCCTCGAA
This sequence comes from Devosia rhizoryzae, assembly GCF_016698665.1. Taxonomy (NCBI): domain Bacteria; kingdom Pseudomonadati; phylum Pseudomonadota; class Alphaproteobacteria; order Hyphomicrobiales; family Devosiaceae; genus Devosia; species Devosia rhizoryzae. Next base: position 885,706 of record NZ_CP068046.1, read on the forward strand.
GAGCTGGCGAGCGTCGAGATGCACGCGATCCAGACCTCGGGCAATTGCATTCGCAACGTCACGACCGACCAGTTTGCCGGCGCGGCTGCCGACGAGATCATCGATCCGCGCCCGGTGGCCGAAATCATCCGGCAGTGGTCAAGCCTTCATCCTGAATTTTCATACCTGCCGCGCAAGTTCAAGATTGCGATCACCGGCTCGCCGAACGATCGCGCCGCGATCCGCTTCCACGATATCGGGCTGCAGGCGGCGGTGAACGCGGCGGGTGAAACCGGCTGGGAAGTTTGGGTCGGTGGTGGGCTAGGCCGCACGCCGATGATCGCCAAGCTGATCAACAGCTTCGTGCCGCATGAGCACCTGCTGGCGTATCTTGAAAGCATCATGCGCGTTTACAACCGCTACGGCCGCCGGGACAACAAGTACAAGGCGCGCATCAAGATCCTGGTGCACGAAGAGGGCCTCGAGTCGATCAAGGGGCAGGTGGAAGCCGAGTTCGCCGAAGTGCGGGGCGGCGTGCTGACGCTGCCGCAGGAAGAGCTCGACCGGATCACGGCCTATTTCGCGCCGCCCGATTTCGCCGATCGCTCGGGCGACAAGATCGATGTGGCTTATGAGTCGATCCTTGATCCGGCCTTCGGTCGCTGGCTTGACAACAATCTTCATCCGCATCGTGTGCCGGGCTATGCCGCGGTGACGATCTCGCTCAAGCCCGTTGGCGGCGCTCCGGGCGACGCGACGGACGTGCAGATGGATGTGGTGGCGGATCTTGCCCAGCAGTATTCGCACGACGAGTTGCGCGTGACGCATGAGCAGAACCTGGTGCTGCCGCATGTGGCGGTGAAGGATCTGCGGGCGGTCTTTGATGTGCTGGTCGCCAACGAGCTTGCCGAGGGTAACAACAACCTCATCACCGACATGATCTGCTGCCCTGGGCTCGATTTTTGTGCCTTGGCGAATGCGCGCTCGATTCCGATCGCGCAGGAGATTTCGCGCAAGTTCGCGGCGCCGGAGCGGCAGAAGGACATCGGCGATCTAAAGATCAAGATTTCCGGCTGCATCAACGCCTGCGGGCACCACCATGTGGGCCATATCGGCATTCTGGGTGTCGAGAAGAAGGGCGGCGAGCTTTATCAGATCACGCTGGGCGGTGATGCGACCGAGCATGCTTCGGTGGGCAAGATCATCGGGCCGGGCTTTGAGGCGGATCAGGTGCCGGGTGCCATCGAGAAGCTTGTCGATTTCTATATCGCGCAGCGGCAGGGCGAGGGGGAGACGTTCCTCGAGGCCTATCGCCGCCTGGGCGAAGCGCCGTTCAAGGAGGCATTGTATGGGAATGGCTGAGCTTCTTCACCTCTCCCTTCGGGGGAGAGGTCGGCGCGCAGCGACGGGTGAGGGGGCCTTTTCCCTCTCCAGCGCTCGGAGAAGGCCCCCTCACCCGACCCAAGGGGGTCGACCTCTCCCCCTAGGGAGAGGTGGCGCTGCCGCGCCGTCAGTCACGGAGACCTCCCATGGGACTGCCTAAGCTTGCGCCGGCGCAGGCCGCGCATGATAAGCTCAAGGCGCTGGGCATTCTGGCGCTCAATGGCATGTTCGACGAAATGGATGCCGTTGGCGTGCTGCGGTATGCGGTGAGTGACGTGCTGCCGGGCGATCTGGCGATCGTTTCGTCCTTTGGCGCCGACTCTGCGGTGCTGCTCCATATGGTGGCGCAGGTCGATCCGTCGATGCCGGTCTATTTTCTCGAAACGGGCAAGCATTTCCGCGAGACGCTGGACTATGTCGAAACGCTGAAGCGCCAGTTTGGGCTGATCAACGTTCATGCCATTCATCCGAACCCTAATGACGTGGCTCGCTTCGACCCCAATGGTGATCTTTGGGAGACCGATCCGGACTCCTGCTGCCATATCCGCAAGACCGAGCCGCTGGAGCCGGTGACCGAGCAATATGGTGGCTGGGTGACGGGGCGTAAGCGCTACCAGACGGTGGAACGCGGCGTGCTGCCGCATTTCGAGCTGACGAGCGACGATCGCATCAAGGTCAATCCGCTGGCATATTTTTCCGACGCCGACGTGGTCGAATACCGCCAGAAGCATAACTTGCCCGAGCATCCGCTCTATGCCAAAGGCTACAAGTCCATTGGCTGCGCGCCCTGCACCTCGATCGTTGCCGAGGGCGAGGATCCGCGCGCCGGACGGTGGCGCGGTCTCAACAAGAAAGAGTGCGGCATCCATTACGATTTCAGTGGAGCGATCGCCAACCCGATGACTGCCGCCAACCGCCACACGCTCTGGAAAGACGGCGCCTTCATCGCCGACCCGTTCCGCGACTGGGAAGAGGGTACCAACCCGTCTGAAGCGCGCTATGTGCATGTGCCGCTTGCGGTGTTCCTGGCCAATCGGGTGGAGTTCCTGGCCAATCCGCACCCGCTTGGGCTGCTCGTGTCGCCCGGAGAGAAGATCGAGGATGTGGAGGCCGACCTTTCGCGCTTTGCATCGGTCGCCATCCGCTTCCCGGCTTTCTCGGACGGGCGCGGCTATTCGACGGCGCGGCTTCTGGCGGAGCGCTACAATTTTGCCGGAGAAATCAGGGCTGTGGGCGATGTTCTGCAGGATCAGATTCCGCTGATGCGCCGTTGCGGCTTCAATGCGCTGGTGGTGGTGCATGAGCCAACCCGCCAAGCGCTGATTGAAAACCGCCTGCCGGAAGTGGCCGTGTTTTACCAGCCGGTCGGCGTCACCGAAATTCCTTTGGGCACGCGCCCCTTTCTTCGCCGCGTCTCCTGATATAATCGGATCGCACTAGTCATATTTCACCGCTGGGCACCGGTCCTGCGGCCAACGGATTGAGATTGAATGAGCACTGAGATCACCACCGACGTCGTTGTCATCGGCGCTGGCCCCTGCGGGCTGTTCGCGGCTTTCGAACTCGGCCTGCTCGATATCAAATGCCACTTTATCGATATCCTTGACCGTGCGGGCGGGCAGTGTGCCGAGCTTTATCCGGAAAAGCCGATCTACGACATTCCTGGCTTTCCGGTGGTGACCGGCCAGCAGCTGACCGATAACCTTATGGCGCAGATCGCGCCGTTTTCGCCCGAATTCCATTTCTCGCGCATGGTCAATTCGCTGGAAAAGCTCGAAGACGGCACCTTCAAGCTGCAGACCGATGCCGACGAGACCTTCTACACCAAGGTCGTGGTGATCGCGGCCGGCGGCGGCTCGTTCCAGCCCAAGCGTCCGCCGGTGCCGGAGATCGAGCAGTTCGAGAACAAGTCGGTGTTCTATGCCGTCCGCAAGATGGACGATTTCAAGGACCAGGACGTGGTGATCGTCGGTGGCGGCGACTCGGCGCTGGACTGGACGCTCAACCTCGAGCCCATCGTGCGGACGCTGACGCTGGTGCATCGCCGCGACGCGTTCAAGGCGGCGCCGGCTTCGGTCAACAAGATGAAGGAGCTGGTGGCCGACGGTAAGGTCAACTTCCAGCTCGGCCAGGTCGCCAAGCTCGATGGCGAGAACGGCCAGATCAACCACGTGCACCTCACCACCGATGCGGGCGATCTGTCCATCCCGGCGACGCGGCTCTTGCCATTCTTCGGGCTTACGATGAAGCTTGGTCCGGTGGCTGACTGGGGCCTGGAGCTCAACGACAATACGATCGTCGTTGACACGGAAAAGTTCGAGACCTCGGTGCCGGGTATCTTTGCCATTGGCGACATCAATTACTATCCGGGCAAGCTGAAGCTGATCCTTTCCGGCTTCCATGAAGCCGCTCTGATGGCGCAAGCGGCCAAGGCAATCATTTCGCCGGGTGAGCGGGTGGTGTTCCAGTATACGACGTCGAGCACCAAGCTGCAGAAGAAGCTTGGGGTGGCTTGAGGGCTTGCCACGCACTCGATTGTCACCCCGGCGAAGGCCGGGGCCCATCTTGAGGTCCCAGGATGGATCCCCGCCTGCGCGGGGATGACATCCGGTGGGGTGAGGGCGATGTGCCTTGCGGTGCGGCCCCAAGGGCGCTAAGCCCATCGCGCTGTTGAGGAGCGCCTTATGAAGATCAATGTCACGGACCAGGCTGGCGAAAAGCATGAGCTCGAGGGGCTCGAGGGCTGGCGCGTGATGGAGGTCATTCGCGACTGGGGGCTCAACATCAAGGCCGAGTGTGGCGGGGCGCTGAGCTGCGCAACGTGCCATGTCTATGTCGATGGCGAGTGGCTCGATGCGGTGGGTGCGCCGAGCGACGAGGAAGAAGACATGCTCGATAGCGTCGGCGACGTGAAATCGAACTCGCGGCTGAGCTGCCAGATCCTGTGTTCGGACGCGCTCGACGGGCTGACGCTGACGCTGGCGCCGAGCGCGGCCAAGGACTGATGTGATCGCGATCTTAGCTGCGTATTAAAACCTATGGGCGCAGCATGGGGAGATTTCGCTTTTCCCATAATATTATAGGTTTGTTCGATGGCTTCCGTCTCCTGCCAGGCCTGCAAAGACGGGCAAGAATTCCCCGTCGCCTTCACCATGGCGTTCCAGCCTATTGTCGACGTCGTCGCCCGCGAGATCTGGGGCTATGAGGCGCTGGTGCGCGGCACCGAGGGGCAGGGGGCGTATTCGGTTCTCTCCGCGGTCACGGAGGCGAATCGCTACGTATTCGACCAGGCCTGCCGCGTCAAGGCGATCGAGCTGGCGGGGACCAAGCTCCCGGCATCCTCCACGGCGCGGCTCTCGATCAACTTCATGCCCAACGCCGTTTACGAGCCGCGTGCCTGTATCCGCGCGACGCTCGCGGCGGCCGCCAAGACGCAGTTCAATCCGCGCCGGTTGATGTTCGAGTTCACCGAGAACGAGCGCATGAGCGATGTCGACCATGTCGCCAATATCGTTGCCGAATATAAGCGCATGGGGTTCATGACCGCGCTGGACGATTTCGGCGCCGGCTATGCGGGTCTTGGGCTGCTCGCAAAATTCCAGCCGAACCTCATCAAGATCGACATGGAATTGCTGCGCGGCGTCGACAGTTCGCCGGCGCGGCAGGCGATCATTGCCGGGATCGTCGGCATTGCGCGGCAGCTCGATATCGTGGTGCTGGCCGAGGGTGTCGAGACCGAGGCCGAGATGATGACGCTCAAGGCTGCGGGGATCGCGCTGTTCCAGGGCTATTATTTCGCCAAGCCGCAGCTCGAGAGCTTTGCAGGGCTCGAGCAGATGAATTTGGCGGCGTAGCTATCTCGCTGCGTCCTGCGTGACCTTAACCAGTTCGGGAATGAAATCCCGGACGGTGGGTTGCGCCAGGGTGTCGAAGGGCAGGGGGCGGACGACGCGCATGGCGGCGATGCCCACGCGGACGGTCATGAGGCCGTTGACGACGCCTTCGCCGAGGCGGGCGGAGAGTTTGGCGGCAAGGCCCTGTCCGACCAATTGCTCGACGATGCCATCGGTGAGAACGAGGCCGCCGGTGACCGCCAGATGCGCCAGCACCGAGCCGGCGAGGCGCCAGAAGCCGAAGAAGCCGGGGCGGGCGCCGTAGAGCGCGGCGATGGCGCCGGCGAGGCGGACGCTTTCGTAGATGACGAAGGCGACGTCGATCAGTGCGCGCGGTGAGACGGCAGTGACGAGGGCCACGCGGCGGGCGGAGGCGGCGGTTAGGGCCTTGGCGCGGGCGTCGAGGGGCGCCATCAGGGTGCGCTCGGCGAGAGTGATGACTTCAGTGCCATCGAAGAGGTTCGGCAGGTGCCCGGTCAGTGTTTCGCGGGCGCGGGCAAGATCGGCGCGACCGGCATAGATGGTGGTGAGCTGATCGGTGACGGTGCCGGCGCGCTTTCGGTCATTGTCGATGCTGGCGCGGGCGGCTTCCTCCTTGAGGCTGTCGAGGACACGGAGGCGGCGCAGCGCGAAGATTTCGCGGGCGACGAGGGCAATGACGGCGAGGACAAAGAGGCCGAGGACGGCAAGCCCGAGAATGCCCAGATATTCGTTGGTGGCGAAGAGGTCGCGGATGAGGCGGTCGGCGGCGAGACCTAGAGCGGCGGAGACCAAGATGCCGCCGGTGGTCCACAGGAGCTTGCCAAAGCCGCCCATGCGGCGGGGCGGGGGCGCGACGAGGTCGGGTTCCGCTTCGGGTTCGAAGACGGTTTCGACTATCTCGGCGCGGTCGGGGGTGAAGGCGCGAGGCGCGCGCGTTGCTTCAGCGGGCTCGGAGACGGTGCCGGTGGGGCGGGCGATCGGCTTCATGCCATCCAGTCTCCGATAAGGTAATCGAGCGCCCGGTCGAGCCGGATATGCGGCAGGACGATATCGCCGGCCGCATTGCGCTCGAGCCGCTGTGGCGGTGCGAAGCGGAGGAAGTTGAGCGCTACGGGGGTGCCATCTTCGAAAACTGAGTCCGGGCGTTCCGGCAAGTCCCCGGGAAACAATGCGATTTCGGTCTTGCCGTTGTAGGTCTGGCCTTCCAGCGTCTCGCCTGCCAGCGGCGTGCCGATCAAGGTGGGCAGGGTTTGCCCGCCCTCGCGGATCGTGCCTTCGCTGGTGGCACGGATGCCGGCGATGGCCATGGATTTGGCTTCCGCACCGGCGAAGCGGGCGCGCCTGCTGGCGCTGGCAACGAGGCGATTGAGGATGGCCTCCAGCCGGTCGTGACTGGTGTGATGGACGTGATCGGCCTTGGTCGCGGCAAAGAGGATGCGGTCGATGCGGCGGGAGAAGGGACGGAGCAGGGGATTGGCTTCGCCCTGGCGGAAGCAGGCAAGTACCGAGGTCAGCGCCGTCTCGAGGTCGGCAACGGCGGCTGGGCCGGTGTTGAGCGCGCGCAGCGTATCGACCAGCACCACCTGCCGGTCGAGGCGGGCAAAGTGGTCGCGGAAGAAGGGGCGGACAACGCGGTCCTTATAGGCCTCGAAGCGGTTTTCGAGCATGGCATAAAGGCTGCCATGGCGGGCGGCGGCGAGCGGAAGCGGGGCAAAGGTCAGCGCCGGGGAGCCTTCGAGATCGCCGGGCAAAAGAAAGCGGCCGGGAGGCAGGGTCGAAAGGGCACCGTGCTCGCGGCTGCGGCGGAGATAAGTGGTGAAGGCCAGGGCCAGCCGCTCGGCATCAGGATCGGTGGCGGGCTTGGTGGCGTCGGTCTTTTCCAGCTCGCGCAGGAAGTCTTCGGCTTCGGCCGCATGGCCGGGCTGACCCGCGCGATCGAGCGCCTCGGCGCTCCATTCGGCAAAGGAAAGGCCGAGCAGGGGCAGGTCGAGCAACCATTCGCCGGGATAGTCGACGATGTCGAGGTTGAGCGTTGCCGGGCCCCGCATGCCGGACCACCACTTGGCGGACTGGAAGCGTAGCACGATGCGCAATTGCGAGATGCGGCGGGTGCCTTCGGGCCAAGTGGGCGGGCTGGCGGTGAGCGAGGCCAGGTGCTGCTCATAGGCAAAGCGCGGGATGGTGGCGTCGGGATATTCGGCGAGCCGGGCCCCGACAAAGCGGCCATCGGCAAGCGGGGCAAAGCCGGGCAGGCGGCCTTGCGTCAGCAGGTTATGAACGAGGGCGGTGATGAAAATGGTTTTGCCGGCGCGGCTGAGGCCAGTGACCCCCAGGCGCAGGGTGGGTGTCAAGAGGCCGGTGGCGCTGTCGGTGAGGTTGGCGAGGGCGATGCCGAATTCGTCGGCGATGGTCGTCGGCGGGTTGGGCACGTGGTGTCCTCGGTGAAGTCACCAAGGTAGGGAGCGGGAGGGGGTTTGGGAAGGGGTGGGCGTGCTGATGCAGTAGACCTCATCCTGAGGTGCGAAGCGCAGCGAAGCCTCGAAGGGCGAGGTCGTGGCAAGCATGGTGTGCCCGCCCTCGTGGTTCGAGGCTGAGCTTCGCTCCGCACCTCACCATGAGGGCTCAGGGAGTTTGATGGCTCACGCTTCCTGAGCTTTTCCGATCTCTTCCAAACGGTAGGGCGTGGTTTGATAGATCTCGTTGATCCAGTTCTGGAACAACAAGTGCGCGTGGCTGCGCCAGCGGTTTTCCGGGTCTGCGCTGGTGTCGCCATTGAGGAAGAGGTTGACGGGGGGAGGCGTGTCGAGGCCTGCGGCGCGGTCGCGCTCGTATTCGTCGGCGAGCGAGCGGTTGTCGTATTCGAGGTGGTTGAGGAAGTAGACCGCGCTGTCGTTCTTCTCGCCCAGCATGCAGACGCCGACGTCAGGATTGTCGATCATGACTTCGAGATTGTCGCCCAATGTGGTGCGATCGATGTCGTTGTAGCGCGAGACGGGAACCATGGGACTATCGGAAAGGCCGCGCAGATAGGGCGAGCGCGGCGCCGTGATCCGATGCCGGAAGACGCCGAAGGCCTTTTTGTCCATGCGGTAGCGCTTGGCGCCATGGAAATGGTGCAGCGCCGCTTGAGCGCCCCAGCAGATGAACATGGTATGGTGCACATTGGTGCGCGTCCACTCCATGATTTCGAGCATTTCGGGCCAATAGCGCACGTCCTCGAAGGGAATGTTGGCGATCGGCGCACCGGTGACGATGAAGCCGTCGAACTTGCGCTCCTTCACCTCGGCCCAGGTCTGGTAGAAGGTCTTGAGGTAATCCTCGGAGGTGTTCTTGGACTGATGGTCCGAGACGCGCACCAGGGTCAGGTTGATCTGGAGCGGGGTGGCACCGATCAGCCGGGAAAATTGGGTTTCGGTGCGCTCCTTGTTGGGCATCAGGTTGAGAAGGCCGAACTCGAGCGGGCGGATGTCTTGACGCGCGGCGCGCGAGGAATCCATGACATAGACGCCTTCCTGTTCGAGCGTCTTGCGGGCGGGCAGATTGTCGGGAATTCTGATAGGCATGATGGAGCCTTAGCTGGGGAAAGCGAGAAAGCGATTCAAGCAGGCGCGAACCTCGAAAGGCCGCGCTAGCGCATTCGCTTCTCGATCGCCGCCGCCATCAGGTCGACGAACTCATCCCCATCGCGGACAGTGGCGAGGTCAGAGGCTTCGACCACATAGCCGAACTTGTCGGCAAATGCCTGGTAGCGCGGCAGGCGATCATGCAGCAGGGCTTCAAAACCCCAGGCCCCGAAGCCGGCCGGGTCGACGTCGCAATCGTCGATGATGCCATTGATCAGTTTGTACTCGGCCCATTTCTCGACCAGAAAGGGCGGGCGGTAATACATGGGCTTGGGCGCCTGCTTGAAGCGCTTCACCAGTTCGCTGGCGTCCTTTTCGGTGCCGCGAATGTAGAGCAGGGCGGTGTGGGCCGTCAGTGTCGAAACCACCGGGTCGTCCGGATCGGCGTGATCGATGACCTCGATCAGCGAACCGCCGGTGTCGGCGATGAAATCGTCGTAACCGTAAAGGGCCTTGGCGCGCTCGATGAAATAGGGGACGTCGCGCAGGGCGGCGATCTCGGCGACGCGATGCTGCTCCTGCCGGCGCTGGTATTCGGCAAGCGGCAGGCCGCCGCGATTGGTGTCTCCCGGCGTGCCGAGATAGGTCGAAAGCGGGTCGAGATTGTCGAAGGTGATGTTGGACGAGATGTAGATCGAGTCCGTGCGCAGAAGCTGGGCCAGGAACGGCACCTTCATCGCTTCGCGCTTGAAATTGTCGACGATGAATTCGCCCATGTAGCGCGTGCCGATGCGGTAGTCGGCGGAGTAGTGGAACCAGCTATTGGCGCGCAGCATGTTGGAGAGCCGCGTCTTGCCAACGCCGGCCATGCCGAACACGGTCACCGCGCGGCGCTTGGCTTTGACGAACTCATCGACGCTGGAAAACAGCATTGCTCTGCCCCTGTAGTGGCCGTCGATTTACTGCATGCGACAGCGCTTCACAAGCGAGCGGCAGAAACTGCCGGGTGGGTGGAGTGTTTTGCCGCTGACTACCGAAACATGTTGCCGCCATTGCTAAAAACGCAATGATATCAATGGGCTTAGATCTGGCATTCCCTTTGCATCGTTGCTCCCGAACACGCCTCAGGGGCGAATTGGGTTTTCGGGAGTTTGAGATGGGTATCTATGGGGCTCTTTCCAGCGCGGTGACCGGCCTAAGGGCGCAGTCCCATGCCTTGGAAAACATTTCGGGCAATATCGCGAACTCGCAGACCACCGGCTACAAGCGGATGGAAACGAGCTTCGTCGACCTGATCCCCGATGCTCCGCTCAAGGCACAGGTGCCGGGCGCAGTGCTGGCGCAGTCGCGCAGCACCAACAATATCCAGGGCGATATCCAGACCTCGTCCAACGAGACCTTTATCGCGCTCAATACCAACGGCTTCTTCGTGGTGGAGCCCAAGGTCGGCCAGTCAGATGGCAATTCGGTGTTTGCTGGCTCGAACTACTTTACTCGTCGCGGCGATTTTGAGATCGACAAGGATGGTCTGCTGGTCAACGGCGCCGGCTACTACCTCAAGGGTCTTCCGATCGATCCGGCGACCGGCAACATTTCCGGCTCGGTGCCCAGCGTCATCAAGCTGTCCAACGCCTTCCTGCCAGCCAACGTCACCAAGACGATCAACTACCAGGCCAACCTGCCGCAACTGCCCAAGACGGCCAACTACAAGCCGACCGTGCCGAACAGCGAAATGCTGCAGCCGTGGACGTTCTCTAACGTATCGGGCACGCCGCAGGTGCCGAACCGCACAGGCACCAACGTTATCACGTCGCTGTCCCCGCAACCGCCGCGGGCGAGTGGCGATACGTTTGTCGGTACGGGGGATGCGCGCACCGTCATCAACGATGGCGACGTGCTGGCCTTCGGCATCGGCGGGCAGACCTATAATTTGCGGTTCGACACGGATGGTTCCGCGTCGCAGGTGGTAACGCTGTTGCCGGGTGCTACTCCGGGGACGGTTGCAGTGGGCGGCACGACCTCGCTGCGCATTGCTGCCGGCGACCTGGCTGGCCTCCATCGCTCCGACACGCTGAACATCGGCGGTACCGCTATCGACTTCAGCGATTTTTCGGCAGATGCTGCAGGGCTCGAAGCTGCGGTCGAAGACAAGTTCAGCGGCTCCACCGCGACCTATAATGCGGCAACCGGGCAGTTGGACATTGTCTATGCCGTAGGGGTTCGCACTGCGGATGCCGCCGCTACCGGTACCGGCACGACGGTCAATGCCAATGGCGACGTCAACACCGCGCTGGCGTCGATGCAGATCGAACTGCGGGCCCTGACCGGCAACAATGACCTCACGGTCAAGCTGCGGAACGGCAAGATGGAAGTCTTCACCGGCGCCGCAAGCAGCGCAACCTTCTCGCTGGCCAGCACGCGAGCAGCAGGCACGGCGGCGGGCCAGATCTTCGGGCTTCCGAACGGCTCTTATTCCACAGCCGCGATCAACGGCGCCAATGTGGCTGATACGCCTGCCGATCTTCTGGTGCAGAACGGGCAGACCATGACCGTCAGCGTCGGCGGCACCACGCGCAACTACCGCTTCGATACCGATGGCAGCGTGACGCCCGGTACGAACGAAGTCGAGATCAATGCCGGCGGCACGGTAGCGCAGATGCTTGCTGCCATCGAAGCCGATCTCCAGGCCAATGGCGGCGTGGGTGCCTCTGGCGCCCGGGTGCGTCTCGAAGGCGGTTCGGTCAAGATCGACTTCGGCGACAACCACTATTATCCCGCTACCATCAGCGGCACCGCCGCATCGGCCATGGGCATCAACGGCACGTTTGGCGCTGCTACCGGCAAGGTCGGCAACATCACCGCTGCCGACGCAGACAAGTTCGTTGCCCAGTCCATTTCGGGCGGCGCTATCACCGTTTATGCCGCCAATGGCGCGCCGGTGAACGTGCAGATGCGCTGGGCCAAGGTCGACAGTGCGGCGACCGGCGGCGCCGATACCTGGAACCTGTTCTACCTTTCCGACAGCACGGCCACCGGCGCGGCGACCGCCTGGACCAATACGGGAATGAACTACCAGTTCGACTCCAACGGATCGATGGTGGGCACCGGGACGGGCAGCAATGTCATCAACAACCTCACGGTCAACGGCGTCCATATCGGCGAGGTCGAGCTCAAGCACGACACCAATGGCGTGTCGCAGTTCGCCGACGTCAACGGCACGGTGACGGTCTCGACACTCAACCAGAACGGCTATGGCGCCGGCGAATTTTTGTCGGTGGCGATCACCGATAGCGGACGCGTGGTGGCGACCTACTCGAATGGCGAGCGCATCGAAATGGCGCAGGTGACGACGGCGCAGTTCAACGGCGTCAATTCTCTGAAGCGCCTCGATGGCGGCGTCTACCAGACGACTTCGGAGTCGGGTGAGCCGATCTTCGATCTTTCCGGGTCGGGTATTATCGGTGGCGCGCTTGAAGCCTCCAACACCGACATTTCGGACGAGTTCACCAAGCTCATCATCACCCAGCAGGCCTATTCGGCCGGTACCCGCATCGTCTCGACCGCCGACGAGATGCTGCAGGAAGCACTGAACATGGTTCGCTAAGCGCATCAGGTCAGCGGCCCGGGAGATGTTCCGGGCCGTTCAAGGCGAAGAGGGCCGCTGAATGGGTCTGGTTACATCATTATCCAACGCTGTATCGGGATTGCGGGTCAACCAGGACTCGATCTCGATCCTGTCGCGCAACGTCGCCAATTCGGGCACGCCGGGCTATCACCGGCAGTCTCTCAATGTCATCGACTACAACTCGACCAACAGCACCTATGCGCGCTCGGCCGGCGTCGATCGCGCGTTCAGCCAGAGCCTTCAGACCTATTATAACCGGCAGGTTTCGGACACGGCATCGGCGGGCGTCACCGCGACCTATCTCAACAAGCTGCAGGGTGTTTTAGGGAAGCCGGGATCGGCCGGCTCGCTGGACAGCATGTTCGGCAGCTTCAAGAATTCGCTGCAGGCGCTGGCGACCAGCCCCGACGATTATTCGGCTCGCGCCACAGTGGTTGCCTCGGCGCAATCGATGGCGCAGCGGCTCAACGAACTTTCCGGCGTGATCCAGGGATTGCGGCAGGAAACCGAAACCCGCATTGCTAACAACGTCACCGATGCCAATGCCATGCTGGTGTCACTCGACGAGGTGAACAAGCGCATGCTCGATCTGGGCATGACGGACACGGCGCGCGCCAGCCTCCTCGACCAGCGCGATCGGCTTGTCGCATCCGTGGCCGAAGTGATCGACGTGCAGGCCAATTACCGGGCCGATGGCACCGTTGCCTTGCTGACGCGATCGGGGGTGGGCCTGCTCGATAGCGGCGTCTCGACGTTCAAGTTCACCACCGCCGGTTCGCTTTCGGCGACGTCGCAGGCCAGCCTGTCGACAGGCGAGAGCAAGGTCGGGACGCTGACGCTAACAACGCCTTCGGGGCTTTCCATCGATCTCGTGCAGCAGGGCGTGTTGCAGGGCGGCGAGTTGGCCGGGCTGGTCACCTTGCGCGACAAGACACTGGTCGAGGCGCAGAACCAGCTCGACGAGATTGCCGCCGGCATGGCCACGGCTTTTTCCACCATCACGACGCCGGGCAGCGCGGTGACGAACGGGGCGGGCGCCAAGGGTCTTGTTGCCGATGTCAGCAGCCTGCAGCCCGGCAACGACATGCTGCTGAACTATTCCGTCAACGGCGTCGAGCAGCGCGTGCGGGTCGTCAACAGCACCAATGGCCAGGATTATGTCGACGCCAGTGGCCAGCGGGTGATCTCGGTCGATCTCAGCGACGCATCGGCGGCAGCGGCCGTGTTGCAGAGCAAGCTGCCGAATCTTGCGGTGAGCAGCCCATCGGCCGGCAAGATCGAGGTGCTCGCCGGTGGCGGCGGTACGATCGAGGTGACCAAGCTTACGACCCGCAGCACGGCGACCGCCACGCAGGCCGGCGCACTGGCACTGCCGATGTTTTTGGATGGTGGTTCGGCCTTTACCAACAATCTCGATGGCACGCCGCCGCAAAAGCTCGGCTTTGCTGCGCGGATCGCCATCAATCCGGCCATTCTCAGCGACAACCGGGCTCTGGTGCAGACCGATATTGGGCAGACGCTGGGGGATGCCAAGCGGCCCGAGTATATTCTCGACCAGCTCAAATCGATGAACTTCGTGTCGGGCGCGGCACCGGCCAGCAATGGCAGCCGCTACCAGCTCAATGGCACGGTAGAGCAGATGATTGACCAGGTGCTGAACTACCAGGGCACGACGATCGGCAGCGCCATCACTCAGCAGCAGAACCGGCAGCTGACGCTCGACACCATCTCCACGCAGATGGAAAGCGAATATGGCGTCAATGTCGATGATGAAATGGCGCGGCTGACCGAGCTGCAGAGCGCCTATGCCGCCAATGCGCGCGTCATCTCGGTGGTCAAGGAATTGCTCGACGCCCTCTTCGCTTCGACCTGACGGGAACGCTTCTCATGATCGTCAATAAGTCCATGTTCCCGCTGCAGACCGGCTTTTCGGTCATCTCCAAGATGCAGGACAAGTTCGCCACGCTGCAAATGCAGCTGGGCACCGGGCAGAAGGCACAAACGCTGGCCGATATGGGTCGCGACCTGCCGGTATCGCTGTCAGTGCGGTCGCGGCTTTCTACGATCGAGGGGTACACGGCCAATATCGAGCAGGTGAACCTGCGGCTGTCGTTTCTCGACAATGCGCTGAGCCGTTTCGACAAGATCGAGGGCGAGGCGCGCAATTCTTCCGTGCCCGGCCAATACGGCACCAACAACATCAACATGGCCACGGCACCCGAGCTTTCGAAATCGCGGCTCGACGAAGTCGTCACCATGCTCAATGGCGATATTGCCGGCCGCTATATCTTCGGCGGCAAGGTCACCGACAAAGCGCCGCTGCCCACCACGGCGGAGCTTTTGGATGGGGCCGGGGGCAGGGCGGGCTTCAAGACCGTGGTCAACGAGCGCAAGGCGGCTGATGCCGGGTCTGACGGATTCGGACGACTCGATACGGCGATCGACACGACGGACCCGCTCAGCGTCGTCGTCAACCTGGCCGAGGATGGCAATCACCCGTTCGGCTTCAAGCTTTCGACCATTTCGACGGTTGGCACGGGCATAGGCAATAATGCCGACTTCAACAGCTCGCCGGCCAAGATCGACTTTACCTTCACCACGCCGCCGGCCGCAGGTGACAGCGTCACGCTCGGGTTCACCCTGCCGGATGGCACGGAAACGCAGATTACGCTGCGGGCTGTCACCACCGCGAAATCACCTCCTGCGGCGGATGAATTCGTGATCGGTGCCGATGCCAGCGCAACGGCAGGCGCGTTCAAGGCGGCGCTCGAGGGAAGCCTGCAGAAGTCGACGGCCAGCGAAATGGCGGCGGCCTCCACCTTTGCCGCTTCCGAAAACTTTTTCAATGCCGCAGGGGAGCCAGTGCTGCGCGTGGCGGGCAATGACCCGTTCAACGCCACCGCACTGCGGGTGGCCAGCAAGACCGACACGGTGATGTGGTATAGCGGCGAAAGCCCAGCCATATTCGCAACAGGCATGGGACGCCTGACTTCGGAACGCAATGGCGCCGTGGTGACGCTTTCGGAAAATGTGCCCGTGTCGCAGCAGCATGGCTTCCAGATCACCAATGCCACGGCTACTTCGGCCAATGCGGGCGGTGTTTCGCGGGCGTTGACCAGCGGCGATCCGGCAAATGTTGCCGTTAACTTCGGCGCCACTGCCGCTGCGGGCGATAAGGTCACGCTCACGCTGAGCGAACCCGGCGGCAAGCAGCGAGAGATTACGCTGACGGCGGTGGCCGGTACTGCAGGGCCGGGTCAGTTTTCCCTCGGCGCCACACCGGAGGCGACGGCGGAAAACTTCAACAAGGCCATGCAGCGTTCGATCACCGAGGCGGCGACCGATGCACAGGGTAATCCGCGCCAGTCGGTCAGTTCGGCGATCGAAGATGCCGGTCGCGTCAACTATGGCATGCAGGCCAATGAAGCCGGGTATTTGCGGATGGTGCGCTCGCTAGCGTCCATGAGTGTCGAGACCTATCCGGAACTTGCCGGCACCAGCGATCCCAATTCTGCCGACCTCTACCCGGCCAAGGCGCGCTTCGACGCCATGGCCGCCCGACAGCAGTCGCAACTGTCCGAGGGCCGGAACAACGAAAAGGGTTCGATCGAACTGGTGACGATGGAACTCGGGATTGCGCGCGCGTCGCTTGAGTCAGCGGGCAAGCGCCACCAGAACTACAAGAGCCAGCTCGACAACCTGCTCAGCGATGTGGAGACTGTGAGCAAGGAAGACGTCGCCATGGAGATCCTGGCTTTGCAGACAAGGCTGACGGCGAGCTACCAGGTGACCTCGATGGTGAGCCAGTTAAGCCTCGTCAACTTCCTGCGCTAAGCAGATAGGTGACCACCTAAAAAAAGGCCCCGCAGTGCGGGGCCTTTGTTTTTAGCTCAGTTGCCGCGGAGACCGGCGGCGAGCTGGCGGTTGATGTTGATCAACGGGTCAAGCCGGTTGGGGGCAACGGGATCGAGGAGGATTTCGCGAGTTTCGTTGAGGATGAACATGCCAAGGTTCGCGATGTTCTGACGCACGGGGGCGCTCAGCGGATTGTCCTCGCGCGTGACCGAGGACATGAAGATGGTCCAGAGCTTGCGATTGAAGGTCAGGCCATTGCGCAGGACCTCGAAATCGGTAGGCCAGTTGTCGCGCAGATTCTGCATTGTGGCAGCCGATTTGATCAGCAATGCCGCTTCGCGATCGCGCGGGGTTTCAACTGTTTTCGCTGTCGCCTGGTAGGCTACGGCCGCCTGATGCTGCATGGTCTAGAAGGTCCTGTTCATAGGCAATCAGCTCACGGGCTGACCTCAATGCTTTGTACAATGACCCCGTTAAGATGTCGTTATTTATGCGGTCAACAATGGCCAAAGACGAGGGAACCGCGGCGATAAAGTCGTTCACCAGCGCGAAGTACTGCTCCTTCATCGCCCCGATATCTTCGGCGATATACATGAGCTGGACGGCTAGATAGACGCGCTTGGCGGGAGTGTCGGCGGTCTCTGGCGTCAGGATGTCCTTCTCGCGCAGGATGGGTGAATTGCCGTCGATGAAGAGCCGCGTTCGCTGATCGCCATTGGTGACGATGCAGTTGCCGAGCAGCAGCTTTTCGCCTGGTTTCAGTTCCACCTTGAGTGCCATTCGAATCCCTCGTCTCTGAAGCGGCGCCTTGCGCCTTGTAGAAGGGAAGGGGGCAAGAAAAAAGGCGGGCCACATGGACCCGCCTTCTTGGATTGATTGAAGCGCCGATTAACGGAGCAGCTGCAGCACCGACTGGTCGGCCTGGTTGGCCATCGACAGGGTCGAGGAAGCCAGCGACTGACGGGTCTGGAGAGCCATCATGTTGGCAGCTTCCTGGTTCATGTCAGCCAGGGTGAGGTTGCCAGCACCGGTTTCGAGCGTGTTGATCATGGACTTGGTGAAGTCCTGACGGTTCTGAACGATGGAGAGGTTCGAACCGAAAGCCGAAGCCTGCGAACGGACCGTGTTGAGTGCTTCCTTGATGTTGCCGAGGAAGGCATCGATGTCGGTATCGCTGTCGAGGTTCTTGGCGACAATGTCGGACAGGCTCAGCTTGCCGGCGTTTAGGGTCTCGCCACCCTTAATCTGAATGTCCATCGACGAAGTACCGGTTTCGTTGAAGGTGATCTTCAAATTGTCGCCGCGCAGCAGGTTGATACCGTTGAACGAGGCATCGTCGGAAAGCTTGTCCAGCTGGTCGCGCAGTTCGTTGAACTGGTCGGCCAGGCCGGCACGAACCGAGTTGCCGCCGATCTTGGACGCACCAGCGGAGGTGCCATCCACCACGCCAGTGGAGCTTGCACCATCGACCAGCAGGTCTTCGGTCGAGAGGTTCTCGATGCGCAGCTTGCCGTTGTCATTGGAGGCACGAACCTTGCCAGCCAGATCCTTGTTGTTGTTAATCTCGTGAATTAGAGCATCAACAGTTTTTGCAGGGCCAGTGCCTTGCGAAGCGGTAACGCTTACTGGCTCAGCACCCATAAGCAAGGGAACTTCATTGGTACCCCCGTCGGTCTCGGTGACGGAAATGGTCTTCGCGGTACCGTCTGCGGGACCGGAGATGACGAGCTTTCCATCACGCACCGAAGCGGTTAGGCCCTTAACAGATGCGGCAGCTTCCCGTTGCACCACAGTGGAGCCGGCCTTAGCGGCCGTTGCTGCTGCTTCTGCAAACTTCACATTGATGAACGCCGCGGCCTTTTCAGCAGTGTCATGGATGTCCCCGTCGAGCGTAACATCAATAGAACCAGCGCCAGGTGTGGTAGTAGCTCCAGCACCGTTGCCGTCGATGGTGATGCCGAAAGTCTTGGCGTTAACGCCTGCTGTTGAGACTACGGTATTGGTACCACCCACCGCGATGCCAGCATCAGCATCAGTAGCGGTGAAGCCCAGCTTCACTGCATTTGCGTTAGTAGCGGTAAGGTTGATGCTCGCGCTGCCTCCAGTGTTAGCAGCATTGGAGTCGTACATCTCAAGCTTATCGCCATCTTTGCGCAGCCGTACGGTGCTTCCGTAGTCGGCCAGCTTCTTGTTGGTGACTGCCAATAGTTCGTCAGCAGTGACCTTCTTGTGGTCTGCAATGCCAGCGGTATCTTTGTCGATCGTGATGTTGATAGCAAGGTCGTCCTTGTTGCCTTTGATATCGAAGGACAAGGCGGTTGTGCTGACGTCAACCAGTGCTGGATCGTAGGCAGTGTTGGCCTTTACATCCTTAGCACCTTTCGCCGCAGCATCGTACTTAACCTGACTAGTCAGTGAGGCAGGGGTTGCGCTGTTAAGGGCAACCTCAACTCCGGTGTCGCCAATAGCGCCGCCTTTCAAGGAAAGTGACCCGCTCTGAGAACCATCAAGAGAGTAGGACGAGGTCTGGAATGACTTGTCCTGACGCGCTTGGCGCAAGGTTGATTGCATCGACTCAAGGTTCTTGGTGATGGCACTTAGGCCGTTATTAGCAGCTTCGATGGTCTTGATGCCATTGGCCATCGAGTCCATGAGGCTGTTCAAGTCGCCGGCGCGGCTATTCAGCGAAGAGGCGGTGAAGAAATTGGTCGGATTGTCCAAGGCCGAGTTGACCTTGTTACCCGAGGAGAGGCGATCGGAGGTCTTGGACATCAGCGAGGCTGTATTCTGCAGCGAGCTGAGGTTGGACCGCACGGCAGCGGAGAGATTGATGTTTGCCATTTGCAAGTTCCCTTTCTAGGATACTCGAGCGTGTTTGACGCCTCTTCTGAGACTGCTGGCAGATTGATCGGGGCCGAATAAAAATCCGTTAATTTGGCCATGCGGTTGCGAGGCAAATGGCGGTTTTTTGGGCGGGGTTAACGCCGGGTAATCCAAATGCAAAAGCCCGCGACAGTCGCGGGCTTCGGGGAGGCTTTGTCTGGAGGTTTACACTTCCAAGTCGCGCAGACGCAGCTCCGATTCTTCGGGGATGTCGCTGGCGCCGATGCGGGCATAGAACTCGCTCAGCGTTTGCGGCGTCGGCGCTAGGGCGCCCGAGAGAACTGCCGCAGCAAAGGTGGCGCCGGCGCTTGGCGGCTCATAGTCAGGCACCGGGTCCGGAGCAGGACGGCGATTGTAGGTGAGGTTTGCCGTGGCTTTCTCGACCGCAGACGGTGGCGCAAGCGGGGCAGGGCTGATGCCGCGCTGTGCCGACGCGGCTGCAACACTTGGCGATCCGGCGGGAAGAACTGGCGGTGCGATCATGAGCGGTGTCCTTCTGTACACGCTATGGCACGCAACGATAGCCTCGGCCCTGCCGCTCTCCGGTTTAGACCTCTAGTGGTCATTAAATCAAAAGCGACGGATCAGAGTGCCCGGTTGATCGCGATGCCCTTGGCGGAAGAAGCCGGGTCGGCAGTGACGCGACCGGCGGTGCCGTAGGTCTTGGTGCGGTTGTTCTGGCCGACCATTCGGGCGACGTCGGTGAGGACGTCCTCGGTGACAGTTTTTGCGGTGGCGAGGACGCGCAGGTTTTCGGCCATCTGGGTGGCAAGGCTTTCGTGGCCGGCGCGGAGACGGTCCATGAGCTGGGGGGCTTCGGCAACGATGCGCTTGGTCTCGCGCTGGATGGCGCGGGCAAAGGTCACGTATTCCTGGGCGAGGCGGGTCTTTTCAGGGGTAAGTTCGCTCGCCTGTCGCAGGTGGCCGGCGCGCAGGAGCATGGTTTCCTGGTTCATGACGTTGACGAGGGAGGCCAAGGCCGTTTCGGCACGCGAGCAGAGATCGCCGGCAGGGAGGGTATCGAGGGCGGCGAGGCGGGCGGCTGCGGTCATTTATAGGCTCCGGACGCGGGAGAGAACATGGATTTGCTGGTGTTGGCGGCTTCCTGGAGGGCGAGCATTTCGCCCATCAGCTGATCGGCAAGGCCGATGCCGCCGTTCTGCGCCATGGAATTGGCGAGCTGTTCCGATTGCATGCCGCGCCAGGTGTCTTCGCCAAAGCCGCCGCCGAAATTCTCGTCATCGGTCTTGATGCCGGAGAACATTTCCTTGGTTAGCATGTTGAGGAAGACGCCTTCGAGTTCCTCGGCCTGCTGGCGGATGCGCAGGGTCTGCTGCGGGGTAACGGAGGTGATGGTGTTCATCAGAGGACCTCGATCTCGGCCTGGAGGGCGCCGGCCGCCTTAATAGACTGGAGGATGGCGATGAGGTCGCGGGGCGAGATGCCCAGTGCGTTGAGGCCATCCACCAGCTGCTGGAGGGTCACGGACTCCTCGATGACTTCAAGCGCGGTGGCGGACTCGTTGACGTTGAGGTCGGTGCTGGGCTGTTCCGCGGTGACGCCGAGGCTCAACGGCGCGGGCTGCACCACGGTGGGGTTCTCGGCGATGGTGACGGTGAGGTTGGATTGGGCGACGGCGACGCTCGAGACGCGGACGTCCTTGCCCATGACGATGATGCCGGAATTTTCGTCGATGACGATCTTGGCGGGCTGGTCGGTCTGGACGATGAGCTGTTCGATGTCGGTGAGGAGATCGACGATATTGCCGTTGAAGCCGCGGGGCAGGGTGAGGCGGACGGTGGCCGGGTCTTCAGGCACGGCCGTGGGCACGCCGATGAAGTCGTTGACGGCCAGGGCAATGCGGCGGGCGGTAGTGAGATCGGGGTTGCGCAAGGCGAGGCGGAGGGAGCTTTGCGACCCGAGATGGAACTCGATCTCGCGCTCGATCAGGGCGCCGGAGGAGATGCGGCCCGTCGTGGGGACGCCGGAGATGACGGTTGCGGCGTCGCCTTCGGCCTTGAAGCCGTTGATCAGCACCGGTCCCTGGGCGATGGCGTAGACTTCGCCATCGGCGCCGAGGAGAGGCGTGACGAGGAGGGTGCCGCCCTGAAGGCTGTCGCTATCGCCGAGGGCGGCGACGGAAACGTCCATGCGGGAGCCCTGGGTGGCGAAGGGGCGCAGGTTTGCCGTGACCATGACGGCCGCGACATTGGCGGTGCGGACGTTTTCGCCGGCTGTGTTGACGCCGAGACGTTCGAGCATCGACTGCAGCGACTGCTTGGTGAAGGGGGAATTGTTGAGGCTGTCGCCGGTGCCATTGAGGCCGACCACAAGGCCGTAGCCGACAAGCTGGTTTTCACGCACGCCTTCAAAATCGACGATGTCCTTGATGCGCGCGGGAGCGGCAGTGGCAGCGGATAGCGGCGTCAGCAGGAGCGCGGCGCTCAAGGTGGCAGCGAACAGCGATCGGAACAGGCGGTTTGGCATGGGCATCCCCGTTTGCCGAAAGACAATGCGAGAAGCGTGCCAGGTTGCTAGATCATTGTTAGTGCTCGTCTTTGTTGATCATCTCCCTCGGTTCTCATAATGGCCGTGCAGTTCTTGCCGGGTCGGTTAAGCGTCTGTTAACCAGGATGGGCAGATTTTGCCGGTGTCCTGTCTAGCTCAGTGAGTCCGTTCTTGCGCATCGATGGCCCTATCCGAACCAGCGGCGTTGCGAGCCGCGCTGCCGCGGGCAAGGCCGGCAGCGGACCGGCTTTCGTGCCGGCGGGCGGCGCTGCGCCAGCGCGGGTGGCGAGCGCTGTGCCGGTAAGCGCATTGACGGGGCTCGATGCGATCCTCGCGCTACAGACGGTCGGGGATTTCAGCGAAAGCCGCCGCAAGTCGGTCAAACGCGGCACTGTGCTGCTGGATCTCCTTGAAGACATGAAGGCCGACCTTCTTGTCGGCAAGGCTTCTCCGGACCGGCTGGGAGCGATGATGACGCAACTGAGCGACATGCGGGAGCGGATCGATCCGGGGCTCGACGCGGTTCTGGACGACATAGAATTGCGGGTCCGGGTGGAGCTGGCCAAGCAGGGGCATTATCCCGCGGTCTGAAGCCGACAAGATGCGCTTTCGCCCCGTTCATCAAATTGTTGTCAGTCTTCGTTATGCGCCTGCTGCGCAATGGTCCTGCCGTGTTAAGCAGCGCCGCGCTGTGTGCTTGCCCAAGGGAGGGGAGGCGCATATATAGCGCGCCAAGGGCGCATGGGAGATGAGTCTGCTGATGTCTTCAGTTGAGGTTACCGACTATCGGCCCAGCGACAACGAGCCGTTCATGAACCCGCGGCAGCGGGAATACTTCCGGAACAAGCTGTTGTCCTGGAAAGACGAGATTTTGCGGGAAAGCCGCCTGACGCTCGAAAACCTTCAGGAAGAGTCGCAGAACCATCCGGATATGGCGGATCGCGCCAGTTCGGAAAGCGATCGCTCGCTTGAATTGCGTACCCGCGACCGGCAGCGCAAACTGATTGCCAAGATCGACAGTGCGCTCAAGCGCATCGACGATGGCACCTATGGCTATTGCGAAGAGACCGGGGATCCCATCGGCATTGCGCGTCTCGATGCGCGCCCGACGGCAACGCTGAGCCTTGAGGCGCAGGAGCTGCACGAGCGGCGCGAAAAGGTTTATCGCGACGAGTAGGCGCTCTCGCTTCTGAAGTGAAAAGCCCGCATCGCTGCGGGCTTTTTGATTTACATCCTGGACACGTTGCGATCATAGACTTCCTGGATCTCGGGGGTCATGATCTCGTCGAAGGCTTCGGTGCCGTAGACGGGACGGATGTCGATGTCGCTGTCCGAGAACATCGGATTGGGGCAGCGTTTCACCCATTCCACGGCCTCGTCCATGTCGCGCACTTCCCAGATCCAGTAGCCGGCAACCAGTTCCTTGGTTTCGGAGAAGGGGCCATCGATCACCGAGCGGTCCGAGCCGCTGAAATGGATGCGCTTGGCGAATTTGGAGGGCTGCAGCCCATCGCCGCCCAGCATGATGCCGGCATTGATCAGCTGCTCATTGTACTTGGTCATGGCTTCGAGAAGTTCGGTCGTGGGCAGACGGCCTTGCTCGCTATCCACGGTGGCTTTGACGAATACGACGACACGCATGTCTTTCTCCTGTTTTCAGGAAGGCAAGATCGCCTTCATGACGGGAAGACGAGTGGCCGAAATCGGCTTCGACATTTATTTTCCGTAGCGCTGCCGGAGATGGTTTTTGAAGTGGTCGGCGTTGAGCGGCTCGCCCGTCGCGCGGGTAATGAGGTCGGGTGTCGAGTAGCGCGAGGCCTGGCTCCAGACGCGATCGGAGCGCCATTGATTGATGGCGGTAAAGTCGCCGGCGCGCATCTGATTGCCCATATCGGGCAAGTCCTTCTTCATGGCCGCGCCGAGCTGGGCGGCGATCATGGCGCCCAGGGTGTAGCTGGGGAAATAGCCGAAGGCGCCACCCGGCCAATGGACGTCCTGCATCGGCCCATCCTTGGGATCGTCCTTCGTCGAAATGCCCATATACTCGGTCATCTTGGCGTCCCAGGCTTCCGGGATCTGGCTGACCTCGAGCTTGCCGGTGACCAAGTCCTGTTCGAGTTCGTAGCGCAGGATAACGTGAAGCGGGTAGGTGACCTCGTCGGCATCGACGCGGATGAAGCCACGTTCGACGAAATTGACCTCGTTGAGCACGTCGGCGATGTCCCAGTCGGGGATCGCCTCTTCGCCCAGATACTGGCTGACCTGCGGCAGCATGAAGTGCCAGAAGTCCGGGCTGCGGGCGAGCTGCATTTCGACGAAGAGCGACTGCGACTCATGCATGCCCATGCCGCGCGCCTTGCCGAGCGGCCAGTGCGACCAGTCCTTGGGAAGACCCTGCTCATAGAGCGCGTGGCCGGTTTCGTGCAGCACGCCCATCAGCGAGGATAGGAATTCGTCGGTGCGATAACGCGTGGTCATGCGCACGTCGGTGGGCACGCCGCCGCAGAAGGGGTGATGCGAGACGGCGAGCGAGCCATGGGTAAAGTCAAAGCCGACGGCGCGCATGGCGGCGAGGCCGAGTTCGCGCTGACGTTCGATGGGGTAGGGGCCGTTCAAAGTCTTGCGCGGGTGGCGAGCGAGCCGTTCTTCCTGCACCGCGAGAGCCTCGGGCACAAAGGTCTTGAGGAAGCTCTTGAGGTCATTGAAGACGAGGTCGATGTCGGCAGTTCGGTTGCCAGGATCGTATTGATCCATCAGCGCGTCATAAGGAGCAAGGCCCGTGGCCTCGGCGCGCAGCTGTGCTTCTTCGCGCACCAGGGCAACGACGCCTTCGAGCGCGGGCAGGAAACTGTCCCAGTCGCCCTTGGCGCGGAGGTCGCGCCAGAGCTGTTCGGAGCGCATGGTGGCGGCAGTGCGGCGCTGAACGAACTCGGTGGGCAGGCAGGTGGCGTTGACATAGGCGCGCTCGAGCTCGTTGAGCGCGAGGCCTTGATCTTCACTCAGGTTCTCGTTGCGGGCCGCATCGATCCAGTCGCGAATTTCCGGGGCTGTCGCCTGGGCGTGGTACATGCCGGCAAGGTTGGACATCGCCTCGGCGCGCTTTTCGCCGCCGCCCACCGCCATATGCGTGGCTTCGTCGGCGCCAAGGATCGAGAGCGCATGTTCAAGCGCTTCGAGGCGGCGGCCGAGATCGTCGAGTTTTTGGAAGGACATGAGGGGAGCTCCGTGTTGCCCGAGTTTTTTCACGACCCGGTTCGGCAGGCAAGGCGGGGTCTTTGTCTCTTGTGGTCCTTACGCCACAACAGTCCGTTTTTTGAGTGGTGACAATCCGTTGTGAGTTGACTGATGCGATGGTCCGCCACCTATGAAGAGGAAGTTTTTGGGGGACTTTTCGTGACCAGCATCTTCGTCAGGCGCCTTGCCGCGTCCGCTCTCGCTCTTTTCGCTGCGGCGAACACGGTGCAGGCGCAGGATTTTACCGCCGAATTCAACCGGCAGTGGGGCCTGCGGATGATCGGGGTCGATGAAGTCATGACGCAGCGTTGGAATGGCGCCGGGGTCATGGTTGGCGTTCTGGATACCGGGCTTGAGACTAGTCCTTTCCACCCTGAATTCGCTGGTCGTCTGAATGGTCTGATGTTCGACGGTTTCTGGGGGATGCCCTACCTAGATAGCGACGACAGTGGTCACGGTACCCATGTTGCTGGAACGATTGCTGCCAATCGAGATGGCTATGGCATGGTGGGCGTTGCGTCTGGCTCGACCGTCGTACCTTTACGTATTCTGGCGGATGGAAGTCCAGGCACAGTGTCCGGTGTCGATGTGCTGCGCGGTTCGGTGCGCTACGGCCTTGCCAATAACGTGCGCATTTTCAATGCGTCCTTCGGCGCCTACAGTGGCTACAACTTCGAATATGATCCAGTTGGCCGGGCGCGGACCTATTTTAACCGGGACCAGCTGATCGCCAAATCTGCCGCAGAGCTTGGTGTCTATAGAGAAGTTGTCCAAGCGGGCGGCGTCATGGTTTTCGCAAATGGCAATTGGGGCGACCACGATCCGGCGCAGTTTCCGCTGTCGGTGCAGGCGGCGGCCCCATACTATTTCCCGGAGCTGGAGCGTGGTTGGCTGGCCGTGACTTCAGTAGGTCCGACTAACCTCGCCGTTTACTCGCAGATTTGCAGCGTTGGCATGATGTGGTGCCTTTCCGCGCCGGGTGGTGATCATTCGGTGGGAACAAGCGTTCCCGGCACCGGTGATGGCGGCATTCTCGCTCCTTATCCGACGTCGCTCAATCCTGACCCGAGTGAAGGCGTGCGCGAAGGCTACATTGATGGGCGGCGCTTTGCCTCGTTTGAAGGCACCTCCATGGCTGCGCCGCACGTGTCCGGCGCTCTCGCGATTGCCAAGCAGCTTTATCCCAATGCGTCCTATCAAGACTTGCGGACGCTAATCCTGCAGACGGCGACCGATATCGGCGCTGCCGGCATCGATCCCGTTTATGGCTGGGGTCTGCTCAATGTCCGCAACATCGTTGATGCGGCTTCGCCACTTGCCGGCACGGTTTATGCGCAGCAGAGCTGGGCGCGGCAGGGCGTGGTCAATCACCTGATCGACGGGCTCAATCCCAATGCGGCCGTGGAGCGGGGCGGCGACTGGGGCTATTGGGCCATGCCTCTCGAGGTTTCGGGCACGATCAACAATGCCAATCCGGCGCTATCGGCAAGTCTTGGCGCGGCCGGACTTACGGCTGGTGTCGAGGGCGGCATTGCGCCGGACTGGTATGTCAAGGTCTTCGGTGCCGTGTCGCAGTCGACGATTGGGGCAAACGGCAATTCTGCCAGCGATACCGGCCTCCACCTCGGCGGCCAGGTCGTGTATGAAAGCCAGGCCTTGTTCGGTGATCTTACCCTAGGCGGCAGCCTTTTTGCCGGCAGTGTCAGCCGCGGCGCGGCGCCCGGCATGGGCGGCGTCATCGCCGGCTCGATCGGACAATCGGGCATGCTGGACTGGGCGCAGTGGTCGGCCATCCGGCTAGGGCATCATTTCGAGATCGGCGAGGCTGGCGTCCTTTCGCCTTACGCCTTCGGGCGACTGGTGCACCAGAACCTGTCGCCTTTCTCCGAAACCGGCTCAATCCTTGCGCTTTCCGGCGCCGCGGCCACTAGCCTTGTGGGTGAGTTGGGCGTCGGTCTCAAGTGGGAGGGGCCTAGCGTTGAAGCCGGACCGCTCGACATCACGCCGGTGCTCGATGTCGCCTATAGCCAGCAGTCGGGAACTGACACGCGGGCTTTCTCGCTGCTCGGCAATGGCACGACCGCTTCATCGGGCGCGCAGAGCGGCGGCACCCTGCAGGTTTCAACAGCGCTGGAGATGACCTCGGACCAGAGCCCGTTCGATCTCAAGCTCGGCTATACGGCACAGGTCCAGAGCAGCACGCTGGTGCACAGCGTGGGCCTCAAGCTCATGGGCTCTTTCTAGGGGCGCCGCTGGCGCCCTTTTTCTCGTCGCCCAAAGCGATGAACACGCCGCTCAGGGCCGCACCGAGCGCGACGCCAATAGCGATGCCCATTCCTATATTGTCCATGAAGGCGCCGATGACGACGCCAAGCATGACGCCGATGACCAGTGACATTCCCGTTTTCATGTGCGTGTCCTCCTGATGAGGACAATCTGAAACAGCGGCCGGTGTTCCCAAAAAAGAGAAGGCGCAGCCCGGGGAGGCTGCGCCTGGGGACCTGCCGGGGAGCAGGGGGGACTAGAAGGGCAGGATGGCGTCCATGGCTTGCTGGCCGTAGCGGGGCTGCTGGACGTCGGTGATCTGGCCGCGGCCGCCGTAGGAGATGCGGGCTTCGGCGATCTTGGTGGAGGGCACCGTGTTGTTGGCCTGGATGTCGGAGGGGCGGACGATGCCGGCGACGATGAGGTCGCGGACTTCGAAATTGACGCGCACTTCCTGACGGCCTTCGATGACCAGATTGCCGTTGGGGAGGACCTGGGTGACCACGGCGGCGACCGAGGTTTCGAGGCTTTCGGCGCGGTTGACCGAGCCGTTGCCGCGGTCGTTCATGCCACTATCGAACTCGATGGCGGCAGAGGGATCGATGTTGAGGTCGGTGCTGGCGGTGGCGCTTGTCAGCGCGGCACCGAAGATGCCGCCCATGCCGGCATTGTTGCTGGAGGCGCGGCTGCGGTTGGTCTGGTTGTTGATCTTGGCGCTGTCGTCGATGGTGACCATCACGGTGAGGATGTCGCCGATGCGATGGGCGCGCTCGTCCTTGAAGAACCCCTTGGCCGACTGGCGGTAGAGCGAATTGGGCTGGTAGGTGTCGGCGATCGGCTCGGGCATGGGCATGTGCACGGGCTGGTAGCCGGCGGTGGTGGTGGGATCGGCGATGGCGGTCAGCACCGGGGCCTGGCCGACGCTGGCGAGCCGGTCCATTGTGTTGCAGCCGGCGAGCGTGGCAGCGAGGATCAGGACGGTGGCGAGTTTTGCGATGGTCATGTGATTTGTCCTGACTAGAGGCCGGCGACGGTCATGGGGGCGGTGGAGACTTCCACGGCGCCGGGAGCGACGGCGGTGGCGCTGATGACGCGCTTGGAAACGAGGTTGAGCACTTGCACGGAGCCGCCTGCGGCAGCGCCGCTGACGGCCTGGCCCTTGACGGTGAGGGTCAGTGGGCCCTGGCGGTAGAAGATGGTGACGAGGTCGTTTTTGCTGACGGTCATCGGGGTAGAAACGTCAGTGGGGCGCAAGAGCATGCCTTCTCGGCTCTGGCGGTTGAGCGCCATGCCGATCAGCTGGTCGAAATTGGCAATGCCTTGGGCATCGGCCTGCTGGACGGAAACGGGTCGCATGACGACGTGCTCGGGGCGCAGCACGGTGCCGGCGGGGAGGTTGGCAGCGAGGTGGGGCGCCTCGATGCTGATGGCGATGGAACCGGTCAGATCGAGGGGGCGATCAAAACCGGCGACGGTGAAGCGGGCGGAGAAAGTGCCGTTGCCGGGGAGGTAACGGAGATTGTCGAGACGGGCGGGGGTGTCGGTCGCCTCGGCCTGCATGGCTGCCACGGGGGTAGAGAACAGCATGTCGGCACTCATGCCCTGGCCGAGGATGCCGCGGTGGTGCAGATCATCGGCGATCAGGGCGGAGAGGAAGTCTTCGTCGACCAAGGTCGAGGCGCGGGATACGCGGACCTGTGTGAGGCCCTTGACGTCGAACTGGGTGAGGCCGACGCGCGCGGTGGCGGAGCGGACGGCGGCGACATCGACATTGCCGGTGGTGCCGGGCAGGGGGGCGCGGAACAGCGGCTGTTCGGCCAGGGTGCCGGCATCGTCGAACATATCGCCGACGGTGACGACCGCGTCGCTGACCAAGATTTCGGCGCGCAGGGTCGGGGCGGCATAGACGCTGCCGGAAAGGGTGAAGGCGAGGGCGGCGGTGATGGTGCGGATGATCATGGTCATGCTCCTCAGCGCAGCTGGCTCGTGGCCTGCATCATCTGGTCGGCGCCGGAAATGACGCGGGCGTTCATTTCGTAGGCGCGCTGGGCCGCGATGAGGTCGGCGATTTCAGTGACCGAGTTGACGTTGGCCATTTCGAGATAGTTCTGCAGCAGGTCGCCGGTGCCATCGGAATTGGGGACGCCGACCTGTGGCGCGCCGCTGGCAGCGGTTTCGAGGAAGAGATTGTCGCCCATCGACTCGAGGCCAGACTTGTTGGTGAAGCGGGCGAGCTGCAGCTGGCCGAGCTGGGTGGGGGCGGAGTCGGTGCCGATAAAGGCTTCGACGGTGCCGTCGGGGGCGATGGAGATGCCACGGGCGTCGCCGGGGACGGTGATGCCGGGATCGACGGTGTAGCCGACGGAGTTGACCAGCGTGCCTTCGGCCGAGCGCTCGAAGGAGCCGTCGCGGGTATAGGCGGTGCGGCCATCGGGGAGCTGGATCTGGAAGAAGCCTTCGCCGCGGATGGCGACGTCGAGTTCGCGCTCGGTCATCGAGACCGTGCCCTGGCTCATGACGCGCGGGGTGGAGACGGTGCGCACGCCGGAGCCGATTTCGAGGCCGGCTGGGACCTGGCTGCCCTGATCGGAGGTTTGGGCGCCGGCTCGGGTCACCTGCTGGTAGAGGAGATCCTGGAACTCTGCGCGCTGCCGCTTGAAGCCGGTGGTGCGCATGTTGGCGATGTTGTTGGAGATGACTTCGACATTGCGTTCCTGGGCGCTCATGCCGGTCGATGCGATATAAAGAGCTTTCATGGCCGGTCCCCGGGGTTAGGCGTTCGCGTCGCCGAGACGCTGGATGGCAGTGCGGCGCAGGTCGTCCTGCTTGCTGGTGAGCGAAGCGATGGATTCGTAGGCGCGGGTGACGCGGATGAGCTCGGCCATCTCGGCAACGCCGGAAACGTTGGAGCGCTCGACATAGCCCTGCATGACCTGGCTCCTGGTGGCGGCAATGGGCGTGCCGCCGGCGAAGAGGTTCTGGCCTTCGCGGGTCAGCTCCTGGGCATTGGCGAATTCGACGATGCGCAGCCGGCCCTTGGCGCCTTCGCTCGAGGAAATCGAACCATCGGCGCCGATGGCAATGCCGGTCTCTTCGGGGCCGAACTGGATCGGGCCGCCGGTGCCGAGGACCGGGTTGCCGGACTGGTCGACCAGGGTGCCGGTATTGCTGATGCCGAAGGAGCCGGCGCGGGTCCAACGCTCGCCGGCAGCGGTCTGAACGGCGAAGAAGCCGTCGCCGTTGATGGCGACGTCGAGGTCGTTGCCGGTCTGCTGGGCGGTGCCGGAGGAGAGGTCGTGGATGGTGGCCCAGTCCTGCACATAGGAGAGCGGCTGGTCCATGGTGGGGAAAGTGCGGTCGCGGGCGACCGGCATGGTATATTCTTCGAACAGGATCTGTTCGGCCTTGAAACCGGTCGTGTTAATGTTGGCGACGTTGTGGGCGACCACATCCATCTGCCGCTGCAAGGCGATCTGGCGGCTGAGGCCGATTAGCTGCGCATTCTCGATCATGACAATCCCCGTGTCAGGCTCCGAGACTGCCTGCTTCCCCAAGCCAGCCGCCTCGCCGATTTACTTTGCAGAAACCATGCCAAGGAGGATGGTCGTTTAAAATCAAGAGCTTGGCGGGAAGGTTATCTGGGTGCACGGCAGATAGCTTTTGCTGCGACGGCAAAAGCTGCCCGGCAAAAACTGCCGGTTGAGGGCAAAACTTAACGGCTCGTTAACCATCAAAGCCTTAGCTGGACGGGAGCCGGAATCATCCGGATTTTGGGTGTTTGCCTATGGCGGCGGAAGCGGAAGTCGGATCGGAAGCCTCGGCAAAGAAGGGTATTCCCAAGCTCTTCCTGATCATCGGCGCTGCTGCGGTGGTTGTCTTGCTTGGCGGCGCGGGGCTCTTTTTCATGATGTCGTCGTCCGGCTCGGCTGAGGCTGCTGCCACCGAGGGACATGGCGGCGCGGCGGGCGAGGTGCATGACACCTTTATCTTCAACCTGCCGCCGATGATGGTGAACCTCAATTCGACGGAGGGAACGGCGCCGTCGTTCATGAAGCTCACTGTCGGGCTGGAAGTCGCCGACGAGCATATGATGACCGAAATCCAGCCGCGCCTACCCAAGGTGATCGACGCTTTCCAGGTCTATATGCGCGAGCTGCGCAAGAGCGACCTCGAGGGCTCCGCCGGCATCTATCGGCTCAAGGAAGAGCTGCTGCGCCGCGTCAATCTCTCGATCTATCCGGCGCAGGTGGAAAGCGTGCTGTTCAAGGAAATCCTGGTGCAGTGATGGCCGGCCCCAGCGATCTCGATAAACTCAGCGACGATTGGGGGCTCGACGACCTCGACACCACTTCGGGGAGCGCCGAGGCGTCCGAGGAAGATCTTGCCGCCGCGGCTGCTGCCGAATGGGCGGCGATGCTCGAGGGCGGCGATGGCGGGGAGGATGGCGGCCCCGATCGCGTGCTCAACCAGGATGAGATCGACAGCCTCCTGGGCTTCGATGCGAGCGCGGCCGGCAATGTCGAGCTGACGGGTGTCCAGGCGCTGATCAATTCGGCGCTGGTGAGCTACGAACGCCTGCCGATGCTGGAAATCGTCTTCGACCGCCTGGTGCGGTTGGCGACGACGTCCTTGCGCAATTTCACCTCCGACAATGTCGAAGTCACGATGGACTCGATCTCGTCGGTGCGATTCGGCGACTACCTCAATTCGATTCCATTGCCGGCCATTCTTTCGGTGATCAAGGCCGAGGAGTGGGAGAATTACGGCCTGCTGACGGTCGACAGCAATCTCATCTATTCGATGATCGACGTGCTGCTGGGCGGGCGCCGCATCGGCGGCAATATTCGCGTCGAAGGCCGGCCCTATACGACGATCGAAATGGCGCTGGCGCGCAAGATGATCGAGATTATTCTCGAGGATACCCATCGCGCCTTCGAGCCGGTGACGCAGATCAATTTCCGGCTCGAGCGCATGGAAACCAATCCGCGCTTTGCGGCCATTTCGCGTCCGGGCAATGCGGCGATCCTGATCGAACTTCGGATCGAGATGGATGATCGCGGCGGCAAGATCGAGATCTTGCTGCCCTATGCGACGATCGAGCCGATCCGCGAGCAACTGCTGCAGATGTTCATGGGTGAAAAGTTCGGCCGCGACCCGATCTGGGAAGGCCATCTGGCCACCGAGATCTACCAGGCCGATGTCGAGATCGAGGCGGTGCTCCATGAGCAGGAATTGCCGCTGGCAAAGCTGCTCAACCTTACGCCCGGGCAGACGGTGATGTTCGATCGCGGGCCGTCCGACCCAATCCGTCTCCGCTGCGGCGATGTGGAACTTACCGAAGCCATTATGGGCCATATCGGCAATCATGTGTCGGTGCGCGTCACGCGTCCGCTCAACCCGCCCAAGGTCACCATGGCGGCCTTCGAGGCAATCGACGAAACACTGGAAGGACGATGATGTTCGGGCTGCCGCTTGGAATGTTTATTGAAGGCGCTGTGGCAGTTTTGCTAGCCTTGACAATCGGATATTGCGTTTTGCTCAATGCACGCCTCAAGCGCCTGCATCAGGACAAGGACGTGCTACGCCAGATGGTGGCGGACCTTGTGGGCGCCACCAACCTTGCCAACCAGGCGATCAAGGAACTCAAGTCCACCGCAGTGGAGGCTGACCTCAGCCTCACCGCACGGCTGGACGAAGCCGAGCGTTTCGGGATCGAACTGGCCAATCACGTTACCGCCGGCACCGTGTTGATGGAGCGCATTGCGCGTATCACCAGCGTTGCCCGCCACAGCCAGGCCATCGAGCCGGTAGAAGAGCCGAATAAGGTGCGCTCCGCACTCGAACAGCTGTCTGCCCGCGTGCGCAACCGTGAGGCCGCTGCGTGAAGAACATTCGCCTGCTGCCGGTCGTCATCCTCGCCGTTGCGGCCCTTCTGGTTCTCAAGACCATTGGGCTCGTGACCGATGGCGGCTATGTGCTGACAGGCGTTTCGGTGGCTGAGGCGGCGGGCGGTGGCGCAGCCGCCGCGCCCGAGGGTGAGCCCGGTGGCGAAATCACCCTGCCGTCCGAGCCCACGATCGAAGACACGACGCCGACGCTCGAAGACACCAGCTCGACCATTGCAGAGGGTGCTGCCGGCGGCGGTCACGGTGCCGCGGCTGTCGAGGGCAAAGAGGGTACTGTAGCGGCCGCGGAAGAGCATGGCGCCGAGCCGGTCAGCAACAGCGTTGAAGCAAGCAATGCCTGCGATCCGAGGCCTGCCTATCCCGAAACTGCCGAGCCCAGTGACGACGGCGAGCTGACCATTGTGCCCGGCGATTGCCCGCCTCTGCAGGATGCGCTGCCACAATTGCTCGACAACGGCGAACTGACGCCCCTTTCGGCAGGCGACCAGACCCTAACCGAGCAGACGCTGCTCGAGCGGCTTTCCACCCGTCGCGGTGAACTCGAAAACTACGAGCAGGAACTGGCGATGCGCGCTTCGCTGGTCGAAGCCGCGGAAGCACGCATCGAAGAGCGCCAGCAGACGCTGCAAGGCATCGAGGACCAGATCGCGTCGCTTGTCGAGCAGCGCAAGGAGATGGAAGAAGGCCAGTTTGCCGGCATCGTCGCCATGTACGAGACGATGAAGCCCAAGGACGCAGCCAAAATCTTCAACGCACTCGATATCGAGGTGCTGCTGCGCGTTGCCAAAATGATGAGCCCGCGCAAAATGGCGCCGATCCTGGCTGAGATGGATACGGTGCGGGCGCAGGAGCTGACCGTGCGCATGGCTTCGGCGAGCCAGGATCCGCTCGACAGCATGGCGCCCGAGGACTTGGCGGCGCTGCCGCAGATCGTGGGGCAGTAGGCTTCAGGGGTGGGAAGACCCCCACCCGGCCTCCCCCGTAAGGCGGGGGAGGAGTCGCATCGCGTTTGTGGCTGGATTTGTGATCGGTCACCGGCCAAGCTCCTCCCCCTCAAGGGGGAGGTTGGGTGGGGGTGGCCGTTTTCCTTTAGCACCACGTTAAGTCCGGCTCGTTAGGGTGGGCGCGTAAGCGTTGTAACCCTCGCGTTCTTGAGGACTTGGTGCCGGATGGCGCCGCCTGTGGACGCGTCTTATTTTGCGTCGGGCGGGCAGAAGGCCGGTGAAGACTGCGATAGAGGTAGGGTTGCTGCGGACTAGAACAGTCCTTGCAGCAACCGCAATGGCCAGCATGCTGGCGCTGATTGCGCCTGCCATCGCGCAGGAGCAGGGGCAGCTGTTTGCGACCCAGGAGGACGGTTATGGCCGGCTGATCCTGAGCTTTCCGTCGCTCGATAAGCTGCCGCCTTACCAAATGAAAATCGAGAACGGCGTTCTCTCGGTGGTGTTCAAGGACCCCATCGACATGGTGCTGCCCGATGTCGCCACCACGATGCCGAACTATCTTTCGGTGGCGCGGCTCGATCCGGATCGGCGCGGATTGCGGATCGGCCTCAAGTCCGGGTTCAACTTCAACCGCATCGAAGCGGGCGAGAAGCTCTTCATCGATCTGATGCCGCCCACCTGGCAGGGCATGCCGCCGGCTTTGCCGCAGGACATCATCGACGAGCTGGCGGAGCGCGCGCGCGTTGCGGCGATAGCGGCCGAGCAGGAGCGCAAGGCGCGGCTGGCGGCCGAACTCGACCCCAAGGTCGATGTTCGTATCGGCCGCAATGCGACGTTCCTCCGGCTGCAGTTCGACTGGTCGGTGCCCACCACTGGTGAATACCACCAGGAGGGTGAGCTTGGCGCTCTCAGCTTCGAGTGGCCGGTGGGCATGGATCTTTCGCCACTTCTGACCGACCTGCCGGACGAGATCGTTTCGGTGCAGACGGGATCGTCGGCAGACGGCGCCGTTGCCACTTTCATGTTTGCCGAGGGCGTCGAGCCGCGCTTCTACGAAGTAACGCCCAGCCAGTATGTGCTCGATGTCGATATTGCGGGTAGCGGCCTGCCCGAGCTGTTGCCCAACGACCTGGCGGCGACCGCCGCAGCAGAGGCCGCGAAGGCTGAACCCGCAGCAGAGCCTGACGTCGCAGCGCTGAAGGCCGCGGCTGCGGAAACCATTACTCCGTTTGTCACCGTCCTGGGCAGCACCGTTCGGGTGGTGTTTCCGTTCGACCAGGACACGCCTGCCGCCGTGTTCCGGCGTGGCAACACGGTTTGGATGGTGTTCGACACGGTCAGCGGCATTGCTGCGCCCGACGACATGTCGGCACTCGACCCGATCGCAACCGATCTGGAAGTGATCTCTTCAGGCGACACGCAGGTGGTGCGTCTCGACCTGGCGCAGGACCGGCTTGCCACGATCGGCTCGGAGGGCATGGCCTGGGTCCTGTCGCTGGGCGACATGATGCTGTCACCGACTGAGCCGATGACGCTCAGCCGCCGCCGCGATATCGAGGGCTCGTTCGAGATGGTGGCCGATATCGTCCGGCCGGGGCGCATCCACGATTTCCGCGATCCGCTGGTCGGCGACATGCTCGAGGTGGTGACGGCCTATCCGCCCGCTCGCGGCGTGACACGGACGCTCGACTATGTGGATTTCACCGCCTTGCGCAGCGTTCATGGCTTGGTGCTCAAGCCCAAGTCGAGCGGGCTCGATGTGAGTATAGACAGTCCCCTGGCGGTGATCTCCGCCACGGGTGGCCTCACGGTCTCGGCGATCGATGCGCTGCGCAATGTGGGCACCGAGGCGCTTGAAGCAGCGCGCACGGGGTTTGTCGATCTCGGCGCACTCGAGGAGCACGACCCGAAGGCATTTACTGAGCACCGCGATGCGCTGGAGCAGCGCGCCGCATCGGGTGAGGGCCGGGACCGCGATATTTCGCGGCTCGACCTGGCGAAGTACTATGTCGCAAACCGCCTGGGCTTTGAAGCGCTGGGTGTGCTCAAGGTGCTGGAGCAGGAGCTCAAGGCGCAGGACATGACACGGCAGATCCGTTCCACAAAGGCCATCGCCAATGTGCTTTCGGGGCGGCCGCGCGACGCGCTCGAAACCCTCAATGCCGCTTCGATGGCCCAGGATGTGGATGCGCTGTTCTGGCGGACCATCGCGCGCGCCGATATCGCCGATTACAAGGGCGCCCGGCTCGATGCTATGGACGCCCGCGCCGTTGCTGACAGCTATCCGCAATGGGCTCGCAACATGTTCCGGCTGGCCGGTGCACGGGCTGCCGTGGAAGCGGGCGATCCGGCACTGGCAGAGGGTCTGATCGACCAGATCGAATATGCCAGCCTCGGCATAGAGGACGCGTCGCTTTACCAGTTGCTTTCCGGCCGGGTCGATGACGTTGCGGGCCGCACCGACGAGGCGATGGACACTTATGGCCAGGTGATCACTGCGGACGTGCGGCCGACACGGGCCGAGGCGGTTTATCGCACGCTGATGCTGCTCGACAAGGAAGGGCGGCTCGATCTCGGCAAGGCGACGCAGACGCTTGCGGCTGAAACCCTGCTCTGGCGCGGCGATGCGCTGGAAGCCGACATGCAGACGCTGCTGGCCCAGCTCTACTTCCGCAACGGCGATTACCGGCTCGGCTTTGAGACGGTGAAATCTGCCGTTTCGAACTACCCGGAGAGCCCGCCGGTGAACGCCTTGCGCGACCAGGCGCAGGCAATGTTCGGCGATCTCTTTCTTAACGGCATGGCGGACGCGATTTCGCCGGTGGAAGCGCTGGGTATCTATTATGATTTCCGCCACCTGACGCCGCCGGGGGCGCGCGGCGACGAGATGATCCGTAACCTGGCGCGGCGGCTGGTGCGCATGGACCTGCTGCCGCAGGCGGCGGAGCTTTTGCAGTATCAGCTCGACAATCGCCTGCGCGGGGTGGCGCGGACGCAGATCGCGGCGGACCTCGCGGTCATCTACCTGGCCGATCGCAAGCCGCATGATGCGATCCGCGTCCTTAACGCGACGCAGCTTCCGGGCATTCCCGAATCGCTGGCGCGGCAGCGGCGGATTCTCGAAGCGCGGGCGATGATCGATGGCGGGCGCGATCAGCTGGCGCTGGACTTGATCAGCACCATGGATGGGCAGGACGTGGCTCTCCTGCGCATCGATGCCAACTGGAAGGCGCGGCGATATTCGCAGGCTGGCGAGATGATCGAGGCGCTTTACGCCAATGGGCAAGAGGGGCAGCCGCTCGACCGGCCGACGCGCATGAACCTGATCAAGGCGGCGGTGGGCTATGTGCTGGCCAGCGACAGTTTCGGGCTGTCGCGAATGCGGGCAAAGTTCGGCGAGCAGATGGTCAATTCGGCCGAGTGGCCGATGTTCGACTTCGTCACCGGGCCGATCCAGACCACGAGCCTCGAGTTCAAGAAGGTGGCGGCTGAAGTGGCGGCACAGGATAGTCTTGAGGCGTTTCTTGCGTCCTACCGGCAGGCCTATGCCGGCGAGGGCGCGCTGGCGCCGCTTAATGCAACGGAGTCGAATGCCGACGTGGCATCGCTTTAGTCTCTTATTCCTCTCCCCCTCGGGGAGAGGTGGCTCGGCGTAGCCGAGTCGGTGAGGGGGTTCGCTCCACTCTCGTTGAAACATCCCCCTCATCCGGCGCTGCGCGCCACCTTCTCCCCGAGGGGGAGAAGAATAAGGGCTATGACACGAAGCTGCGCACAAGCGAGCCGGCGACAAGATACCAGCCGTCGACGAGGACGAAGAAGATCAGCTTGAAGGGCAGGGAGATGACGACCGGGGGCAGCATCATCATGCCCATGCTCATCAGCACCGAGGCGACGACCATGTCGATGACGACGAAGGGCAGGAAGAGCAGGAAGCCGATCTCGAAGGCGCGGCGGAGCTCGGAAATGATGAAGGCCGGGATCAGGAGCTGCAGCTCGATGGATTCGGGGTCGGCGGGCGGCTCGGCTTCGGTGAGGTCGTAAAAGAGCTCGAGGTCGCGGTCGCGCACATTGGCGCGCATGAATTCGTGGACCGGGGCGGCACTGAGATCGAAGGCTTCGGCGAACTCGATTTCGCCGGCCATGAGCGGGGCGATGCCCTGGTCGTAGCTCTGCTGCAGGGTGGGCTGCATGATGAAGAGGGTGAGGAAAAGCGCCAGCGAGATCATCACCGAATTGGGCGGCGCGGTCTGTAGGCCTATGGCGGTGCGCAGGAGCGAGAGCACCACGACGATGCGGGTGAAGCTCGTCACCATGACGAGGATCGAGGGCGCGAGCGAGAGGAGCGTGATCAGCCCGATGAGCTGGATCGCGCGCTCGGTCAGCGTGGTGTCGTCGCCAAAATCGATGGAAAGATCTTGCGCCTGGGCGCCGGCGGCCAGTGCGAGAAGCAGGCCTCCGGCGATGGCAATGGGCAGGCCGCGGCGGGCCCAGCGCTTGAGGCGCGCGCGATCAGCGGCGATGGGCTTCGGTGCTGCTGTCGTGTCCAAACGCGGTGCTTTCAGCCGGATTGCTGCCGACCTCTTTAACTGAGTCGGAAGCCTGAACGGCTGAAATGTCGGGGTTTTGCCCCATCAGCGTGGGATCCTGCTGGGTCACCGGGCGGAGGAGACCGGTGTGACGGAGCGAGACACGGGTCTTGCGGTCGCCGGTATGGCCGGCTTGCTGAAGTGCTTCGAGCACGGTGCCGGGCGCAGCCTTCATGGCCGGGGCTGCGGGTTCAGCCATTACCGGGGGTGCCTTGGGGGCGGGGCGGTTGACCGGGACAGAGGGGATGGGGCGGCGCGTCGCGACGGGTTGTTCCTCGATGACCGGGATGCCGGTTTCGATCACGACGTCCTGCGGTCCGCCGGTGAGGATCAGGTGTTCGACATCGTCGCGGCGGATGATCACCAGCTGGCGTTTTTGGTCCAGCGCCAGCGTGTCGACGACGAGCAGGCGGCGGTTGCGGCCGCGGACGGCATTGCCGGAGAAATTGGACACCTGCTTCAGTAGCCAGAGGACTAGCACGATGCCCACCAGCACAGCGCCCAGCGCGAATAGAGCGTTGATGATTCCGCCAAACGGCGCAGTGATGACGTCCATGAGAACTCCAAATCGCGGCTTTGCCGAATCCAGCCGGCAAAGCTTGCCTATCACACCCTGCAATTGTGCAGAATGCGAGACGAAGCGTGCTCGTAACGGCTCGATCTTAACATTCCATTAACCACGACCCGGCAAGATTTGCCCAGCGCGTCCTGCGCGGTGGGAGTCGGGCCATGGGCCTCATGGACATGCCGGTGTTTTCGGCGCTGAGCGACAAGATGCGCTGGCATCAGACGCGCCAAGGCCTGCTCGCCGAAAACGTCGCCAATGCCGAGACGCCCGGATATCGCGGCCGCGACCTCGCCCAGTACAATTTTGCCGACCGCCTGCAGGCGATGAGCTCGGCCAGCGTTTCGACGACGGCGACGCAGCCAATGCATTTTTCGATCAGCTCGGGCGATGGCGCAATTGGCGCGCAAACCATGGCCAATTTCGAACTGACGCCGGAAGGCAATGGCATCACGCTCGAAGACGAGATGATGAAAGTCACCACCAACATGATGGACTATCAGGCTGCGACTTCGCTCTACCAGAAGTCGGTCCGCATCCTGCGCGTCGCCATGGGCAAGAACGTTTAGGGGCTGTTAGATGGACTTTAATTCCTCGCTCCGTATTGCCGCGACCGGCATGCATGCGCAGACAGCGCGCATGCGGGTGATCGCCGAAAACATCGCCAATGCCGATTCTGCCGGCAAGGCGCCGGGCGACGAGCCCTATCGCCGGCGCGTGCCGACCTTCCAGTCGCATTTCGATGCCGAAGTGGGCGGCCGCGTGGTCGAGATCGGCAAGCTTGCCAATGACATGAGCGACTTCACGTCGCGTTATGAGCCGGGCCATCCGGCGGCCGACGAGAGCGGCTATGTGCAATATCCCAACGTCAACACTCTGATCGAAACCGTGGACATGCGCGAAGCACAGCGCTCCTACGAAGCCAATCTCAACGTGGTGACCGTGACGCGGCAGATGCTCGGGCGCACGCTCGACCTCTTGCGCGGCTAATTTTCAGGACCTGATCCATGACCATTTCGACCCCGTTCAACGCCGCCACCAACGCCTATAACAGCGCCAGCCGCCTGATGAACCAGGCGGCAAAGCCCAATACGGACCTTACGGCAAAAGCCTCGGGCGGCAACTTCGCCGACATTCTGGCGCAGAATGTCCAGGGTGTCGTCGACCAGGGCAAGGCCTCGGACGCCATGGCGATGGACATGGTGAGCGGCAAGGCCAATGTGGTCGACATGGTAACGGCGCTGACCGAGACCGAAATGGCGATCGAGAGCATGGTGACGCTGCGAGACCGGGTGATCACGGCGTATGAAGAAATCATGCGGATGCCGATTTAGGCTCTGACCTCGCAAAACGCTCGATGTCATCCCCGCGCAGGCGGGGATCCATCCTGTGATCTCAAAATGGGCCCCGGCCTTCGCCGGGGTGACATGCGGTGCTAGTCTGGCATCGAGAATCAACGGGATAGTCCCATGACCGGCGCAGATGTGCTCGATATTGCCAGCCAGGGCATCTGGACGCTGTTGTTCGTTTCGGCGCCGATGATGATCGTCGGGCTGGTGGTCGGTGTCGTTGTTGCGTTGTTCCAGGCGCTGACGCAGATCCAGGAACAAACGCTGGTCTTCGTGCCCAAGATCGTCGCCATCTTCATCACCATGCTGCTGACGCTGCCGTTCTGCGGCGCGGTGATGGCGGGTTACATGAACCAGGTGGTCGATATGATCATCGTCGGTGGCTAAAGGTGACGCTCAGCCTTGATTGGCTGCCGGCCACCGCTTTTACCTACATCATCTTGTTCGTGCGCATCGGCGCCATCCTGATGCTGATGCCGGCTTTGGGCGAGCAGACCATTCCAGCGCGCATGCGGCTTGGCTTCGCCTTGGCCTTTACGCTCGTGGTGTTTCCGCTCCTGAGCAACATCATGCCGGCAATGCCTGAGGATCTTGGCGGCATGGCAGGGCTGATGTTCCACGAGTTGGCGGTGGGGCTGATCATTGGCGCCATCGTGCGCATAACCGTGATGGCGACGCAGGTGGCCGGGGCGATCGTGGCGTTCCAGGTCGGCCTCAGCGGCGCGCTTGCCTCCGATCCGACGCAGGCGGGGGTGCAATCGGCGA
This sequence comes from Devosia rhizoryzae, assembly GCF_016698665.1. Classification (NCBI taxonomy): domain Bacteria; kingdom Pseudomonadati; phylum Pseudomonadota; class Alphaproteobacteria; order Hyphomicrobiales; family Devosiaceae; genus Devosia; species Devosia rhizoryzae. The sequence continues at coordinate 926,991 of NZ_CP068046.1, forward strand.
TATTTGCAAGCTTTCTGTCGTTTTTAGGCGTGACGCTGATCTTTGCCACCGACCTTCACCACATGGCGCTTGCCGCGGTCTATGACAGCTATATGGTGTTTTCCCCCACCGATCCGCTGATGTTCGAAGATGCCATGCAGATGGCAGTGCGGACAGTAGCGGGCGCCTTTGCCGTCGGCGTGCAGATGTCGGCCCCGTTTATCGTTTTCGGGTTGGTCTTCAACCTCGGGGCGGGGATCCTTGCCAAGCTGATGCCGCAGCTGCAGGTCTATTTCGTGCTGATGCCCGCCAATATCATCGTAGGCATCCTGCTGTTTGCTGTGCTCCTGATGATGATGATGGGCTGGTATTTGACAGCTTTTGAGAGCCACCTAGCGATGTGGAGGGGTTAGCCGCATGTCTGACGAAGCCCCGGAACAAGAATCAAAAACAGAAGACCCCTCCCAAAAGAAGCTGGAGGACGCCCACAAGAAGGGCGACGTCGCCAAGAGCCAGGAGGTGACTGCCTGGTTCATGCTGTTGGGTTCGGCCATTGTTTTTGCCGCCATGTCGCCCTGGGTGGGGGCGGAGCTCGGGGCGTCGCTCAGGCTGGTTCTGCTAAACGCCGATCAGTTCGATGTTGAGGGCGCGGGCTTCGGTAATTTTTTCAACGGGCTGGCCTTCACGGTTGTCGGGCTCGTCCTGGCGCCGCTGGTCGTGCTGATGATCTGCGGCGTACTGGCAAATCTGGTGCAGCATCGGCCGGTGTGGTCGTTCGAGCCGGTGACGCCGAAATTTTCGAAAGTTTCGCCGCTTGCCGGCTTCAAGCGCCTGTTTTCGATGGAGGCGCTGGTCAATTTCGGTAAGGGCCTCGCCAAGATCGGCGTCGTCGGCACCGTGGTGTTCATGGTGTGCTGGCCCGAGCGCGACCGGCTGGACACGATGATGACCGCCGATCCGGTGGCGATCCTGATGGATTTTCAGGAGCTTGGGGTCAAGATCTTCATCGCCGTGTTGATCGTCGTCACCGCCATTGCGGCCGCCGATTTCTTTTATGTCCGCCAGAAATGGTGGAAGCGGCAGATGATGACGGTCCAGGAGACCAAGGAAGAGTACAAGCAGCAGGAAGGCGATCCGCATGTCAAAGGCAAGCTGCGCCAGATGCGGCAGGAGCGGTCGCGCAAGCGCATGATGGCCGCCGTGCCGGACGCCACGGTGGTAATCACCAACCCGACTCACTTTGCCGTCGCGCTCAAATACGACAAGGACATGGCTGCCCCCAAATGCGTCGCCAAGGGCGCCGACGCCGTGGCTTTGCGCATCCGCGCCCTGGCGACCGAGAACGACGTGCCGATCGTCGAGAACCCGCCGTTGGCGCGCGCGCTCTTTGCCGCCATGGACATCGACGACACCATTCCCAACGAACACTTCAAGGCCGTGGCCGAGGTCATCGGCTTCGTGATGCGGTTGAAGCAGAGCAAGTCCGGGGGCTGGCGGCCGGGCGCTTAAATCCCTGTCCTAGACCTCATGGTGAGCCTGTCGAACCACGAGGTCGCAGCCACTGAGGCCGGCGTGCCCGACCTCGTCCTTCGACAAGCTCAGGATGAGGTCTTCGTGGTTTAAAGCCTCAACCAAAGCTCGGCGGTCGCCATAGATCGGCTGTCGAAAATCCCGCTTCACCCTCCCCCCGGGGCGGTCCATTTGCTAGACCTCTTTTGATGTCCCGATTCGGGACGAGCCCGCGCGCTGGAGCTGAACACAATGGCATCGACGCCGCTCGGCGAGGATAATTACCCCGAACCCGTCTTCAACGCGGGGCGTGGCGGCGCGGGCCTGTGGCGCGTCGTGCTTCTGGCGGCGGTGCTGATCATCGCCGCGGTCGTGTTTTCCATGTTCGGGGAGCAGATCCCGACCGAGCTGGTAATGACCTTTGTCGGCCTCCTCGCTGTCTCGGGCGTGTTCTTTTTGTTCGGGCTTGCCGCGGGATTGTTCCGCTTTGCCTCGACCGAGGAACAGCGCACGATCAGTCATGCCGTGGTCGATAGCCTGCCTTTCGGGGCGGTGATCGCCGATCGCGACGGCAAGATTTCCTATGTGAACAATCAGTACGGCAATTTTTCCGGAGCCATCACCAATGGCGTGCCGGTAAGCGTGCCGCGGCTCTTTGCCGGCTATGCCGATGCGGGCGAAGCCATATACCGGCTGTCGCGCGCCGCCAAGGATGGCCGCAGCGCCATCGAAGATATCCGCGTGCCGGGTGGTCTGGGGGGATCGCAGGCCGAGGCAGGCAGGGTGTTCTGGTATCGCGTTTCGGTGCGGCCGCTGCCGCAGACGGATGACGCGCGCACGCCGCTGGTTGCCTGGTCGGTCGAGGACATCACCCGCGACCGGGAAAGCAATGAGAGCGCCTTCCGTGACCTGCAGCGGGCGATCGACTATCTCGATCACTCGCCGTCCGGCTTCTTTTCCGCCGACGCTCAGGGCCGTATCCAGTATCTCAACTCTACCCTGGCCGATTGGCTTGGCTATGACCTCGCCGAGTTCAATGCCGGTCAGCTTGAAATGCGCGACATCGTGCGCGGCGACGGCGCATCGCTGTTGATGCGGGGCAGGGGCGATGGCGAGATCCGCACCGAGATCATCGACATCGATCTCGTGCGCCGCAATGGCACGGCCTTGCCGGTGCGCCTGCTGCATCGCGCGGCCCGCCTAGCCGATGGCGAATTGGGCGAAACCCGGACCCTGGTGCTTGATCGCTCCAGCGCGCCGGACACGGAAGAAGAGCTGCGGGCTGCCGAAGTGCGCTTTTCGCGCTTTTTCAACGACACGCCCTTTGCGATCGCGACGCTGGACGGGCAGGGGCGGATCGTGCGCACCAATGCGCCGTTCGGGCGGATTTTCCGCTGGTCGGGCGAAAGCAAGAGCCTCGAAATGCGGCCGATCCACGAGCTGATCGGCGAGGCGAGCCATGAGCGGCTCAAGCGCGCGCTGGCCGATGCTTCGGCGCAGCGCTCTGAGGTCGAGCCGGTCGATGCGGTGCTGAGCGTCGAGGGCGACCATGCGGTGCGGCTTTATATTTCGGCGTCCGAGACCAGCGCCGGTTCGCCGGAGCAGATCAATGTCTACGCCCTCGACATGACCGACCAGCGCAAGCTCGAGGCGCAGTTTGCGCAATCGCAGAAGATGCAGGCGGTGGGGCAGCTTGCCGGCGGCGTAGCGCATGACTTCAACAATCTGCTGACCGCCATCATCGGCTTTTCGGACCTGCTGCTTTTGAAGCACAAGCCGGGCGATCCGTCCTTCAACGAGCTGATGCAGATCAAGCAGAATGCCAATCGCGCGGCGGGCCTGACCCGGCAGCTGCTGGCCTTTTCGCGCCGGCAAACGCTGCGCCCGCAGGTGCTGGAACTGCCGCTGATCGTCGACGACCTGACAGTGCTATTGAAGCGCATGATCGGCGAGAAGAACACGCTTTCCGTCGAACATGGCCGCAATATCTGGCCGGTGCGCGCCGACGTCGTGCAGCTCGAACAGGTGATCATCAACCTCGTGGTCAATGCGCGCGACGCCATGCCCAATGGCGGCTCGATCCTGATCCGCACGGCCAATGTCACCGAAAGCGAAGCTGCAGGCATGAAGTTCGAGGGCATGGTGCCGGCCGATTACGTGCTGATCGATGTGGAAGACACCGGCACCGGCATGAGCCCGGAAATCATCCAGAAGATTTTCGAGCCCTTCTTCACCACTAAGGAACTCGGCAAAGGCACGGGCCTTGGGCTTTCGACGGTCTACGGTATCGTCAAGCAGACCGAGGGCTTCATCTACCCGGTCTCGACCGTCGGCGTCGGCACGACCTTCAAGATCTTTCTGCCGCGCCATGTGCCGACCGCCGAAGAGGTCAACGCCAAGGCGTTGGCAGCCGCGGCGCCGGTCAAGGACCTTACCGGCCATGAACGCATTCTCCTGGTCGAGGACGAGGAAAGCGTGCGAGCCTTTTCGGCGCGGGCGCTCAAGGCGACCGGCTATGAAGTGTTCGAGGCCGATAGCGGGGAGGACGCGCTCTTTGTGCTCGAGGACCTCGACTACAAGGTTGACCTCATCATCTCCGACGTGGTGATGCCGGAAATGGACGGGCCGACCATGCTGAAGGCCATCCGCGGCAAGATGACCAATCTCAAGATCATCTTCGTTTCCGGCTATGCCGAGGAAAGCGTGCGCCGCGACATCGAGGACGACCAGAGCGTCGATTTCCTGCCCAAGCCCTATTCGCTCGACCAGATCAACTCCAAGGTCAAGGAAGTGCTGCAGCGGCAGGACAAGGAGCACTAGGGTGACCGCGCATCCGCGCTTTGAGGGCTCGAACGAGCGCAATGTGCTGGGCGAGCCACTGCAGCCCTGCTCGACCGATCCGCTGACCGGGTTCTTCCGCACCGGCTATTGCGCGGCAGGGCCGGACAGCGCGGCGGTGCACCTGGTCTGCATCGAGGCGACGGCCGTGTTTCTCGACTTTTCAAAGAGCGTCGGCAACGACCTTTCGACGCCGCGCCCCGAATTCGGCTTTCCGGGGCTGGTTGCGGGCAATCGCTGGTGCCTCGTGGCGATGCGGTGGGCGCAGGCGCATGAGGCCGGCAAGGCGCCGCGGGTTTACCTGCGGGCCACCAACCAGGCCGTGCTCGGCCATGTTCCGCTAGACGTGCTCAAGGCTTACGCGCTCGACCTCAACTAGCGCGCAAAGAAAAGGGCCGCTTTCGCGACCCTTTGTCCTTTAGTAGAGCCCGCTGATCACGACAGGCTTTTCGGCATCGATCCGGACCGGATTGCGCAGCGGCAGGCCGAACTGGGTTTCCTCGATCTCGAAGACGTCGTCAGCCTTGGTCGAGATGCCATCGGCAAAGCTCAGCGTCGCGGTGCCGAAGCAGTGCACATGCACGTCGCCGGGCTGGCAGAAGAGGTCGTATTTGAAGTGGTGGTATTCGAGATTGGCGATGGTGTGGCTCATATTGTCCTCGCCGGAGAGGAACGGCTTTTCCCAAAGCACTTCCCCGCCGCGGCGGATGCGCGACATGCCCTCGATGTGGCGCGGCAGATCGCCGACGCGCAGTTCCGGACCGAAGGAGCAGGCGCGTAGCTTTGAATGAGCGAGGAAGAGATAGTTGACGCGCTCGGTGACGTGGTCGGAAAACTCATTAGCCAGCGCGAAGCCGAGGCGGCGCGGCTTGCCATTGGCGTCGATGAGGTAGATGCCGGCGATTTCCGGCTCTTCGCCGGCGTCGAGCGCAAAGGCGGGCGAGGGGATGGGGTGTCCAGGGCGGGCGACGATGTGGCCGTTGCCCTTGTAGAACCATTCGGGCTGCACGCCGGTTTCGCCGGCCGCTGGCTTGCCGCCTTCTAGGCCCATGCGGAACATCTTCATGCTGTCGGTGAGTTCGGTCGCGGGCTTATCGGTCTTGTGCATGGCGTCGCGCGTCGCGGCGGAGCCAAGATGAGTGAGGCCGGTGCCGGTGACGTGGAGGTGCGCCGGATCGGGATGATCGATGGGCGAGAGCAGCCGGCCCTCGGCAAGGAGGGCCGCCTTGTCGACGCTGGCCCCGAGGCCGCGGTCGGCGACGATCTCGGCCAGCGTGTTGGTACCGGAAATGGCTGCCTGCGCCAGATCATAGACCGAGCTTACGCCGGTGACGACACGCGTTTCGCCATCTTGCGTGACCGCTACGGCACGATTGCCGGCCTCGTCGGTAAACTGGATCAGGTGCACTTGAGGGTCCTCGGTTGGCGCTGGCTTTGCCCCGCATAAAGCGCATTGGCAGCAATGCTGTCCAGCTAAAAATCATACTTTTGATAAGGCGCGTTGATGGCGTCGAATCGCCGACAATTGCTGTCCAAAGTTTGACCAGCGAGCACAGAATTCCTCTTGACGAAGGCGAAACAAAATGAGAACAAATACAGCACAGACATTGCACATAAGCCGCGCTGGTCATCTCGTTGCAAAAGCCATCGAGAGCGTGAATAAGGAGAGAGCATTATGGCAGCTTCGCCGCTTCGCGTTGTTGAAGGTGGATCGATGGATAAGGACAAGGCTCTTTCGGCGGCACTCAGCCAGATCGAGCGCAATTTCGGCAAGGGCTCGATCATGCGCCTTGGCGAAGCCTCTTCAATTGAGGTGGAATCGATCTCGACCGGCTCGCTTGGTCTCGACATTGCCCTCGGCATCGGCGGCCTTCCCAAGGGCCGTATCGTTGAGATTTTTGGGCCAGAATCGTCGGGCAAGACCACGCTGGCGCTCCACGTGATTGCGGAAGCCCAGAAGGCTGGCGGCATCTGCGCCTTTGTGGACGCCGAGCACGCGCTCGACCCGATCTATGCCCGCAAGCTGGGCGTTAATGTTGATGACCTCCTGATCTCCCAGCCGGATGCTGGCGAACAGGCGCTTGAAATCACCGACACGCTGGTGCGCTCCGGCGCCATCGACGTGCTCGTCGTCGACTCGGTGGCGGCGCTCACCCCGCGCGCCGAACTTGAAGGCGAAATGGGTGATGCGCTGCCCGGCCTTCAGGCGCGCCTCATGAGCCAGGCGATGCGCAAGCTGACTTCCTCGATTTCGAAGTCCAAGTGCCTCGTCATCTTCATCAACCAGATCCGCATGAAGATCGGCGTGATGTATGGCTCGCCCGAAACGACGACCGGCGGCAATGCGCTCAAGTTCTACGCCTCGGTGCGTCTCGACATCCGCCGCATCGGCGCGCTCAAGGACCGCGAGGAAATCGTCGGCAACCAGACCCGCGTCAAGGTGGTCAAGAACAAGCTTGCCCCGCCATTCCGCCAGGTTGAATTCGACATTATGTATGGCGAAGGCATTTCCAAGACCGGCGAATTGCTCGATCTGGGTGTCAAATCCGGGATCGTCGAGAAGTCGGGGGCGTGGTTCTCCTGGGATTCGCAGCGCCTGGGGCAGGGGCGTGAAAACTCCCGCCAGTTCCTCAAGGACAATCCGGAGATCGCAGCCACGATCGAACAAGGCGTGCGCGAAAGCTCGGGCCTCCTCGGCGAAGTGTTGCTGGTTGCTGGTGGCGAAGACAGCAGCGACGAATAAGCCTCCTACGATCCCATGCATCCTCCCCCGCTTCGGCGGGGGTTTTTGTTTAGGATGGCCGGGGAGACAGGAGTGTCTCGGGGAGACCTCATGGTGAGCTTGTCGACCCACGAGGTCGAGCGCCCGGATCCTGCCACGACCTCGTCCTTCGACGCGCTCAGGATGAGGTCTACTGGGACATAGGCCGGACGAAGCGAGATTCAGCTTTGCCCCGCTGGACACGCCGGACGCCACCACGCTAAAAAGCCCCGTTTTTCCTACCTGGACGTCACGAGCGTCCTCGCCCACGAAAGTCTTTGCATGACCAGCGTCAACGACCTCCGTTCGAGCTTTACCGGCTACTTTGCCCGCAATGGGCATGAGGCCGTGCCGTCGAGCCCGCTGGTGCCGCGCAATGATCCGACGCTGATGTTCACCAATGCGGGCATGGTGCAGTTCAAGAACGTCTTCACCGGCGTCGAAAAGCGTCCCTATTCGACAGCCACCACGGCGCAAAAGTGCGTGCGTGCCGGCGGCAAGCACAACGACCTCGACAATGTGGGCTTTACCGCGCGTCACCACACCTTCTTCGAGATGCTGGGCAACTTCTCGTTTGGCGATTATTTCAAGGAACGCGCCATCGAGCTGGCCTGGAACCTCCTCACCAAGGAATGGGAGCTGCCGCGCGACAAGCTGATGGTCACCATCTACCAAGATGACGACGAGGCCATGGCGCTCTGGAAGAAGGTCGCCGGCCTTTCCGAGGATCGCATCGTGCGGCTCGGCGCCAAGTCCAACTTCTGGCAGATGGGCGATACCGGTCCGTGCGGCCCATGCTCGGAAATCTTTTACGACCATGGCGATAAGGTCTGGGGCGGTCCTCCGGGTTCGCCCGACGAAGATGGCGATCGCTGGATCGAGATCTGGAACCTCGTCTTCATGCAGTTCGAGCAGCATGCCGATGGCACGCGCAGCGGACTGCCGCGCCCCTCGATCGATACCGGCATGGGTCTCGAACGCGTCGCGGCCGTGATGCAGGGTGTCCACGACAATTACGACATCGATCTCTTCAAGGCGCTGATTGCCGCTGCCGCCAATGCCACCAATTCCGACGTGGCCGGCCCGGGCAACCGCAGCCTGCGCGTCATCGCCGATCACTTGCGCTCCATGAGCTTCCTGATTGCCGAAGGCGTGCTGCCGTCCAATGAAGGCCGTGGCTATGTGCTGCGCCGCATCATGCGCCGCGCCATGCGTCATGCGACGCTTTTGGGTGCGAGCGAACCAACGATCTTCAAGCTGGTGCCCACGCTGGTGCGCGAGATGGGCCAGGCTTATCCCGAGCTCAGCCGTGGCGAAGCCATGATCACCGAAACGGTGCGTCTCGAAGAAGGGCGTTTCCTCAAGACGCTCGGCCGTGGTCTTCAGGTGCTCGAAGCCGAGACGGCAGGCCTGGGCGAAGGCGCGACGCTGAGCGGCGACACCGCCTTCAAGCTCCATGACACTTATGGCTTCCCGCTCGACCTGACGCAGGATGCCCTTCGTTCGCGCGGCATCAGCGTCGACCAGGCGGGCTTTGATGCCGCGATGGCGCAGCAAAAGGCCGAGGCGCGCAAGAACTGGGCCGGTTCGGGCGAAGCGGCGGCGGACACGGTCTGGTACGGCCTTGCCGACAAGCTCGGACCCACCGAGTTCCTGGGCTACGAAACCGAAACCGCGGAAGCTGAGATCAAGGCCTTGCTGGTGGACGGCGCCGAAGTGCAGTCGATCGAGGCAGGACAGGAAGGTCTCGTCGTCGTCAACCAGACGCCGTTCTATGGCGAAAGCGGCGGCCAGGTCGGCGATACCGGCGTGATCACGGGCGAGGGCGCGCGCGCCGACGTCACGGATACCAATAAGTTTCACGGCGTCTTTGCCCATAAGGTCAAGGTCGGTGAAGGATCGCTCAAGGTCGGCCAGGCGGTCGAACTGGTGGTCGATCACGATCGTCGTTCGTCCATCCGCGCCAACCACTCGGCGACGCATTTGCTGCACGAGGCGCTGCGCCTGGTGTTGGGCGATCATGTCGCGCAGAAGGGGTCGCTGGTTTCGGCGGACCGTTTGCGCTTCGACTTCGTCCATACCAAGCCGATCTCCAGCCAGGAAATGGCCGAGATCGAAGACATCGCCAACAGCATCATCCTCCAGAATACCCCGGTCGAAACGCGGCTGATGGGTGTCGAGGAGGCCAAGGAGTCCGGCGCTCGCGCCCTGTTCGGCGAAAAGTATGGTGACGAGGTGCGCGTGGTGTCGATGGGCGAGCCCACCGGCAACGGGTTGGGCTGGTCGGTCGAGCTTTGCGGCGGCACCCATGTTCGCCGCACTGGCGATATCGGCCTTGTCTCGATCGTCGGCGAAAGCGCAGTTGCTGCCGGGGTGCGCCGCGTCGAGGCGCTGACCGGCAAGGCGGCGCGTCATCGCGGCAACGCCAATGTGGCAATTGTCTCCTCTGCTGCGGGTCTTCTGCGCTCCGGCACGCATGAAGTGCTCGAGCGGATCGAAGCGCTGCAGGAACAGCTCAAGCGCAACGAACGCGCTTTGGCCGATGCGCGCCAAAAGCTGGCACTCGGCGGTGGCGGCGAGGCCGGCAGCGCTGGCGAAACCGTCAACGGCGTGACGTTTGTCGGCCGCGTGGTCGAGGGCGTTGCCGCCAAGGACATCAAGAGCGTTGTCGATGCCGAAAAGAAGCGCATCGGTTCGGGTGTCGTCGTTCTGGTGCTCAAGGGCGAGGACGGCAAGGGCACGGTGGCCATCGGCGTTACCGACGATCTCACCGGCAAATATGCCGCCGGCACGCTGATCAAGTCGGCGACCGCAGCGCTTGGCGGGCAGGGCGGCGGTGGCCGGCCCGACATGGCCCAGGGCGGCGGCCCCAATGGCGCCAAGGCCAATGAAGCGATCGCGGCCATTCGCGAGCTGCTTTAAACATCAAGCCCCGCTTCGGCGGGGCTTTTTCTTTGCCGCTGCATCGGTGGCAATAAGATGCAACTTGATGTCTTGCTTCGTCTGGATCGAAACAAGTCGAACTGTGGCGCGAAAGCGCTTTTGTTTGACATCGATCCCGGACATGCTCGTTTCGGTCCCAACTGGCTCGGTGTGCATGGTCGCGGGGCCGGGTGCTCTGCTTTGGAGGGATTGGTAGATGCATGTGGTGAGAAGATTTGCGCTAGCGGCGGCAGCGGCTCTGGCGCTTTTTGCGCCGGCCGTCGCGGCGGAGCGGGCGATCATCGTGCTCGATGGATCGGGGTCGATGTGGGCGCAGATTGACGGCAAGGCGCGCATCACCATCGCGCGCGATACGCTGAGCGAAGTTTTGGCGACGCTGCCCGACGATCTCGAACTTGGCTTCATGACCTATGGCCATCGCGAGAAGGGCAATTGCGCCGATATCGAGATGTTGGTCGAGCCGGCGCCGGGGAATGGCGCGGCGATCGCTGCGGCTGCAGACGAGATCAATCCCAAGGGCATGACGCCGATCTCTGACGCGGTCCGGCTCGCGGCCAAGGACTTGGCCTACACCGAGGAAAAGGCGACGGTGATCCTGATCACCGATGGCCTTGAAACTTGCGAGGTCGATCCTTGCGCGCTGGCCAGTGATCTGGAAGCCAAGGGTATCGACTTCACCACGCATGTGCTGGGCTTTGGGCTTTCCGACGAGGAAGGGCAACAGGTAGCGTGCTTGGCCGAAAATACCGGCGGCCGCTATCTTTCCGCAGCTGATGGCGATGCGCTGGTGGAGGCTTTGACCACGACTGTGGCACAAGTGGCGGAGGCTCAACCCGAGCCGCAGCCCGAGCCTGAACCCGCGCCGGTGAGCGCGCCGGAACCGCAGCCGGAGTTCAACCTCATGCCAACACTGTCGCTGGCCGAGGGCGGACCCGACATTGCCGACGAGACATTCAACATTATCTGGAAATGGTATGAGGCCAATGCGGATGGCAGCAAGGGCGCCGACCTTGGCACCGGCTATTATTCCGACTTCAGGGAAACTCTCGAACCCGGCGACTATATCCTCGAGGTCGAGGCGGACCATGTCACCGTGGCCCAGCCGATCACCATTTCCGAAGGCGGGGTGGCCAAACCTCATTTCGTGCTCAACGGAGCGGTGCTCAAGCTTCATCCGCTCCCGAGCGAAGGGGCCGAACTCGACACCAACGCCTCGACTGAGATCAAGCTCGACGGGGAGTACCTCGCGACCGACTATGGCGACGTGAACACGCTGTTGCCGTCGGGCGAGGTCGAGGCGAATGTCACCATCGGCGAAGGCACGGTGAGCCGCACGTACTCACTGGCGGCTGGCGACACGGTGGACGAAGATGTCGTGGTGGGTGTCGGCATCGCGTTTTTCTCGACCGAATACACGGCGGGTCAGAAGGTGGATGACGACATCTACATGGAAGTGTTCGAAGCCAAAAAGGCCCTCGACGGGACACGGCAATCGGTCGCCTATGGCTATGGTGGAGAGCAGGATTTCACGCTGGCCGAGGGTGACTATGTGCTGGCCTATGAACTCGACGGGACCGAAGGCGAGGTGCCGTTTAGCGTGAGGACCGGCGAGCGCACCGAAGTGCCTCTCGATCTTGATGCCGGTGTCCTGGCCGTGACGGCGCCGAACGGCGACTATGTCGAGGTGTTTTCGGCCAAGGAGGACATAGCGGGTAATCGCACGTCCTTCGACTATGGCTTTGGGCCTGAATGGCTGTCGACGCTCAAGGCTGGAGACTACCTGGTCCACACGGACAAGAACGGCGTGGTCAGCGATACCGAGGTGACGATCAAGGCTGGGGAGCGGTTCGAGCTCACGATTAAAGAGCAGGAGGCTGCCCCGGCGAAGACCAAAACCAAGTCGAAATAGGATGCAACAGAAAGCCCCCGGGGTGACCTGAGGGCTTGATGGTTGGGGAGGTGGCTCAGGCTTCCTGGATGGCCGAGAGCTTCCAGTCGCCGCGGGCCTGGCGGACGAAGGTCCAGAGTTCCTTGGCTTCTTCGAGCGTTTCCGGATCGCCGACAACGACGCGTTCGCTGGTGCGGTCCACCGACCAGTCGCGCAGCTGATAGCGCATGGCGACAGTGGCGTATTCCGTGTTGCCCTCGCGCCAGCTTTCCGAGACGTCGCCCTGGAGGAGCTTGATGTCGGCGAGGCGGTTGATCTGGCCGCGGCTGGCATTGGAGGCCAGCTCTTCGGCGAGGAAGCCCATCATTTCGGGCGTCGTCACCTGGCGCAGGGCGGCGTAGTCCTCACGGCCATAGGCGGTCTGGATGTGGCCCAGCATCTGCTCGAATGTATCAAGATCCTTGTTGGTGATGCCGAGTTCATCGGGGTTCTTGGGCCGAGCCGGTGCGCGGGTGGCGCTGCCGCCGCCGAAATTGGGCATCGGGCGCGAATTGCTGGTTTCGCGGCTCATATAGGGGGCGCCATTGGCGGTGGCCGGCCGATTGGTGCCGCGCACGAGGCGCATGACCAGCCAGATGGCGCCGCCGATCAGAAGGGCCTGGAACAGGAGGCTCATGAAGCCGCCGATGCCGCCAAAGCCGGTACCCAGGAGGAGGCCGAAAAGGCCGCCGAGCATAAGGCCGCGGAAGAGCGATCCGCCGAAGCCGTTAAAGAACCCACCGCGCGGCTGCGCCGTCTGCTGGGCGGGCGTGCGTGCGGCAGTGCCCGGCTGAGACGGTGTCATGGTGCGATTGATCGGCGCTGCAGGGCCGGGAATGGTCTGTGTCGAGGCGGGCGGCGAAAATGTGCGGCCACCGCGGCTGCCGAAGCCGCCGCGCGCCCGCGCCTCGGCATAGTCCACGGCCGCCATGGAAAAGATGACCACAAAGACCGACAACAGGCTGGCCAGTTTGAAGCCGCGATTTCTGAACATGGGGCACTCCTCGAAAGATGAGCCTAATATGGTGTGTTTTGACCGCGGATTAAGGGCCAAAACACGGATTATTCTGCGGCTAATGGTGGCGGCGGGGAGGGGTTCCGCCTTTGCAGCCCATGTACGGAACAAGGTGTGCGTGTCGCACCCCCTCCCCGCCTCCCCCTGCAGAAGGGGGAGGAGTCTGTGCGGTGTTTGCCCGAGATCGTGGTTTAGCTACGGTGCGGCTCCTCCCCCTTCTGCAGGGGGAGGGTGGGTGGGGGTACCGGAGGTGGGCACCTCCTTTATCTCAGGCATGCCCGGCACCCCTCCCGAGCGCCGCTAGGCTCGTGCCTCGCCAAGCTCTGCTTGCCCTCCCCTCAAGGGGGAGGGTCAAGAGAGTGGAGACCCAAACAAAAACGGCGCCCGAGGGCGCCGTTGCTGATCGACAGAAGCGACGTTTACGCCATGGCCTTTTGCAGATTCTGGTCGATGGCGTCGAGGAAGCCGATTGTGGAGAGCCAGGGTTGATCGGGACCGACGAGGAGGGACAGATCCTTTGTCATCTTGCCTTCTTCGATCGTGTCGACGGTGACCTTTTCGAGCGTTGCGGCGAATTTGGCGAGTTCGGCATTGTCGTCGAGCTTGGCGCGGTGGGCGAGGCCGCGGGTCCAGGCGAAGATCGAGGCGGTGGAATTGGTCGAGGTTTCCTTGCCCTGCTGGTGCTGGCGGTAGTGACGGGTCACCGTGCCGTGGGCGGCCTCGGCTTCGACAATCTTGCCATCGGGCGTTGCCAGGACCGAGGTCATGAGGCCGAGGGAGCCAAAGCCCTGGGCGACGATGTCGGACTGGACGTCGCCGTCGTAGTTCTTGCAGGCCCAGACGTAACCGCCGCTCCACTTGAGGGCGGAGGCGACCATATCGTCGATGAGGCGGTGCTCGTACCAGATCTTCTTGGCTTCGAACTGCTCCTTGAATTCGGCCTCGTAGATCTCCTGGAATATGTCCTTGAAGCGACCGTCATAGGCCTTGAGGATGGTGTTCTTGGTCGAAAGATAGCACGGCACGCCGCGGGCCAGCGCGTAGTTGAAGCTCGAATAGGCGAAGTCGCGGATCGAGTCGTCGAGGTTGTACATGGCCATGGCGACGCCGGAGCCGGGGGCCTGGAACACTTCGTGCTCGATGACCTGGCCGTCTTCGCCCGTGAACTTGATGGTCAGCGTGCCCTTGCCGGGGAAGGTGAAGTCGGTGGCGCGATACTGATCGCCGAAAGCGTGGCGGCCGACGATGATCGGCTGGGTCCAGCCGGGAACGAGGCGCGGCACGTTCTTGCAGATGATGGGCTCGCGGAAGATCACGCCGCCGAGGATGTTGCGGATGGTGCCGTTGGGCGACTTCCACATCTTCTTGAGGCCGAATTCTTCGACGCGCTGCTCGTCGGGGGTGATGGTGGCGCATTTGATGCCGACGCCGTACTGCTTGATGGCGTTGGCGGAATCGATCGTCACCTGGTCGTTAGTTGCGTTGCGGTTTTCGACCGAGAGGTCATAATACTTGATGTCGAGATCAAGGTAGGGGTGGATGAGCTTGTCCTTGATCGCCTGCCAGATGATGCGGGTCATCTCATCGCCGTCGAGATCGACGACCGGGTTGGCGACTTTGATCTTGCTCATCGAAAACTCCCTGAATGCGTGGCCTTTGCCATGTCGGTCGCCCGTATAGCATTGCAGGGGAAAAGCGCAAAGGCGGGCTCGGCATGGGGGCTTGCCGAGGGCGTGTTACTTGGCGGGCAGCGTCCGGACGAAGGCGCGGGCGAGGTCGATCCATTCGCCGAGGGCGGACTCGTCTTCAATTGCATCGCCGCTGACTAGGATGAAGCCGCCCATCTTGCGCCCTTTCATCTCCATGACGCTTGCGCCTTGGCGGCGCAGGGCGGCTTCCATGCCATCCTTGCCGACACGAACCATCAAGGAACCGTCGCTGCCCGGCGCTACCAGCATATGGCCATCGAGCATGAAACAGATGCCACCGAACATTTTCTGTTCGCGGATGTTTTCGCCGCCAGGCAGCAGGCCGCGGACGCGGTCGGCGAGTTCCTCGGACGCCATGCTCATCAAGATTTCTCCGGCCGGTAGGTGTCGTAGCGGGGGATTTGCTCCGCGATATTATCCCAGTCCGGATGCGAGCGGGCGAAGATCAGCTGATTGGGCGAGAACCAGTCGTTCTGACCAGCCAAAAGGCCAGCGGGGACGATGCGCAGGTCTGGTGCGCGTGACGAATGGGCGAGAATTGTGGTGCCGCAATCGGGGCAGAAGTGACGTGTGAAGGTCGCGCCCGAATCTGCTGGTCGCTCGAAACTTTTGGTGAGGCCGCTGAGTTCGACGCTACCGGCGGGCATCAGTACGACGGAGGAATGACCGCTGCCCGAGACCTTCTGGCAATTTTCGCATCCGCATTGAAACATCGACACGGCCTTGCCCGTGACCCGCAGCGTGACGGCGCCGCAGTCGCAATCGGCAGTGAGGTCGAGTTCTGGTCTGGGCATGGTGGAAGGCTGGCATGAAGGACGGGCTGGAGCAAGCGGCTTGCCAACGGCGTTAGGAGGGGCAAAGCTGTTGCCACTGCGAACGGGAACGTCATGGCCATTCGACCGGACTATCCGCTGACCACGGAACGGCTTCGCCTGCGTCCGTTCACGCGCGGCGATGTCGATGCTGTCCATAGCTATCGTAGCCGTCCAGACGTGGCGCGCTATCTGTTCGACGCACCGCTCAGCCGCGAGGAATGCGCGCTGGCCGTGCAGCAAAGAACGACGCAGCTTCACCTTGATCAAGAAGGTGACCGGATCATTCTTGCAGTCGAATCTTCTGCCGACGGCGTGCTTTTGGGCGAGATTTCTCTGATCTGGCGATCATCCGAGGCGCGGCAGGGTGAAGTGGGCTGGATTTTTCACCCGGCCTATCACGGCAAGGGCTTCGCCAGCGAAGCGGCGAGAAGGTTGATCCATCTTGCTTTCGAAAATGGTGAGTTTCACCGGCTCTATGCCCGGTGCGACGCTGGCAATGTTGCGTCCTGGCGCCTGATGGAGCGGCTCGGCATGCGCCGGGAGGCTCACTTCCGGGAGCATGCGGTGTTCAAAGGCGAGTGGGACGAGGAGTTCTATTACGCGATCCTCCTGCGCGAATGGCAGGCTCAACAGGCGGGGTAAGATATTCCCGGGAAGTGACGGAACTTAGATGCTTTGGTGTCGTTCGGGCACGTGGGCTGAATACCGTCCAGCTGGGAGCGCTTACGATTATGTCATCTTTTTCTTTGCCAATTGCCACCGACCGCCTGCAACTTCGCCCCTTTGAGCGCGGTGATGTTGAAGCCGTTGCCGCCTATCACACATTGCCTGCCGCCCAGCGTTATGCCCTGCGCCAGTCCCGCTATTCCTCCGACGTTGCCGATGTCGTCGGCACCATGCGCAACCAGGTCTCCCTACAGCGTCCCGGCGATACCCTGTCCCTCGCCATGGTGCGCAAGGGCGACAATCAGCTGATCGGCCAGGTCTGCCTGATCTGGTCGGATGCGACCTCCGGCCAGGGCGAAGTGCGCTTCATGCTGCACCCCGCCTATTCTGGCCAGGGCTATCTGACCGAAGCGCTGACGACGATTTTCAATCTCGCATTCGACGAGTTCCGCATCCATCGCCTCACCGTTCGTTGCGATGGCCGCAGCCACCATTCCATCAAGCTGATGCAGACGCTCGGTATGCGCCTTGAGGCGCATTACCGCGAACATGCGTTGTTCCAGGGCGAGTGGGACGAAGAACTGCATTTTGCCATTCTCGATCGCGAATGGCGCCCGTCGACGAAAGTGGTCGATTTCCGCCGCCGCAGTGCAACGCCCGATTTGCCCCGCGCCGCCATTTAAGCTATGCCCCCGCGGTCTCCTCCAAGGATCGCGGCACATGGCAGGCACCGATAGTTCGCAACCCATATCGCTGGCGCCCACGCCGGCGATTATTCTTTGTGAGCCGCAACTTGGCGAAAACATCGGCTCGGCTGCGCGCGCCATGGCCAATTTCGGGCTTTGGGATTTGCGCCTGGTGCGGCCGCGCGATGGCTGGCCCAATGAAAAGGCGATCGCTGCTGCGTCTCGCGCCGACCATGTGCTCGAGCGCGTTCGCGTCTTCGAGACGCTGGAAGAGGCGATCGGCGACTTAACGCTGGTTTACGCCACCACAGCCCGCTCGCGCGATATGCAAAAGGAAGTGCTGGGGCCCGAGGAAGCGTCCACCAATATGGCGGCGCATATCGCTGGCGGGCAGGGCGCCGGGCTGTTGTTCGGCCGCGAACGCTGGGGCCTGCTCAACGACGAAGTCGCCATGGCCGATGCCATCGTTACCCTGCCGGTCGAGGCGGCCTTTGCCTCGCTCAACATCGCGCAAGCCGTGCTGTTGATGGCCTACGAGTTCCGGCGCACCAGCGCGGAGGGCAGGGCGCTGCCGTTCAGCGAAGGGCTGGCCGAGCCGGCGCCGCGGTCGGAGCTGGTGGGGCTCTTCGAGCATCTCGAAGGCGTGCTCGATCAATCCGGATTTTTCACCACGCCGGACAAACGCCCCAGCATGGTCAACAATCTGCGCACTGCTTTGACCCGCGGGCGCTTTACCGCACAGGAAATCCGCACCCTGCGCGGCGTTATTTCCTCGATCGATCGCCGCCACGAACGACCCAACCCCAATCGGCAGAAGCCAGCAAAAGACCCCCAATGAGCACCGCAGCCCCCGCCGACAAGTCACGCATCGCGTTCAGCTATGTCGGTTTCCGCTTTTTCTGGCTGACGACGCTTCTGGTCAGCTTTGCCGTCCAGATCATGTCGGTTTCGATCGCCTACCAGATCTATGAAGTGACGCGCGAACCGCTGCTGGTGGGCCTTGTGGGGCTCTGCCTGTTCCTGCCGGCGCTGCTGTTGATCCTGGTCACCGGCTTGACTGCCGACCGCTTCAATCGGCGCCGGATCATGGCGATCTGCCTTTGCGTCGAACTCGCCTGCGCCATCGGCTTTCTCCTTTTTACCGAGGCCGAAGCGCATGAGGTCTGGCCGATCTTCGGCATTCTGGTCGTGCTCGGCACGGCGCGGGCCTTCTGGAGCCCAGCGGCGCAGTCGCTGGCACCGAACCTCGTGCCGCCTGAGGCGCTCAGCAATGCCATCACCGTCAATGCTTCGGCCTGGCAGTTCGCGTCGATCGCGGGCCCCGCTGTGGGCGGCGTGCTGTACGCGTTTGGCGCGCCCATACCCTTCGGCATCGGCGCCGGTCTCCTGGGGCTTGCGGTGGTCACCGTTCTTCTGATCCCGGCCCCGCCCAAGCGCGAGTCGGCGCAGGCGACCAGCATGGAAACGCTGCTTGGCGGCTTCCGCTACATCTTCTCCAACAAGGTGGTGCTGGGCGCCATTTCACTCGACATGTTTGCCGTCCTGATGGGCGGCGCAGTGGCCATGTTGCCGATCTATGCCACCGACATTCTTCATGGCGGCTCGATCGCCAATGGCCTGTTGCGGGCCTCGCCGGGCATCGGTGCCATTGCCATGGCGCTGTTTCTGACGCGCTTTCCGATCCGCAATTTCGCCGGCCGCATTCTCTTTGTCTTTGTGGCGCTATTCGGTGCTTTTACGGTGGTCTTCGGGTTTTCCACCTCGATCTGGCTGTCGATCCCGGCGCTGGCGCTGGTCGGCGCGTCCGATATGGTCAGCGTCACCATCCGCGAAACCATCATGCAGCTCTGGACGCCCGAAGAGGTTCGCGGCCGCGTCAACGCGGTCAACTCAGTGTTTATCGGCGCGTCCAACGAGCTCGGCGAGTTCCGGGCCGGCACGGTGGCGCATTTCGTGGGGCCCGTGGCGGCCGTGGTGATCGGCGGGTTTGGTGCAATCGCCGTGGCCGGGATCTGGAGCGTCATCTTCCCGGGCCTGCGCGAACAGCGCTCGCTCGACCACAAGATGGTGGCCGATGGCACGGCGGAAACGCTGGCACCGGCGGAAAAGCCTTCCGGCGCTTGACTTCGACGGGCGCGGGTTCTAAGACGCGCCCACCTATTTCGGCCGATCGGCCCATAGGCGCACCCGGGATTTCGATAAGAAGTCTGTCGGTCATCCGCAAGGATGGCAGAGGAGGGCGCGATCCATTTACCGTCTAAAAGGATACGCGATGACAAAGCGCATTTCTGCCAAGCACAAAATCGACCGCCGTCTTGGCGAAAACATCTGGGGCCGTCCCGCCTCGCCGCTCAACACCCGTGCTTATGGCCCCGGCCAGCATGGCCAGCGCCGCAAGGGTAAGCTTTCGGACTACGGTCTGCAGCTGCGCGCCAAGCAGAAGCTCAAGGGCTATTACGGTTCGGTCACCGAGAAGGCGTTCAAGCGCCTCTACACCGAAGCCGCCCGCGTCAAGGGTGATACCGGCGAGAACCTGATCGGCCTGCTCGAATCGCGCCTCGACGCGATCGTCTACCGCGCCAAGTTCGTGGCCACCGTGTTCGCTGCCCGCCAGTTCGTTTCCCACGGCCACGTCCTGGTCAACGGCAAGCGCGTCAACATCCCGTCCTATCAGGTCAAGATCGGCGACAAGATCGAAGTGCGCGAGCGCTCCAAGCAGCTGACCGTCGTTCTCGAAGCCACCCAGCTGGCCGAGCGTGACGTTCCGGACTATGTTGAAGCCGACCACTCCAAGATGACCGCCACCTTCGTGCGCGTCCCGGCCCTCGCCGACGTGCCGTACCCGGTCCAGATGGAACCGAACCTCGTTGTCGAATTCTACTCGCGCTAAGCGAAACCAATCAGCAATCTGGAAGGGCCGCTCTTGGAGCGGCCCTTTTGTTTTGGTCAAACTGAGCTTAATTTGTGAGAGTGGAGGTTCCAGCCATGAACGAAAAGCTCAGCATCACACTTCCCAGCGAACTGGTGGCCGTCCTGCAGGAGCAGGTGGACTCCGGCCGCTACGACACGATCAGCGATGTTGTGCGGAATGCTCTCGAACAGCAGGACTGGGCGCACGTTGATTTTACCGAGAGCGAGATCGAATACATGCGGGAGAAAACCCGGAAATCGCTCGCCGACTCCCGCCCGACCATCTCAGTCGAAGAGATGCGGGCTCGCCTAGACGCGCACTTGGACAAACTTTACGGCCGTTGATGCGCAGGCTTCCTGTCGTCTTCCGCGAGCAAGCCTCCGAGGACCTTCTCGATATTGAAAGCTTCCTTTTCGCAAACGGGGCGAGTTACTCGGTTGCCAAGGCGTATGTGGATCGCATCGTTGCGAAGTGCCTAAATGTCGGGGACCTGCCGACCGGCTACCCAATTCAAGAACGCATAGGTGTTGGCGTCCGATCGGTGCCCGAGAATTCGGCCACAATCACCTATCGCGTCAACGAAGACCTCATAGAAATTCTGAACGTCTACTACGGTGGTCAAGACCTCTAAACATGCCCCGGCTGTGCCAGCACTACCAAGTTCCCATCCGGGTCCCGCAGCTGGAATACCGTGACATAGTTCGCCTGCTGGATTTCGCCGGGCGCAAAGTCGGTTAGCCGCTCCCGCTCCGCATGGACGTCGTCGACCACCAGCGTCACGGTGCAGTGCCCGGCATTGTCCGGGCCTTGATAGAGCTGAAACCCGGCAGCGCCATAATGCCATTCCAGCAGCCCATCCATCGGGTTCTGATCGGCGTCGCGCTCGAAGAACGTGCGGTACCATTCGGCACTACGCGCGAGATCGGTGCAGCTCATATTGGCAAGAATGTTGGTGATGGCCATGTTGGATCTCCTCTTTCCGAGAACAAGGGAAGAGGGGCTTGGTTCCGCGATTGAGTGCTACGTCACCCCCATTCCGAGCTGCGCGAAGCCTGACGGTCAAGCTCCGCTTTCCCCCGTGGGAGGCCGGTTTAAACGCCAGAAAAAGCCCTCGGAAGCACCGAGGGCCTTTGTTCAGGAGTTCAGGTTCCGACCGGCGGATGTTCCGGAAGTCCATCCTGATCGGGTTCTGCCGGTGGGAAGCCGGCTTCTGTCGCAAGGAAACGGGGGTCGTTGTAGTCGACGCCTTCAAGACCATTGCCGGGAATGTGCGATTCGAAGGCGCGCAGACGCTTGTAGACCGAGATCAGCGAGATGATCGTGGTCCAGCTGTTGGCCAAGAAGCGGAAGCTGTCTTCCACCTGTCCGAAGGCGTTACTGACCTGCTGGAACAGGCCTAGCGTCAGCGTGCCAGCGACGATCGAGGGCGCCATGGCAACAAGCGGCACGAAGTTGGCGCCCTGCAGGTAGATGTAGCGCGCGACGTTGAAGTAGAGGTAGTGCCCGTAAAGCGTAAAGTAGTTGCGCTGCACGCCCCGGAACAGCTCGCGCACGGTCATTGGTCTTGCACGTCCAGCATGGTCTTCGCCGTAGACAAGCTCCTTACGGAAAGCTGCCTCGACACGCTGGTTCTGGAACTCCAGGCCTGGAAGCTTAATGCCGACGAGGCCTAGAAGTACCGTGCCTACGATGGCGGACATCAGCGCTACCCAGACGAGGCTGCCATTTACCGGCCCGACCAGCGGCAGTTCTGTGATGTTGCTCGAGAGATCCCACAGAAGCGGCAGAAACACGATCAGCGTCATGAGCGAGGCGACAAGCGCGACGGCCAGGCCCTCGACGATATTGGCGAAACGCTGGGCGTCTTCCTGGATACGCTGCGAGGCACCCTCGATATGGCGCAGGCGCTGCCAATGCGTGAGATAAAAGAAGGTCATCGCCCGGCGCCAGCGGAACAGGTAATGGGCAATGAAGAAGGCATTGAGGACGAGCACGGCGATGCGCGGTAGCAGCACATATAAAACAGTGCTGAGTTCGCCAAACATCTGATCGAGCGATACACTGCCTGGGGTAGTTAGAGCGCTCTGGATGAGGTTGTAGAACTCGCCATACCAGTCGTTCATCCACGCGCCGATCTGGACGTCAAAATAGACGACTTCGATGATAGTTACAGTGCCGACAACGGACCACCAGTACCAGCGCTTGTTGTCATTAAGGAAATACCAGGGGACGCAGAAAAGGTACCCGACAAAGAGAATGTATTGATAGAGCCAGACGCGGTCCGGATTAAAGAACGGCTCGGGATCGGCTTCCGTCGGGGCAATACCGATCCAATTGCCGACGCTCAGGTAGGGCTGCAGCTGCGCCCCGAAAGCAAACCAGATCAGCATCGCCAGGACGGTCCAGGCGATCGCCGAGGTGAAGAACATACGAGGCTGGGGGAAGAATGAGCGAAACACCGGGAGACTCCAGGGTGCCGTGAGATGGGGCCATCTAACTGTCCATGCGGGGTTAAAACAAGGACGGGAAGTTAAGCTTTGGTAAGGTTCTGCACGCCGGCTTTTGCTTTCCAAGCGCGGGAAGGGGCGGTATCAGCTACGAAAGCCCACCCAAGGAAAGTTTCGCCATGAGCACGGTGATGGAAGCCCCCGCTACGCCATTCGAGGACAGCGATGCCGGCGCCCATCCGATCTTTGCCAATGCCCCGCGTTCGGTCGAGTTCAACAAGCTGCGCAAGCGCCTGATCCGCAACACGCGCGAGGTGCTTGAAAAGTTCGCCATGGTGAAGCCGGGTGACAAATGGCTGATCGCGCTTTCGGGCGGAAAGGACAGCTATGGGCTCCTGGCGCTGCTGCTTGATCTCAAGTGGCGCGGGCTTTTGCCGGTCGAACTCCTGGCGTGCAACCTCGACCAGGGCCAGCCGAACTTTCCCAAGCACATCCTGCCGGATTTCCTCACGGGCCTCGGCATCGAGCATCGGATCGAATACCAGGACACCTATTCGATCGTTACCGACAAGCTGCCGGCGGGCGCCACCTATTGCTCGCTCTGTTCGCGCCTGCGTCGCGGCAACCTTTACCGCATTGCCCGGGAAGAGGGCTGCACGGCGCTGGTGCTTGGCCATCATCGCGACGACAGTCTCGAAACCTTTTTCATGAACATGTTCCATGGCGGGCGCCTTGCGGCCATGCCGCCCAAGCTGGTCAATGACGAGGGGGACCTCGAAGTGCTGCGGCCATTGATCTATTGCGCCGAAGAAGACCTGCAGCGTTTTTCCGATGCCATGGCGTTCCCGATAATCCCTTGCGACCTCTGCGGCTCGCAGGATGGGCTCGAGCGCAACGCCATGAAGACCATGCTAACCGACATCGAAAAGCGCATGCCGGGCCGCAAGGACGTGATGATCCGTGCGATGGGCAACATCAATCCGAGCCATATGCTCGATCCAAAGCTTTTCGACTTCGCCGGCTTGTCCGCTGATCGGAGCAGGAGTTGAGCCTCGACGTCATGCGCCTCGCCGACATCCTTCGCGAGGCCGGCAACCGGGAGATCGTGCCGCGTTTCAGAAATCTCGAGGATGCCGACATTGACCGGAAGTCTCACCTATACGATCTGGTGACCGAGGCCGATGTCGGGGCCGAACGGGTGATCACCGCCGCCCTTCATGATCTCTATCCCGATGCACTGATCGTTGGCGAAGAAGCCTATGCCGCCGATAAATCTATCCTGTCCGGCCTCGTTCAAGCCGAGCTGGCCTTTGTAATCGATCCCGTAGACGGCACCTTCAACTTTGCCGCAGGCAATGGGCTTTTCGGCTCCATCCTTGCCGTGGTGCGCAGGGGCGAGACCATCGGTGGCCTTATCTGTGATCCGCTGCGGGGCGATGTTCTCATCGGCGAGCGCGGAGCGGGCGCACGCTTGGTCCGAGCGTCCGGGCAGAGCAGCCCAATCAGGGCCGCGGCGCCAACGGGGCTCGAAAACATGGTCTCGCTGGTCTGCTGGAGCTACCTACAGGAGCCCTTGCGCAGCCGGGTCGCTGCCAATCTGACCCGGGTCAGGCTTTCCATGTGCTATGGCTGCTCGGCCTACGAATACTGGATGGTCGCCAGCGGCCATGCGCATTTCTCCGGCGCCGACTTGACCATGCCCTGGGACCATCTGGCGGGTTCGCTGATCCATGAAGAGGCGGGCGGCTATAGCGCGCATCTCGACGGCTCACCCTTCCGCGCTGGCCGGATCGACGCCGGTATTCTCAACGCGCCGGATAAAGCGAGCTGGGAGATGTTGCGGCGCGAAGTGTTCAGCGTCTGAGCGTCGAAAAGCTAGGCAGTTCTTCGTCGTATTGGTGTTGATGTTTTTCGGAGCTTGCCATGTCGTTCCAGGCCTATCTCGATGCGATCGAAACCAAGACCGGCAAGACGCCACGTGAGCTTGTTGACCTCGCCAAGGCCAAGGGGTTCGACGATCCCAACGTCAAGGCTGGCGTGATCCTCGAGTGGCTCAAGGTCGACTTCGGCCTTGGACGTGGGTACGGCATGGCTCTGGTGCATGTGATCAAAAAGGGGCCGGAAATTGACCGCAAGCATGTCGGTACGACCGGCGTTCACCGGGATGAAAGCGAAATGCTTTGGCTCGACGGCTTGGCGACCAAACCCGAATAACAGCGCTTGCCACAACTCATAAGTCTGTGCTTATCTGTTGCGCATGAACGAAGCCGAACTGTTTCGCGTCCTCTCGGACCCAACCCGCCGCGCCATCCTCGAACGCCTGTCCGGCGCCGAGCTGACCGCGACCGACTTGCGCGAGGGCTTTGCTATTTCGCAGCCGGCAATGAGCCAGCACCTGGCGGTGCTGCGCGGGGCAGGACTGGTGCAGGAGCGCCGCGAGGGGCGGTACGCACACTACCGCGTCGACCCGGAAGGCTTTGCGCCGCTCCATTCGTGGCTCGCCCGCTATCGCGACTTCTGGCCGAGCCGCATCGACAATCTCAAGGACCTTCTGAGGGAGATGGACCAATGAGCGACACGCCCGAACTGGTTTTCGAGACCGATCTCGACTCGCCGCCCGAAAAAGTCTGGCGCGCGCTGACCGTGCCCGAATATCTCGAGCGCTGGCTACAACCTCCGGATGACGCCAAGCTCACTTTGGTGACGTCAAAGGACAACGCCGAACTGACATACCGGCTCTCGGAAACAGACAATGAGAGCCTCGTCACCTTCGAGATCGAAGGGAACGGATCTGGCGGCACGTTTTTCCGCCTGACCCATGCGCCAGCCGCAGCTAACAGCAACGAGCCGTTGCCCGAAACGCTGATGCTCGCCGCCTAAGGCACTATCAACCATCAACAATCAGGAGGTCGCCGATGCGCGACATGATGCAACTCGTCCCTATGGTGGTCGAGCAATCGAGCCGTGGCGAACGCAGCTTCGATATCTACTCGCGCCTTCTGCGCGAAAGGATCATTTTTCTGAACGGGCAGATCGAGGACAGCATGGCCAGCCTGGTCTGCGCCCAGCTCTTGTTTCTTGAATCCGAAAGTCCCGGTAAGCCCATCTATTTGTACATCAATTCGCCCGGCGGTGTCGTGACCGCGGCGCTTTCGATGTACGATACGATGCAGTTCATCAAGGCGCCGGTGGGTACGCTTTGCATGGGCATGGCCGCTTCGGCCGCCACGCTGATCCTTGCTGCCGGTGCTGCAGGGCACCGGGCATCGCTGCCCAACACTTCGATCATGCTGCATCAGCCATCCGGCGGATACCAGGGCAAGGTCACGGACATCATGATCCATGCCGAAGAGTCGATGCGGCTGAAGCGTTTAACGAATGAGATCTATGCCAAGCATTGCGGCCGGACCTATGAGGAGGTCGAGATCGCACTGGAGCGCGACCGCTTCATGGCGCCCGAAGAGGCGCTCCGCTGGGGCCTGGTCGACCACATCTATCAGGACCGGTCCCAGCTGGAATTGCCAGTACCCGCAGGCGCTTAGTGGACTTCCATCACCGGTTCGGCGCTACCGCCGTATTCCTCACCGACGCCAAACAGCCGGCCTTTTTCAGCCACGAGGATGCAGGCCAGGGTCAGAATGCCCATGGTGAAGTAGCCCGTGGCGACCGGCACGGTGGTGCCATCGAAGTGCTGGCCGACATAGGAGCCGATCAGGGCGCCGCCGACGGTTTGGATGAAGCCGAATACCGAAGCAGCGGTGCCGGCAACATTGCCCAGCGGCTCCATCGAGAGCGAGTTCATGTTTGAGGCTGACCAGCCGAAGCAGAACATGATGATCGCAAGGAGGCTGAAGAAGAGCCAAAGCGGCAGCAGGCCTAGCGTGGCAAGCGTCAGCCAGATGCCCGAACCCAGGGTAAAGACCAGCATGGCGCCATGCGAAAGGCGCCGCATGCCAATGCGCCGCACCACCTTGGAATTGGTGAAGGAGGAAATGGCCATCAGCCCTGCCATGGCGGCAAAAGCGACCGGGAAGTAGACGCCCAGGCCGTAGATATCGACATAGATCTGCTGGGCCGAGGTGATGAAGCCGAAAAGGGCACCGAACAGGAAGGTGCCGGCGAGGCCATAGGATATGGCTACGCGATTGGTGAAGACGATACGGAAGCCGCTGAGCACGCCGCCGACGCTCAAAGGACGGCGCTGGGCTTCGGGCAGAGTTTCGGGCAACCGCATATAGGTCCAGAGCCAGAAGGCGGCTGCAAGCAGGCCCATGAAGATGAAAATCGTCTGCCATGGTCCGGTCAGCAGCAGCACCTGACCAATGCCCGGCGCGATAATCGGGATCGCCATAAAGACCATAAAGGTCAAGGACATGACCTCGGCCATTTCGCGGCCACGATAACGGTCACGCACGACCGCGGTCGCAATGACGCGAACGCTGGCCGCACCCATGCCCTGGATGAAGCGGAGCGCCAGAAGGACCGTGAAATCCTGAACGAAGGCCGCGATCACCACTGCGACGATGTAGATGCCGACCCCCCAGAGGAGTGGCGCCCGGCGGCCGAAACGGTCGGTCAGGGGACCAAAGCCAAGGACGGCAATGCCCATGCCCAGCATATAGGCGGTGACCACGAACTGGCGCTCGTTCTCGTTTGCGATGCCGAGCGCTTCGCCCATATAGGGCAGGGCCGGGAGCATGACGTCGATGGCGAGCGCGTTCAGCGCCATCAGTGCCGCGACAAGGGCAATGAATTCAGGGCGCGACAGCACCCGAGTAAAGTGATCGGACATGATTGAAACTCAGAAGGGCCGAAAGGAGACCGGCCGAAAGGATTGCGCGGACCATGAACCTCTCGGCCAGGTTTGGCAACCCATCAATCGGCGAAAGACGATAGATCAGGCAGGCTTGAGTGAGAAGTTTGGTACCGAGCGCTCGTTGATAGGGATGTGGAGCGCCGCAGAAGCAAGGCCCAGAACGACGCCCAGATACCAGACGAGGTCATAGGCGCCAGTCATGTCATAGACGAAGCCGCCAAGCCAGACGCCCATGAAGGAGCCGAGCTGATGGCTGAAAAAGGCGACGCCGTAGAGCATGCCCATGTAGCGGGCGCCGAAGAACAGGCTGACAAGACCGGCCGTCAGCGGCACGGTTGAAAGCCAGAGCAGTCCCATGGCTGCGGCAAAAGCATAGGCGGTCCACTCGCTGACGGGGAACAGCATGAAAAGGCCAATCGCGACAGCGCGCGAAAAGTAGATGGTCGCGAGCATCAGCTGCTTGGGCAATTTGCCGCCAAGGTAACCGGCGAGCAGCGAACCTGCAATGTTGAAGAGCCCAATAACGGCAATCGTCCAGCTGCCCACTTCCGGCGACAGTCCGCACTGCACCAGATAGGCGGGCATGTGGACGTTGATGAAGGCGAGGTGGAAGCCGCAGACGAAGAAGCCGATGACCAAAAGCTTGTAGGAGCCGTGACCCCAAGCTTTGGCGAGCGCTTCCATGAAGGGGAGGTCGGCGTGTCCGGCCGGTGTTTCAGTGCGGCCGCGCAGGGCATAGCTCAGCGGAATGATCAGCAGCAGCGCCATGGTGAGATAAACAAGGGCCGATTGCCAGCCGAAGGCATTGATGAAGCCTTGGCTGATTGGCGCAAAGGCGAATTGGCCGAAGGAGGACGCTGCGGTGGCGACCCCGAAGATCAGCGAGCGCTTTTCCATCGGCACGGAGCGGCCAAATGCAGCCATGACCACGGAGAAGGAGCAAATCGCGATGCCCACGCCCGTGACAATACCCGCGGTAATGGTAAGGAGGCCGGCGCTGGGCGAAAAAGCCATTCCCAGAACGCCCAGGGCATAGATTAGCGCGCCGACAGCAACCGTGCGGCCGGTGCCGACGCGATCGGCGAATGCACCGGCGAAGGGTTGTGCGATACCCCAGGCGAGGTTCTGGATGGCCATTGCCATGCCCCAGCTTTCACGCGTGAGGCCCAGATCGCTTGTCATCGGCAGGGTGAAAAGGCCAAAGCTGGTTCTCACGCCATTGCCGATGGCTGCGATGATGCAGCCGGCGATGATGAGCACCAGCAGGGGCACGGCGGGGCGAAGAGCGGCGGTCGACATGGCGCGAGTCTCGGAACGGAGCGGAAACTTACGCCTGCGACATCATCACGCAAAGCGATTTTCCTGAATGATCCTCATCAGCGCCGGTGATGGGTTGACGGATGGATCAATCGGGGCGAGACACCCGGCACATCAGAGACAGGTCATGATCCGCCACATCGTTTTCTTTACTGCCAAGTCGCCGGACAAGATCGACGCCATTTGCGAAGGCCTGTCTTTGCTTGCGAAAATTCCGCACAGTCTCAAGTTCGAGATCAGCCGCAATAGCCGGGTCGACCTTTATGGGAACGAGGTTGATGTGGTGGTCTATGGCGAGTTCGCCGATCAGGCGGCGCTCGATGCCTACAAGAAGCATCCGAACTACGATGAGGCGACGCGGATCGTGCGACCGATGCGGGACCTGCGCTACGCTGCCGACATTGTCGTTCCCGAATAGCGAAAGGCCCCGCCGGTCAGGGCAGGGCCTTCATCGATCTTCTGGCAATCAGGCGGTCTGCTTGATCGGAATGCCGGCCTGCTGCATGTGCGTTTGCAATTCGCCGGCCTGGAACATTTCGCGGACAATGTCGGCGCCGCCGATGAACTCGCCCTTGACGTAAAGCTGCGGAATGGTCGGCCAGTTAGTATAGGCCTTGATGCCGTCGCGAAGTTCGGGGCTTTCGAGCACATTGGCGCTGTCGTAGTCTACGCCGAGATAGCCCAGGATCTGCACGACCTGGCCGGAGAAGCCGCATTGCGGGAAGTCCGGGGTGCCCTTCATGAACAGGAACACGTCGTTATTCTTTACCTTGTCGTCGATGAAGGCGTTGATATCGGTCATGGCGGAGCCTTTCAAAATGTCCGGGTTCAAGGGCCGGCTAAATTCTGCCTTTAGATAGGTCAGGACTGTGGCGCTGTCGAGATCGTCAAAGGACGATCATTGCGTGCTCAAGCACTGCGTCTCGCCGGTGGCAGCCACTGTCTGGGTGGCAAGATCCAGCACACGTTCCTCGTAGATCATCGAGCCCAGGTCATACCCGGTGTTTTCTGCGTAGGTGTCGCAGTTGAGTTCGCTGCCGCGGATCAGTTCTTGCCAATAGGTCACGCTGTCTTCGGTCACCACGATATCGTCGCTGGCACCCACATCGAGCATCGGGGAGAAGCTATAGTTCGCAAGATCGTAGATGACGAGATCGCCTTCCGGCCCGGTCGAGCGGGTGAGCACGAGATATTGGCCCACGAGCTCTTCATAATGCAGCGGGTCACCAGGATTGCTGATGACCACGTCGTCCGCAGTGGGTTCATAGAGGCAGGCTATCTTGCCTCGCGCCGGAGGGCGGATGATGAAATCGGTGCCGACTTCGTCGGTCCGATCCTGGGCGATCACTAGGAACTGGTCGCTTTGGTAGCATTGCGCTTGGGCAAGGGCAGGCCCAGCACAGATCGCCAGAGTTGCTGCCAGAAACAGGACGCTCGATTTCATGGAAACTCCTCAAACCCGCGGCATCAGGTGCGTTTCGCCGGCATAACGCCGAGGCCGTTCAGCACTTCGGGCGGGATGCCAAGATCGCGAATGACATCGGTGTGGCGGCGGAAGCCGATGAGTTCGCGCTGGACGAAGTAGGCCCAAACTGCTTCGCGTGCTTCGGCGAGAAAGTGGTCGCGATTGTCGCCGGCATTGAGGCCGGCGATGGCTTTGATCACGCGCTGCTCGGCAGCGCCAAGGGAATTAGCGCGCTCGCCCATAATCTCGTGTTCGAGCGCGTTGGTGCCGGCTTCGGGCCGCACCATGCGGATGAGATCAAGCGAGTCGCGCAACCCGGCCATCAGTCCGGCACTGCCGTTTGCAGAGCCAGGGCGTGAAGCGCGCCGCCCATATCGCCCTGGAGGCTATCGTAGACCATCTTATGCTGCTGGACGCGGGTTTTGCCGCGGAACTGCTCGGATTTTACGGTCGCCGCCCAATGGTCGCCATCACCCGCGAGGTCGCGAATTTCGATCTCGGCATCGGGCAGCGCAGCCTTGATGCGGCGCTCGATTTCGGTGGCGTCCATTGCCATTAGCTAACTCCCGGTGGTCTGCCGGCGAGCCGGCCTATGGCTCTGATATGGCATGCAGAGGGGCAGCCTTCAACCAGCCGCTATTGCGCGGCCGGTGGCTCCGGTTCCACTACCGTCACGCCAATGCAGCATTCGGCATCGGCGCGAGTAGAGAAATTTGTGACGATGAAGTCAACAAGGGGGCGGGCCTGTTCGGCCTGGTCGGCGGCAAAGAGGCAGTCGAGCACGTAGCCGCGGCCGGAGGCGACGGTTTCGGTGTGCACGAGGGTCAGCGGCATGCCCATGGCCGAGTCGGTGCTGGTGCCTTCATAGGTCAGCGCTGCAGCGTCCTGGTACTGTACGGTGCCTTTGCTGGCGACGGCGAAACCGGGCAGGGTATCGGCCCAGGCACTGGCCACTTCGGCGTCATCGAGTTCGGCAAGAGCGCCGTCGACGGTCCAGGACGTATCCTCGACGGGGACCACGTGCATGTCGCATTGAAGCGGCGCCTGGGGATGGTTGAGCGTCACCGGATCAACGCCGCCACCGGTGGCCTGGAGGACCGCCGGATAGATCAGCGTATAGGGAAGATCCTGAAGCACGGAGCGGGTAATCGAGACTTCCTGCGCCAGAACAAGGACAGGCGCGAGCACCATGCCGCAGGCGGCCAGACCGGCCAAAACTCGATTATGCTTCATCATCTTCTCCTAAATGTCCGCCGCAGATGAGCAAAGCACGTCAAAGAGCGGCGAACATAAGGCGAAGGTGGGCGCTGCCGGATCAGCCCTTCATATAGTTGGGGAACCAGCCTTCGTGGGCGGCGCGAAGGTCGGAGAGGGCGACTGCAGAAGCCTCGCCGAGCTTGACCGTCGTGCCGCCGGTATTGCCGATCCATGGCGCCTGGATGCCGAGGCTTTCGGCCTCGCGCCAGAGGGCCATAATCTCGTCGCCCTGCGGATCGAGATTGAGCGTCACGAGGTAGCGGCCCTGGTCTTCGCCGAAGAAGGTCTGGATCGGGTCGAAACCGTTGACCTCGGTAACTTCCGCGCCGATGTCGCCGGCAAGCGCCATCTCCGCCAGAGCGACGCCAAGGCCGCCGTCGGACAGGTCGTGGCAGGCAGTGACGATGCCGGAGCGGATCAGCTTGCGGACGAAGTCGCCGGTCTTGCGCTCGGCCTGGAGGTCGACATGCGGGGCGTCGCCGTCACGGCGATCGAAGAGATCGCGCAGGTAGATGGATTGGCCAAGATGGGTGCCGCGTTCGGCCGGGCCGCCGATCAGGAGGATGGGCTGGTTTTCGGCAACAA